>CAZFWN010000047.1:0-30980 GCA_964522745.1 uncultured Ktedonobacterales bacterium
AGGTCTCGATGACCTTCATGTTCTCGGCGTCACGCCAGAAGTTCTGGGTCGCGTTGCCGCCATTCCAGCCGGCATTCACATTGACGTAGCCATTGATGACAACCGAGCCAGGCAATAAGCCGAGGCCAGCCACCTGGGTATAGAAGCCGACGTTAATACCCACACTATAGGTGCCCGGCTTGAAGAGGAGGGCATAGCGCTGTGTGCCGAATTGATTGGTTTGCTGTTGGTTGTAAATGGAATCCAACGTGCTTTGGATCGAGGAGGCGGACATCGACGGGTCGAAGATGTAGACGTTGGGACCGAAGTTGGGAGGTCCTGAGGTAGGAGTCGAAGTAGGGGTCGGTGTGGGGGTTGATGACGTTCCCCCAAGGACCTCGATGCCGTTGACCTGCGCGTTATCTTTGACGGTGGTGAACTGGATGGTGATGGCGCCACTGGTAGAGGCGGTGGCGCTGAACTGCTCGACGACGGCAATATACTCTCCGCCAGCCGTCGCAAAAATATCAAAGTTGCTTAACACCTGGCTACCGTTGATGCTGGCGTTGAAGGTGCGCTTGCCCGCTGCAGTCCAATAGATCTCCGCAAAGTGCAGGCGCACCGTATAGGAAGCGTTGGCTGTCAGGTTGGGAATGGTGTAGGTGAAGTTGCCAATGCGATCCGTCTGGTAGACTGCCTGGGGCGCGGGGGTAGTCACCTTGCTGGTATCAATGGCATGGGTCGTACCGGAGCCATTCCGCCCACCGGAAAAGTCCGTGTCGGCTACGAAGGGCGCAGCCGCCGCGCCTCCCGCGTTGATTTGGACGTTCCCGGCAGCATACGCGGAGGAAGGATGCACAAGGAGTTGGAAGGTGGCGAAGAGGCCAAACACGAGAGCGAGGACGATGTATATCCCAATCAGCCGTTGACTCGCTTTCCGGTGCCACAGAGCACCGAGAAAATGGGTATCCATGACATCTCCTTTTGTGTTTCTTCATGAATCGCACGGGAATCTTCATCCCGCTTCCGGGGATAGAGATGAAAGCGCTCCAATGCTTGATGTGGTTGAACGTTTGGACTGTTCCGAGCCTGTTTGGCAGGGGTGCGCTCGTAGATAGGTCGAGAGCCCCTGATCTGTTCTCCTGATGTGCTGAACGCGAGGCGGGAAACCCATTGGCCCCGCCATAGTCCCTGGCTGTAGGTCTGCACATGACCAGTCGCGCAACTGGAGTTACAGGGTTCTCTCCATATCAATCGAACTACCAGTTGTTGCCGCAATGCCAGAGCACGGTTCCTTATCCCGTACTCGGGCGCAAGGATCTTCTGCATGACCCTTGGATTTTCCCGACTGCAGTAACAAAGGCAGCACAGGACTTCATCCACCAGCACCCCCAGGCCAGATACGGTTCTACTCTGGCTGCTCGGTTGCTCTTATCCAGGGCAACCGAGCGACCAAGGATTATGGATGGGTCCAGGTATAGTTGCCGGTGTCGTACTGAAGCCCACTCTTCTGGTAGGTGAACGAGTACGTAATCGTCTGGCCTGAACTCATGCCGCCTGCTGTGTATTCCCAGCGAGCAGTACTGCTGTTATAGGTCATCTGAACGTTCTGTTGGACCTTGCCTGGAACCGTATAGTGCAGGATGACATAACCTGCGGTCCACCCACAGGGTTTGAACCAGAACTGCGCGCTGCTGGAGTTGACATTATTCACGCCCTGCGTGTAGGTGCCTGAACAGCCTGTAGGAGTGGGGGTAGCAGTAGGTCCGCTCCTGGTAGGGGTGGGCGTGGGTCCGCTCTTGGTGGGCGTCGGCGTGGGCGCTGAGCCATTGGCGGTATAGACACGCACATAGTCCACCAGCATGGGCACCCCGGACTGCGTAGAAGACGTTGGCGTGGTCTGCCCAGAGACGCCATTCGGGAAGCCGCCGCCCATTGCCAGATCAAAGATGACAAAGAAGGCGTGATCGACGGCATTGGTCCAGGTCGTCGCATCGACCTGATTGGCGCTGACGGTGAAGTAGTTGACCCCATCCAGATACCAGCGAATCTGTTCAGGCGAGACACTGCGATCCAGAATCTCGGTGTAGGTATGGAAGCCCGTCTGGCAGCCTGAGCACGCTCGCCTGCCGCTGCCGATGCCGCTGGTTTCGTTACAGGGGCCGCCGGGACTCACCCCGCAGTGGAGGGTTCCATAGACGGAACTCAGCCCGTTCACATCTTCCATGATGTCCACCTCGCCGTCTTTCGGCCACTGCCCCCCATCGGTACGGAAAGGTGTACCAAGTGTCCAGAAGGCCGGCCAGTAGCCCAGCGCGGCAGAGCCGGAGACATTGGGCTGCTGAAGCGAGGCAGTGATTTCCAGTTGACCGCCCACAGGGGCGGCGAAGTCATCGCGCACGGTTTCGATGCGCCCCGAAGTCCAGTGCCCGCTGGAGTCGCGGATCGGTGTAATCACCAGATGGCCCTGGCCGTCCTGCTTCACATTGGCCGTGCTGGTGGTCATGGTTTCAATTTCGCCTGTGCCGAAGCCGGTCCCGGTATCGTATTTCCAGTTGGAGGTATCGACGCCCGTACCGGCAGCCCCATTGAATTCATCGCTCCAGACAAGGTTAAAGGTGGCCGCGTGGGCAGGCGTTGTTCCGCCGAGGCGGAATGAAAGCGCCGCCAGGAGGATGGCGGCGAACAGTGTGAGAAAGAGAGTGTGCTTAGGGGTTGACCACTTGCGAGCGCGCTGAGTACTGGTATCCTGGTTTCTGTGTGAAAACAGCCGCATTGCGTCTTCCTTTCCGATTACTGCGAGGATACAGTTATAGAGTGGTCTTGCGATGGGGCGTTCATCCGATAAGCAGGCAACCGGCATGTACCCGTCAGGGGAAATACCCGCTGGGTGTGGGATTCCCTCCTTTCTGCCTGGCGTGAGGCGGCCACACGACAAAGCCAAGAAACACGACGGCTCATTGAGCAGAAGCAACGCAGCATGTTCAGAGGGAGCGCGCGGGTGCTCCTGCTGATAACAAGGCAAAAGGAGTACAAAGATTGATAGCTTTACCGGTAGCGTTACCAGCAAGTATAAAGTATCAAAGTCATCTCTGTCAAGGGGGTAGAATAGAACGCCTCTTCATTGAAGCGCTCGTGTGATCGAATAGTACGCAACTAACCGGTAGCGCTACCGAACCCAACTGCGCTGGGTGTGCAGCAAGTTCTGAACAGCGAAAAGGGAGCCAGCAGTGTGGCCAAGAAACCCACCACACAGGATATGCCCAGCTAGCAGAGGTGTGCTACTTCATCCAGGCGAAGTCCACCGAGAACTCGGAGAAGCGGATGTTGGCGATGCAGCGGGAGCAGCGAGCGCTGTTGGAGGTGCAACGGTTCGAGCGGATTGCGGCGCTGGAACGGCGGATGTTCGAGCATGCGTTTGCCGCCTTCGATCAGGTGGAGCAGCAACTGGGCGGGCCGGTCGAGGTACAGGCGCTGCCACCAGGCAACACTGCAGCACCAGGGGCATCCCATCCAGGGCGAACAGGTCCGTCAGTGGCGATCACTGGCGAGTTCCAGACGTTGGCGCCTTTGGAGGCGAGCCAGGCAGCGGAAAGCGAGGATGCCCAGAGTGGCAACGGGAAAGGGCCCTTTCGGCGTGGGCGCTAAGGCGCCAGAGCCGGACAGCGAAGAGGTGCGCCGGCGCAACATCTCCGAAGCGCAGGCGTTTCTGGAGCGCGCCCTGGCTCCCACGTGATGCGCAACGAGATCATATAAAACGAGACCAGGCGTTTCTCGCTCGTCTGCTTGGAGCGCTCCTGTGCTTGAACCGTTGCTTCCTCGGGCCTGCCAGGCTGGCTCGAGTCTCTCTGTGTGTCTAGCCTGCTCTTCTGCTTGCCGCTTAGCGCTCCAGCTTCGCGAGTGCCGCTTCGATCCGCTCGGCGTAGAGCCGCTCACCCAGCCGGGCACAGATCGCCAGCGCGGCCTCCATCTGCTCACGGGCCAGCTCCAGTTCACCTTTTGCCCTGTGCAGCAGCCCAGAGACGTAGAGCGCTTTGGCCTCCGCCCAGGGATAGGGCATCGCTCGGCAGAGGATCAGCGCTTCCTCCAGCGCGGTTTCCGCCTCGGCCCAGCGCTGCTGCCGCAGGCAGAGCTGCGCCTGGATCCGCAGCGCATCCACCAACGCCAGCCGGTCCTGGGAGGTTCTCGCCCGTCCGATGCCCGCGGCTATCAGCACGTCCGCCCGCTCCTCCTCACCCCCCTCCAGCGCCGCCCAGCCCAGGAGCGGCAAGAACTCGGCATCAAAGACGCTCTGCTGGTTTCCCACACGACTCATGATCGCTTCCAGGCGGACACGCGCTCTGGCGGCCTGTCCGTGCAGCAGGGCCTCTTCGGCCAGTAGACTCTCCGCCTGCCGAGGCGGGGCAATTTGTCCCCACTCCTGCGAGAGGGTCAGCGCCTCCTCTAACTGCGGCAGGGCCTGGTCATGCTGACCCTCGGCCAGGGCGAGTTGCCCCAGTCCCAAACGAATCAGAAACCAGGCCCACGACCGACGGCTCTGACGCGTCGTTTCCAACGCCTGCTCCCAGTCCTGCCGGGCTTGCCTCCACTCGCCTCGCAAGAACGCCAAATGGCCCCGCGTCGCCTGAAACATTCCTTTCCACAGCCGCGACTCCATGCGCCCGGCTGCTTCCAGCCCCCGTTCCAGCGCCGCCACCCCACGAGCGAAGTCCCCTCTGAGGTGGTTGCCGGTGGAGAGCGTGTAAAAGATATAGAGCGGTCCTTCGTCTCGGATCGCCTCCTGAGGGGGGACGAGCGGCTCCAGGATCTGAATGCACTCCTCGATGTGCCCCAGGAACAGCAATGCCCCGGCTCGCACGCGCCTGGCCAGCTGGACCCCCCGTGCGCTGCCCTGGGGCTCTGCGATGCTCAGAGCCTCCTCGCTTTGGGCCAGGGACTCCTGGAACTGCCAGGTATACAGGTAGAGCAGACTCAGGCACGACTGGAAGCTCGCCTGCACCTCGGGCAGTCCCGCTTGTTTGACGCTCGCCAGCCAGGGTTCCAGGCGCGCCAGTCCCGCCTGGTAGTTCCCCAGATAGATGTATTCAAAGCCAATGTGGGTCAGCGTGCGCCAGTGTCCGGCGGGATCACCTGCCTGGCGATAGCACTCTGTCGCCTGCTCCAGCAGCGCCAGCGCTTCGTCATCGCGCGCTTGGGCGCTCAACACCCGGCTCAGCTTCCAGCACACCCGGGCTGTCTCCAGCGGGCGGTCCACCCGCTCAAGCAGGGCGCGATAGGAGCCCTCCGCGGCGGTATGGGCATAGAGCGTCCTGGCCCGGTCGCCGGCGCGTTCCAGATAGAGGAGGGCTTTCTCGTGGTCGTCGGTCTGGCGGTAGTGCTCGGCCAACTGCTCGACCGGTGGCTCGCCTGGCGCCTGTTCCAGCGCGGCGGCAATCTGCGCGTGAGCGTGGCGCCGCCGCAGGGCGGAGAGATCAGCGAGCACCACCTCGCGGATCAGGTCATGAGGAAACTGATAGTGGTCCTCGCCGGTCTCCACCAGCAGATGGGCCTGGGCCACCGCCTCCAGCGCTCCCACCAGCGCTCCCGTGTCCTGACCTGAGGAGGTGCAGGCGGCCACCAGCACTGAGCGCTGCATCTGGCGCCCGATGACCGCTGCCACGCCGAGGACTTCCTGCGCTGGCACGGGCAGCGCGGCGACCCGCTGCCCGATGCTCTGGGCTACCGTCCACGGCACCACCGCCTCCTCGCTCGCCAGCGTTCCATGGCGGAGGGCCTCGGCGCAGCTCACCAGGAAGAAGGGCACGCCGCCGGTCCGCGCGAGGACCTGCTCCCTGCGCGCTCGGCCAGGATCCTGCTCCCCAGCCAGGATGCGCTGAAGCAGGGTGTTCGCCTCCTCCTGGGCGAGCGGACCGAGCCGCTGCTGTGCCGCCAGCCCGGCAGCAGCCAGATCCGCCAGCGCCTGGCCCAGCGGATCGGGAGGACGCACCTCGGTGGTGCGATAGGCGCCGAGGACCCGCAGCGGAGTGGCAGCCGGGGAGCGCATCAGCAGCGTCAGCAAGTCCAGGGCATCGGCCCCGGCCCATTGGAGATCATCCAGCACCAGCAGGGTGCCCGCCGGTCCAGCCACATTGGCGAGGAAGCGTCCCACCGCGGCAAACATCAGCCGCCGCTCCTGCTCAGGCAGCAGCGTCCAGGAAGGCGCGGGCACCAGGGTGGTTTCTGCCAGTTCAGGCAGCAGACGCACCAGCCAGGCACACCCATCCAGGCCGGTACGCAGCGAGGCGAGAGAGGTATGCCGGATGTGCCCCTCCAGTGCGCCCACCAGCGGCGCGAAGGGTTCCTGCCCACTGCGGCGCTGACATCCACCCTCCAGCACCGTCCAGCCCCGCTCGGCGGCACGCCGCGTCGCTTCACCCAGCAACCGGCTCTTGCCAATGCCGGGCTCGCCCGCCAGCAGCAGGACGGGTGGCCCTGCGCCGGCCAGGTGCTGCTCCAGCACGGTCAGCTCACGCGCCCGCCCGACCAGGGGCCAGGAGGGGCTGCCAGGTGGAGTCAGGAATGCGCCCCGTGCCGGCGTGGGCGAGGCCGCCCGCCCCTGTTGGCGCGCGGCCGCTTCCAGCCGGGCGCGTTCCGCTGCGGAGAGGGCCAGGGCCTCGGCTAAGAGGGCCAGGGTGGCTTTACGTGGGGTACGCCGGATGCCCCGTTCCAGGGTGTCAATCGCATCTCGGCTCAGACGGGCGCGCTCCGCCAGTTCCTCCTGGGTAAGTCCGGCCGCCTGACGGTATCGCCGGAGCAGGGCCCCAAAGCTGAGCGAGGGGAGCGTGCTCATCGGATGGTCCCTCCCGGCGTTGCCAGGGCACCGTGCCAGGCGCCCAACAACCAACGGCCTGTGCTCCGATGATACCACACCACCAGGAGGCGCGCAATCATTGTCGGCACGATTGTCGGCACGGTTGTCGGCATTGTCGGTGGTGGCCGTCTCCTGCTTCCAGCATACTTGCCAGTGAGGTAGGCAGCAGCACCCGACCAGGGATGATAGTACACACCCCACCGGCGCTGTCCCGCTCGCAGAGGCAGTTGTTCCAGGATCCACAGGAGGTCGCGATGTCACTCGCTCCATTTAATCAGCGTGGCCCACGCTGCCAGGCTCCCTTCGCGCCTGGCGCCCCGACCTGTCCTACGTGGTCGACCCTAGAACACGGAACGGGGGATGCACAGGCGTCCTCGTGCGTTGGCTCGCGCTCGCTGGGCGCTCGCAGGCCAACATTCCTGAGTGGGAGACCCAGATGGACCAAAGTACAGGTGGCAGGCAATCCAGGTGCTTCCCTGGAGTCTCCCGCCGGACGGCGTCCTTTCCTACTGGAGGAGCAAGCGGTTCAAGCAGCGGTGGAGGATGGCGATCTGGACTACCACATCGCACAGCGCGCCCGCTTGTTTGGACACCAGGCTGGGGAAGCACCAGGGCTGCTGGTGACAGAAGAGCCTGGTTCTCTCTGGGCAGGCACCGTTTTATCCAGAAGAGTAGTTGGGAAACAGGCGGCTCAACTGCTCCTGGGTGGGACGGTGTTCCTGGCGTTGCTGGGGTGTGGGGGAGAACCAGGAGTCCGACCGTCAGCCCAAACCACCTCTACCCTGGCCGAGGCGGTGAATGCCAGAGCTGTGTTGCAGACCCTGGGCTGCGCGATCACCATCAGGGGCGATGGTCCCTACACGATTCAGCTGTGGCCCCACGCTGGAGCAGCCAATTATCAGTTGACCCAACTCCTCCGCTGTGGCCAGGGGGCCACGCGCTGGCAAGGCACGCCAGATCTGAATTCGTTTGCCGGCACGCTCAGCAATGCCCAGGGGAACACCCTGCCGATGCTGCTCGATTTGACGTTTCCACGCGCGACGAAGGCCAATCATACCCTCGCCGAACACCTCGTCGAGCAGCCTGACACCAAACCCGCCACCACAGCGCGCTCCGTTGTCGGCCGGATGGTCCAGGTGAGTGAGGTCCAATTGCTCGTTCCACCAGGGGTGCCAAGCTATGCGCCCTATGTGAGTGCAGGCCCAGCCCTGCCTCAAGAAAGGAAACCGGCTTTACCCTATCACGATCACGACTATGTCTTCTGGTTGTGCCTCCCTGACTAGAGAGAGGGTGGCTCACACGCGTAGCCATTTTCGTTCTGCCCATGGTAGCAGGAGGTCAGCCCTTTCAGGAATGGGTGCAGATGAAACGGGGCTGCTCTCTCGACCTCGTTGCTCATTTGCTTCGTAGCAGGGGAAGTGTCTTGAGCTTGATGCACAGGTTGGAACATGGGCTCCAGACCCTGCTCCCCTGCTTCAGGGCAGAGACCCGTCGTGCCAGAACACGCGTATCACTGTAGTTCACTTCAATTCAGCAGAATGGAGGACGCGGCTTCCTCGCTCGCTGGGCGAAGCGGGTCTGCGCCGCGCACACCTTGATGAAGACATTCCTGTCAATCACCCATGCCACCTCCACTGGCGACCAAACCCTTCGCTTTGGCACCCCAGAAACCCCGGAAGAAGTGCGGAACATGTATCAACTGCGCTATCAGATCTACGTCGCACAAAAGCAGTATTTGCCAGCATCCTATTGCTCCGACGGCCTCGAAATGGATGCAAGCAATCGCGCCAACGGGTGTTCCTACTTCATCGCCACCTGTGGCACGCAGGTGGTGGGAACGGTACGCCTGATTCACCAGCGGCCCCTGCCGATCGAAACCCACTGGCGCTACGAGCAACCCGGCGATTTGAGGGACCTGCGGCCCGACGAAAGCGTGGAGGTCAGTCGCCTGATGGTTGATCACGCCGCTGGGGACCGGATTCCACCCCGTCTGGTTCCCTTAGGCTTAATCCACTGCGCGACCCGCTTCAACCTGGCCCGGGGCATTCAGGTGAGCTACGCCATCCAGCAAGTGCGCCTGGTGCGGCACATGGAAGGCTGGGGTCTGCCCGTCCGGCGGCTTGAGCCGGCGCGCTATACCGGAGGGGATGATGAACCGTTCAAGCAGTATTTCACCAACGCGGCTGAACCCGTCTGCCCGACGTACTTCCGCTCAGCAGAAGTCGGTCGTTTCTTTGATCAATTGTTGGAGCAAGGCCGCGTGTTTACACCAATCACCGCAGCCCACTATCGCTACCGACCACCCACCCTGCAATAAGGTGCATACCCCTCTGCACAGGGGTGCTGGCTGCGATTCCCAGGGGATGAGGACTGAGGCACGCACCGGGACCATGTTCGCCGCACGGGGGCAACCCTGCCGATCTGCATCACTCATCGACGCTTGAGGGGTTCAGGCGGGATAGCGTGGGGCTCCCCTCGTACGAACCGTATATAAACGCGTCACCGATTCCAACAAGTTGGATTCTGCGGTTGGTTTGGTTGTGAGCACGTGGCTTGACCAATGTTGCTCCTGAGAGGAGATTTCTCAATGAAGAAGATCCGATACGCCAATCTCGCTTTCCTGCTCCTGGTGGCGATGATGCTTACCGCATCTTCTTGCTCGTCACAAACAACAACAGTAGCCGTACCCAAAGGGATCGTGTGCCTGGGTAAGCTAGGCTTCGCACTGGGACAGGCGTATTTTAACGAGACCGCTTCCATTGCTGATGCCGTCGAGGTCATCCCTGAGTGCATCAGCGCCGCTCTTGCCTTCTTTGGTCAACAACCACAACCTCAGGACTCCATCGAGGTGGAGCTTTCCCATAGCAGCACGGACAGCACGTTGGATGTCTCGCTCATGAGCAGCATCATTGCGAATTGCACTGCCTCTGCGGTCACCGGCTGGTACGAATATGACGTTCCCTTCTTGATGTACGTGGGAACTGATAGCGTGCAAACCATCTACAATACGCTCCCTTCCGACCAGGATGGCGGTGATCGAGATCGCATCGCCAATACGCTCTACCAGAAAGACCATATTCAGCAGTATCTGGTCCCAGGCGATGGTCCCAGTGACATGATTCCGCTGACGGTGCCCGCCCAAACGCAAGAGCAATTGACCTTTACTCTCAGAATCCATTACCAGTATGGCCTTGGGTACGTGATTCACAACGGAACGGCTGAGCACACCATGGGGTGGCTCTATGATTTCGGATTTGAGCGAATAAGCGACGTCATCGTAAATTCGCAAGCCTGTGCGTAGTCCAGCCTGGAAAGGGAGGTGCCGCCGTGTAAGCTTGCTTTGTGGTAGCGAGCGCCCTCTCATCACCAGCCCATGAACAGCAAGAGGAGTGCCCACGCTCTCCAGGTCAGAGGAATCTGCTGACCTGGAGAGCGGCACAGGAGGTTGAACAGCATGACAACGCGAGAACACGACCTCTTCCCTGAGCCAATCGTTGTGCGCTTGTTACTGAGAGGGAAAAGAGTGGTGAGACCAGAGATAGCTGCCGAGGCGCTGGTGAAGCTAGCCAGCCTGATGCTCCCTTTCGGAGAGACGATCAGACAAGCATCTGGGGGAGTGGTGGAGGCGCTGACGGAGGGAATCGTTGTGAAATCCGTTGAGGCGCTCGCAGAGCAGATGGTTGGGAAAGACGAGCCGATCAGGGTATCCGCCTACATGCTGCTCCTGGTGGGGGAAACCAGGGTGGCGCTTTACCAGTCAGACAGGCAATACACCCTTGGGGAGCAGATCCTCTTGCTCCCCAAAAGCGAGGTGGCCGCCTTCGAGGTGCAGAAAGCAGGGGTGATTTGGCACGGCCTTTTCATCCGGCTGGCTAACGGCACTGAGTTACATTGTCAGGTACACCGCACAGCGCTCGAACGGGCTGAAAAAATGCGGGCATTGCTCCCATCAGGGCAGCCTGGCCCGTAGGGATGGAGGTGCGTTTTCGGGTGCGTTTTCGGGTGCCCCCAGCTGTGTTTGCTGCTTGAATCCAAGCGATCAATAGGTATCAGCAAAGGTGGGTATGACCCGTTCCTCACCAAGCCAGAAATGCAGTTAGGTTTTGCTCTCTTGTTCGTGCCCTGTCTTATGTTACCTGCACATACTCCTCCAGAGGGCTCCAGACCCTGAGGAGGACCAGGAGCCGTATGACGTCATCCTCAGTCTCCATCCAGACTTCTGCGGAGTCGGTTCCCGCTGTGCCGACCTGGTTTGGGGAAGTCGCGGTGATTGCGCACTATCTGCAGCACGTAGGTATACTTGCGGCCATTGAGGAGCAGGTGCGCTTCGCCCGGCGTCGATTTGGTCATTACGACCTCGTTGACTTTGCGGTCGTGTTGCTGGGCTACGCCATCAGTGGTGAACGCACCCTGGAAGCCTTCTATGAGAGTGTCCAGCCTTTCGCCGCCCCGTTCATGGCGCTCTTCGGGCGAGAATGCCTCCCGCATCGATCGACGCTCAGTCGCTTACTTACTGCGTTGAACCAAGCGGTGGTTGAGGCATTGCGCACTGTGTTTCTCGCGGACCTGCTCGCTCGACCACTGGAGAAGGCGGAACAAACAGGTGGGTTGTGGGATCGACAAGGAACCCATTGGCTGGTGTTCGATGTGGATGGCACACGGCAAGCGGCCCGTCAGCACGCATTGCCCTCCACCCCTGATTTGCCAGCCGCACAGCGCCGATTGAATGAGGTGTGTGCTCCAGGCTACCTCGGACGCAAGCGGGGAGAGGCTGTAAGAACCCGGACGGCCGTGCTCCAGGCCCATACGCACCAATGGCTCGGCACGTTTTCGGGGGTATCGGGAGCAGGCAACGGCGATTACCGAGGAGAACTGCGGCAGGCAGTGAAGGCGATCAGCACGTATCTGCAAGCCCAGTCGGTACCGCTTTGTCAGTCTCTGGTCAGACTGGATGGGCAATATGGCAACGGGGCCATTCTCGCAGATCTGGATGGACTCGCTTACGTCATGCGGGGCAAGGATTATGATGTCCTCGCTCTTCCTCATGTGCAAGCCCGCCTGGCCCACCCCCCAGATCAGCAGACGACCCATCCCGAAACGGGAACTAGTCGGGCCCTCTTTGACTTCCCTGCGCTTGCTCTTTCGCCCACCTGCCCACGCGCACGGGTCATCGTTGCCACGCATCCGGCGGCTCCAACCAAGGCTCCCGTCGGTATCACGCGTGGCGAGCTGGTCTATGAGCTGTTCTACACTGCTTTGTCAGCAGCAGCATTCACGCCTGCCGATGTGGTGAACTTGTATCTGCATCGGGGAGCGTTTGAGTGCGTGCTCGGTGACGAAGACGAGGAACAGGACCCTGACCGCTGGTGCTCGCACACGGCCTGGGGCCAGGAGTTCTGGCAAATCCTCGCGCAATGGGTCTGGAATCTCCGTCTCGCATTAGGGCATGCGCTGCATCCCACACCTATGCGCACGACGGAGTTTGCTCGCGTATTGGTGGGTGAATCTGCGAAGGCTGCGCCTGATTTGCGCTCTCGACCCTCTGAAGCCCCTTCCGTCCTCTATGGACCGCCGCAGTGGGCACGTCCATCCTACACGAAAGGATTTGCCGGCGCAGAGTTCGTTCTCCAGCCTGATAGGACGCTCCGCTGTCCAGCAGGCTGTCCTCTCTATCCCCAAGAGCGGCGACCAGAGCGCAATGGCTCGTTGCGGGTGCTCTATGCCGCGCGGATCGGCCATTGTCGCTCGTGTCTGCTGCGTGAGCAGTGTCAAGCATCAGCAACGACCAGCAAAGCGCGACGAGTGAGTGCCGTCTACTGGCCTGTTGCTTCGGGTTCCTCGGTCTCTGGTGAGTCCTCTCCTCCACCAGAGGAACCTTCCCTTTCACCGCTTTCTCGTCCGGTGCTGTGGGGAGACTGGCAGCGGTGCTTTCATCGACGCGAGGTGGTGAAACTCCTGCGTCACCAGCGCGTCGAGGTCGAATTCGCTGAAACGGCTCCATCGGCGCAGTCTCCGCCAGCTCGACGGCTTTCCCGCGCAGAGCGAGCCCATTGGCGTCTCTCCTGGGCTGAACGCCTGGCAGTCAATGCTCGCAGACCAGCCGCTCCAGAGGTCTCGATCAAGCTCTTCGGGATACCAGTCGCCTTTGCCACGGCTCTTGGCCTCCGCGTCGCCTGAGAATGGCTCGACCTCGCTCGCTCTCCTGGTCTCCCTCTCTGGCTGCTTTGCGACTTCGTGAGCCTTACCTGACCGTTGCTGGTCAACGAGAGCAGCGCGTTTTCAAACCGCATGACAGGCCAACTTCCCTGCTCTCATCATCTCGTTGCGCATCGCGTGGGTGGTGTCCCTCCACAACGGACACGCGACCGTTGTGGCTCGACGCGGGGACGCTCGCCCCACGTCCTTGGCTCAGAATGCCGTCTTGGTTAGCCACCGCTTCCGGCATGCTGGAATGACGAGACCTCATCAAGGATTCGCTCACGCTCACCCTGCCCATCTTCCCCTGGCCTGAGGCGAATGGATGGCTCATCCACCTCTTGGGCGTTCCCCCCGGCTTCGCACCCCGCCGTTACTAGCGGCGCACGCGGAGGTGGGGACAGGTCTGGACACTGACCTGAGGAAGTGGCAACACTTCCTACTCATCTCATGCAGCTTCGTGTCGCACACAGGTATTTCCAGTCCAACCGACTGCGCACCGCATCAGCGGCCTGGCGATCGGTCAAGTTCTCTCTAAATTGGAGCACGGTTACTAGGGCGAGGCGCCAGGGAGCCTCAGCGGGTTGGCCGTGGGTCGGGAACAAATCAGCAAACAACTCATCGGTGTAGATGGTGCCCAGCAGATCGCGTAGTTGGAGGACGGCATTCCCGCGCGGAAATACGGCGCGGGCGACCCGAGCCGTCTCTTCAGGGATAGGGGGAATCGGAGTAGGCTTGAGAGACATTGGTGACCTCCTCATGAACGCTGGAAGACATGCTTCTCTGCGCTTATCCTACCAGGCGCTGTCTAGCTCTCACGACTTCGCCACCAATATCAATTTAAGTGAGCCTACTTGCTTAGACAAGGAGTGGGCGTTTCGAACCCCGAAAGCTTGTGGTAGCATAGACGTATGATTCGTTCTTTATTGAGCGATAGGCAATTGAAGAGGTGAAGCGAATGGCTGGTGCCCAGCATCCGTTGGGTCGGTGGCAGCCCTGGCCGCCACACGAGGTGGCGGCCTTCTTTGCCACCCTACCCGTTCCGTGGTGGATCGCGGGTGGCTGGGCCATCGATCTCTTTTTGGGGAGGCAGACGCGTGCGCATGAGGATATCGATGTCCTCATCCTGAGGCGGGATCAGCAGGCCGTTCGCCCCCTGTTTGGGACGTGGGATGTGCAAGCGGCTCTCCCGCCACCCCGCGATGAAACCTGGCCCTTTCGTCCCTGGCACCGCGATGAAGTCCTCGACGAGGCGATCCACGACATCTGGTGTCGCCCTGATGCGATGCAGCCCTGGACGATCCAGCTCATGATCGCTGAAACCCAGGGTGACCAGTGGCTCTTTCGCCGCCTGCCCACCATTCGCCGTTCAGTCGTGACCGTCGGGGACACCACCCCGGAAGGCATCCCCTATCTCGCTCCCGAGATCCAATTGCTCTACAAAGCCAAGGGACTGCGCCCCAAGGATGAAGCGGACTTCCGGCAGATCCTGCCCGTGTTACGTTGGGAACGGCGCACCTGGCTCAGAGAGGCGCTGCTCCAGGCGCATCCCCAGCATCCGTGGTTGGTTCACCTGACGGAGGGCTGAGCGCGCAGAGGAGTCGTCCTCACCGCGATGTTCGCCATCACATCTGGGGTAGGTAGTGAGAGACCGAAGCCGCAGCACGCCGCCGATCTGGATTAGGCCCGATACAGCACCCGCAGCCGCAGCAGATCAAAGTTGGCGCGACCGAACATACTCCGCTTGATGAGCTTTCATCGCAGCACCTGCCCTTCGGTTTGACCGTTGCTGACCTCCGAAGAGAACGCCGCTCGTACTGCGGCCTCATCCCGTCGCAGGCCACGAGCAAACCGTTTGAGTTCTGGGAGGTGGCTGTGCGCGGCTTGCCTGAGCCAGCCCTCTAGGTCCTCTGCTCGCCGCTCGGCCAGCATCGCCACAAACGCGCTCACCAATTGGGAGGCTGCTTCCACATCAGGATGGCATTCGCGTAGACGCTCCCGCTGCGCTCTCTGGCGGTCGGTGAGGCGCTCGGTTGGCAGGAACAAGAGCCAGGACGCTCGTGCTGGAGACATCCGGCGTGTCACCTCGCGTTTGGGCGGCAGCGGTGTTGGCAAGACCACGGTGACTTGCGCCAGGTCCACCGGCAGGATCTCCTGAGATCCTACCAGGCATTGTTGTTTCCGCAGTTCCGCGAGGAAGTTGCGGAGCGTCGGCTGCGAGCCGGGGAACCCCTGCTCCTTGATTTCAGCGAAGAGCTGGACCCCATTCCAGCACCCTTCCCGCCAGCGTTGCAGCACATAGGGCTTGTAGGGATCAAGAATACTGGCCTTGTGAGGGTGAGCCACGCCCAGGCGCAGAGCCTGTGGGTCGCCCACCACCTGATGCTTTTTCCGCAGATCGGCGATGAAAAAGCTGAGCAAGGAGCGGGAGCCCCGGTAGCCACTGGCCCTGATTTCCGCGAGGAGTTGGACCCCATTGCGGCAACCTTCCTGCCATCTCCGCAAGAGGTAGGGCTTGTAGGGATCAAGGATGCTGCTGCGTTTGGGATGGGGAGCGCGTTCTGGAAAGGTGCCTGCCTGCACATAGCGGGTAATGGCGGCCCGAGAGTGCCCCAGGCGGCGAGCGATCTCTCGGATCGAGAATCCCTGCTGATACAAGGTGCGCGCGGCTTCGTAGCGCGCGTACCGGTTGTCTCGACGGGCTTGCTGCTGCACTTGGGAGGCACTCATGCTGGCTGGAGAGAGGCGCGGCTGCGCCGACATGCGGCGATAGTGCCGCTCCTGGTCTGGTTCCGGCTGGACGAGCGGCACGGGCGGCGCTGCGACGCGTCCTCGCACTTGGGGTGGGATCACCTCGGAGTGCACTTCTTCTTCCACCTCTGGCAAGCACGACTGCTTGCGCACCAACAACTCTTGGAGCGCCTCGCGCAGGTTTTTGAGCAGGTGAAACTTGTCGGCCACCTGCTGCGCTTGAGGCGCCCCGTTTCTGGCAGCAGCAGCGTACTCGCCTCCGCGATCCCGACTGACGAGGTGAATGAAACAGGACGACAAACAAGCACTGTGCCCCTGGTTTGGAATGGTCTCCAGTTTCGGCTTCCGCATCTCCGCTCTTCAATGGGGCCTCCTCGCTGTTTCTCGGCACTGACGTGCCAGTAATCGGTCACCCGTACAGGAATAGCTCGCCTGCACAGGTCAGCTCCTTGCCAGGGTACTCTCGCGCTTCACCAGGCGGAACGATGCCTCTGCATGTTCAGCCGGGCCGGTGCGCGTGCCATTGCAGCGTCCCAGCAGAAAGGTAACAGCCAATTGGGCAATTTGTTGCTTATCTGGCGCAATAGTGGTCAGCGATGGTGTCGCAAACCGGCCATCCTCAATGTCGTCAAAGCCAACGACCGCGACATCCTCTGGAACGTGAAGGCCACGTTCAAAAAGGGCACGCAAGGCGCCAAGCGCCAGAAGATCGTTGAAGCAAAAAACGGCATCAGGCGGCTGCTCTAACCTCAGGAGATGGAGCATTGCCTCTCTGCCATCGCTACGATGGAATGACCTGGCAGGCACAATCAACGTGGGATCAATAGGATATCCTGCCTCCAGGAGGGCCTCCTTGTAACCACGTAACCGCATCCGGGCCGTTTCACCAGAAATATCCGCCTGGTCTCCGATTGCCGCGATGCGCCGCCTGCCAAGGGTAATAAGGTGCTGGGTAGCGAGACGGGCGGCGGCAACATTATCGATGACCACATGGTCGTAGGGCACATCATAGAAACGTTCCCCAAGCAAGACCAATGGCATGTCACCTCGGCGGGCAAGCAAATCCTCGTGCTGCAATGCCAGCGGGCTTAAAATGATCCCATCAATAAGATGGGGGCGGAGTCCCTGAATAACCAGTAGTTCGTTAGCACGCTCGCCCCCGGTATGATCGAGCAAGACCGTATAATTCTGGTCCATTGCTGCCCTGATAATCATATCGCCCAGTTCTGAAAAATAGGGGACACTCAGATCAGGAATCGCCAGGGCAAGCACGCCAACCCGCGCCTTGCGCAGGAAGCGCGCGGGCAGATTCGGTTGGTAATTGAGAGCTTCTAATGCCGCCTGAACACGCTGCCGTGTCTCCGAGGTCACGTGGGCATAGCCGTGAACCACATTCGAGACGGTTTTAATGGATACCCCAGCCAGGTCGGCAACATCCTTTAATCTCGTATTCACCGCTCTCTTGTTTCTCTTTCACCATACAAAGAAACTTATTGCTGCGTATTTCAACGTTAGAAAATTATACGATGCTTCATTGTTTATTGTCAAAAAAACAGGCTCAAGGATATTGACAAGTAGGCAGATGTTATGTTAGAATTTTTACAACGTTGGAAAATTTATTTCAACGTTGTAGACCGACGTCGGGGCAATATATCCATGAGGATACAAGGACGCCTGGCCCGCGCCCAGATCCTCCACCAGTACCAAGGGAGGTACACGACATGTTGTCCAGGATTCGACTCGCGCGCGGTAATATTCTGGCTTTGTGCTTGATGGTCCTGTCGCTCCTATCGCTGGCAGCCTGCGGAGGCGATACCAGCGGTATCGCCAACTGCTCGAATATCCAGCTGTCCTACTGGAATGGCTTGACCGGGCCGGATGGGCCGACAATGGCCTCTATTGTGGCCCAGTTCAATGCCTCGCATTCGTCTATCAAGGTGAAGATGACGATTGCGAACAATATGTCTACCAAGCTGGATACTGCTGCTGCCTCAGATACCTTGCCAGATGTTGCCATCATCAACGAAGATCAAATTGCTACCGCTGCTTTTCGTGGCATTGTGCGCCCAATGGATAGCCTGCTGGCGCAAGTCAATATCAGCAGCAGCGATTTCCCAGAAGCAGCATGGAGTCAGGCCACACTTGCCGGTCATCAGTACGGAGTGCCGCTGAGCTTTGTTGCCTTGACCATGTACTACAATGCTGATCTGTTTAGCAAAGCCGGCATCTCCGCGCCTCCGACGAATGCCAATGACTTTGCCCAAGACGCTGCCGCGCTCACTTCTGGCAGCAATCATGGATTCCAGATCACCTCAGGTTTCCCGGTCGCTCAGATATTCCAAATGCTGCTGCATCAGTTTGGCGGAACAGAATTCAGCAGCGATCATACCCAGGCGACCTGGAACAGTCCGGCTGGGGTGCAGGCATTGCAGTGGATAAAGGACGCCCAGAGCAAATACTCGCAGCCAAAGCTGGAGGTGGATGCTGATGTCAATTCCTTCAAGACCGGCACCGTCGGCATGATCTGGAACGGCATTTGGCAAACGTCCAACCTGACTGGCGATGGGGTTTCCTTCAAAGGTCTGGCCGCCGCGCCGCCCCAGATTGGCCAGAACCCTGGTATTTGGGCTGGCGCCACCTACCTGACGACGCCGCATCATAAGGTTGCGCAGAATGCCTGCACGGTCAGCGCCGAAGGCACCTTCATCAAATATCTGATTGATAATTCGCTGACCTGGGCCAAGGCCGGCAACGTTCCGGCCTACAACAAGGTGCGCAATAGCTCCGACTTGCAAGCCCTGACCCCACAGAACGTACTCGCATCAGCACTGGCTCATCCGGTTATGGCTCCGCCGCTGCCAGGTGTGGCTGATGACCTGACGCCGATGGACAACGCCGTAAGCTCCATCATGGCTGGCACCGCAACCGATATTCAGAAGACGCTGGATGATTCGGTACAGCAAGCAGATAAGGTACTCCAGCAGAATCAGCAGAAATACGGCAGCGCGCCACCCAACCAGTGAGCCTGAAGAGCGTTGTCGCTTCTCCCATCTGACGAGCTGAATATCTAAGAACGGAGGGGTCGAGCGGGGTCACGGAAGGGCATTACTCCACTCGTCCTCTCCGCTTAACAGATTCCACGAAAGGCAGCAGCGATGGCGATACTGGTACAGCGGCAAAACCGTCTACAGGCAGGGACCGTAGATAGTCTAGGCAGGCAGCGACGCCGCTTCCCTCTCCAACCATACCTGTTTATCCTGCCTCACTTGCTCCTGTTTGGGGTGTTTGTGGCGTATCCATTCATCAGCGGCTTATACATCAGTTTTTTACACTATGATTATCTGCGCCCAGACCTGACCCAGTTTGTCGGGCTTCAGAATTATAGCGATCTCTTCAACCCCTCCTTTGTGGAATATCATACGTTCTGGACCTCATTGGGCAACACTGTGACGTTTGTGGTCTACAGCGTCCCTCCGCTGGTGATTATCCCGCTTGGGCTGGCGCTTTTGCTGAATACGAAGAGGCCGGGCATCAGCCTCTTTCGCGCGATTTATTTTGCGCCCTGGGTGCTCTCAGTCTCGGTGGTGGGGATCATCTGGTTTTGGATTTTCCAGACCGATGGCGGGCTCGTCAATACGTATCTTGCATCCTGGCATCTTCCCACTGAAAACTGGCTTTCTACGCTGCCCTGGGGCTGGATAGCCATCTTGGTCGCAACGGTCTGGTGGACGATGGGCTTCAATATGATTATCACGCTGGCCGCGCTTCAGGATATCCCCCAGGAACTGCACGATGCCGCCGCTGTTGATGGGGCAAATGCCTGGCAGCGGTTCTGGCATATTACTCTCCCGTTGCTCAGACCCATCTTGCTCTTTATCATTACCATTACGATCATTGCTTCCTTTAATCTATTTGGTCAGCCTTTCCTTATGACACATGGCGGCCCAGCCGATCCGCGTGGCGGCGGTGGCACGACGACGGTCATGATGGAAATCTACAACCAGGGGTTTGTCAACGATTTCGAGGGTTCAGCAGCAGCCATGTCGTTCATCGTCGCGGCCTTAATGCTCCTGGTCACATTCACCAATTTCAAGATCTTCCGTAGCCGTGTCTAGCGTGTCTTTGCAGAAGGCAAGCTATGTATATATATCCTCTTGTGAGGAAGGAGTACCGCAATGGTGAGTACCTCTAATAGCCAGACATCTACGCGCGAGTCATTAAGCGCTTACTCGACTCGCCTCACGTCGCGTCGCCTGAAAAAGGTTCTGGGCGGCCTACTCTTCTACACTACGCTCTGCGCGATTGCCTTCATCATCCTGATACCGCTGCTCTGGATGCTCTCGACCTCCTTCAAGGTGAAGTCACAAGTGATTACACTGGATATTCGCTGGATACCACACCCCTTCACCTGGGCGAACTATCAGTATGACCTGAACAATCCGCTGCTTCCGGTTGTCCAGTGGTTTTTTAACAGCCTTGAGGTTGCCGGCATCAGCACGATAGCTATTCTGGTGATTGATTCGCTGGCAGCCTATGCCTATTCGCGCATGGAATTTCCGGGGCGCAACCTCATCTTCTCTGCCATGCTGGTAACGCTCTTTGTACCAGGCATTTTGTTTCTGGTGCCCAATTTTGTCACCATTGCGAACCTGGGGCTGCTCAACACCTACGCGGGGGTCATCCTGCCAGGGCTGGCGGGCGTCTTTGGCGTCTTCTTCCTGCGGCAATTTTTCTCCTCGCTGCCCAGGGAATTAGAGGAAGCCGCCATGCTGGATGGCGCCTCGCGCTTCCAAATCTACTATCGCATCATTCTGCCATTATCACGACCGGCCCTGGTGACGCTGGGGATTATCTCCTTTGTCGCCACCTGGAACGATTTCCTGTGGCCTCTGCTCATCTTGAATGATAACGATAAGCTCACCCTGCCGCCGGGGCTCAGCCAGTTGCAAAGCCTATATATCACCCAATATGGTCAGATGATGGCCGGCGCGGTGATCGTGGCCGTGCCTGTCCTGCTCGTCTATGTCGCGCTCCAGCGCTACATTGTTCGCAGCGTGGCAACCACCGGTTTGCGAGGCTGATTGATGTCGATACCGTCTGCTAACAAAGCTCCTCCCAAGAGCTGGTTCGGAAGAATTGCGCGCCTTGTCTGCGCTCTCCTGGTAGCAGTGGGAGGACTCCTGGCTGTAGCCTGGGGCATTCAACAGATCTACAAGAGTAGAACAGAAAGCACACCGAAGATGACGACACAGGGATTCTATACCAATCCGGTGATTGAAAGTGACTTTCCTGATCCCAGCATCCTTCAGGTCGGGAACCAGTTCTATGCCTACGCGACCAACTCCTTTGGCAAGCACATTCAGGTGGCTCGCTCAGATGATCTCGTCCGGTGGGAGCCACTGCCTGACGCGATGCCGGCCCTCCCTACCTGGGTCGATTTGAGCAACAGCAATGTGTGGGCGCCAGAGGTAATCCAGATTGGCAATACGTTTGTCATGTATTACACGGCGCGTGATCAGGAATCTCAGCGGCAATGTGTGGGCGTGGCGACCAGCACCCGGCCAGATGGGGGATTTCGGGATACGCATTCCCAGCCTCTAGTGTGTCAGATCGAGCAAGGCGGCACGATTGACGCCAGCCCGTTCCGCGATGGCGAGAAGTTGTATCTGTATTTTAAGAATGATGGCAACTGCTGCGGGCTGCCGACGCATCTCTATGCCCAAGAGCTTGCTCCCGATGGGCTGAGCCTGGTGGGTAATCCAGTGCCCCTCCTGGTCAATGACCAGCACTGGGAAGGAAATGTCATTGAAGCGCCCGAGATGTTCAAGCACAATGGCAACTACTACCTCTTCTACTCGGCCAATGACTACGGAGGGGCCAGTTACGCTGTAGGGTATGCTCGCTGCCAGACTCCGCTTGGGCCGTGCGTGAAAGCGCCTGAAAACCCGATCCTTTCCAGCCGTCTACACCTCTCGCCTCCGGTGATTGGTCCAGGCGGACAAAATGTGTTCCAGGTGGGCAACCAGACGTGGATTGTCTACCATGCCTGGAATACGACCGACGACGGTCAGCAGGGCGACAGCCGCTTTATGTGGCTTGATCGCGTCAACTGGCAGCATGACCAACCAGTGATCCAGGGGCCAACCACTGAACCACAACCAACACCCTGAGTTCGCTGGGCTGTATTGATACTCTGGTTGAAATCTGATAGGTGTAGGCAACCCTTCTTTATGCTCAGAGATGCTTGATGTCAGGTGTTCTATCTCGTGAACACTGGACAGGGTACTGATGTTTTTTTATTGCCAAGCAAGCCAATACCCCTTAGACCGCCTGCATGGTGGTCTTCACCATAGGAAGGAACAAGGTGATGGCTGCGATCAGAATAGACCTGGAACGCAGACTAGGAGTCGTAGATCAAAAGGTCTATGGGCATTTCATCGAGCACCTGGGTCGGTGCATTTACGGCGGTATCTTTGAGGAAGGCTCTCCACTCAGCGATTCACAGGGATTTCGCCGTGATGTGCTTGAGGCTATAGGTGGTTTGCGTGTTCCGGTGCTCCGTTGGCCTGGCGGCAATTTTGTCAGCGGCTATCATTGGCAAGATGGTGTGGGACCAGTCGAGCAGCGGCCACGCCGGATAGACCTGGCCTGGCATGCTGAGGAGTCTAACCGATTTGGAACCGTCGAATTTATAGCCTGCTGCCGGCTTATCGGCGCTGAGCCGTATCTATGCATCAATATGGGCACAGGCACCCTGGATGAAGCGCAAGCCTGGGTGGAATATTGTAACGGAACCGGCAACACCTACTGGGCAAACCTGCGTCGTCAGCACGGCCATCCAGAACCCTTTGCTGTCAAGTATTGGGGGCTGGGCAATGAGATGTATGGTAATTGGCAAATTGGAGCATTGAGCGCCGAAGATTATGTTAAAAAAGCCAGAGAGTTTGCCAAAGTGATGAAGTGGACTGATCCCAGTATTCATTTAGTGAGCTGTGGGCAGTTTGGTTGGAATACATGGGATCAAATCGTGCTGGAAGGGTTGGCCTCGCTGGTTGATTATCATAGCATTCACCTATATACCAACAGCCCCGACTACTACAGTAATGTGCTCGAACCTCATCAGGCCGAGTACGCGCTTACTATCTGCCGGATGTTGATTGATTGCGTTCGCTATGAACAACACATTGCCCATCCTATTTATATAGCCTATGATGAGTGGAATGTCTTATTCCACGATGCCCCCCCTGATTCGCCGCTGAAGGAACGCTATACGCTGGCCGACGCGCTAGCCGTCGCAACATACTTGAATATCTTTATTCGCCACTGCTACACGGTAGGAATAGCAAATCTGGCCCAACTGGTCAATGTGATTGCCCCGATTTTTACCAGCCCAGAGGGCTTGTTCCTGCAAACGATCTACCACCCATTGTATCTGTATGCCCAGCATATGAAGGATATAGCGCTGGATCTCTTTATCGATGCGCCTTCCTGCCCCGTGACCCCTGAGCAGGGTTCCCCACTTTGGAAGCTTCAGGTAGCGGGCCTTGGCTCATTCAAACTCTTGGATGCCGCAGCAACGTGTGATGTAGACGCCAGCGAAGTAAGCTTGGCTGTGATAAATCGCGACCGGGAGCAAGCCCTCACGACCATGATTCATCTTGGGGATAGACAAGCGCTGCCAGGTATCCAGGTTTACGAAGTGAATGGCACTGATCCAGGGATTTTCAATTCTTTTGAGCAGCCTTGCGCCGTTGATATACGGGCCAGGCTGCTAGATGTTAGTGGGCATCGCTTCGAGTATACGTTTCCGGCCCACTCACTCACGTTGCTAAAGCTGCGTATCGCTGAATGATAAGGCGAGTATTTCTGAGCCTATCGAGCATAGAGAAATCATCGTTGGGTACAGTCTGCTTATCCCCGAACTGGTGTTACTGGAAGTGAGGAGTGTACATCGTGCATGTATATCACCTTGCCGGCCCCTGGCAAGCCCTTGCCTCTCCTGAGAGGCCATCTCCGCAGGCATGGAAAAAAGCGATAGAGGTACAACCTGGCCCCTGGCAGCGCTATTCTGCATTACAGGATGCGCGTACTGTCTGGTATCGCGCCATACTGGTGAATGAAGCCTGGAAAGCTCCAGGAACAACTTCAGTAATACTCACCATCCCATCCTTTTATGCAACCATTGAAGTCTTCTGGGATGGGTACGCGCTGGCAAGCTCCGATATTCCTTATTTGCCGCTCACCGTTGACATTTCAGCACTGGTTGCTACCAGCACATCCCACGAATTACTGCTCAAGGTTGGGACCAGTTTTGCTGGTGACAGCGATTTTGACGAGATGCTGCACGGCAAGCAAGATTGGTATTCCCCCGCTGCTGGGGTCTTTGGCCCCATTATCTTGACTCAGCGTCAGATGGCGGTTCCACCCATCCACTGGGAGATAGATACGGCTGCGGGCATGTTGCGCACAGTTGACCTGCAACGCTTTGATGGTGAGGTGACAGGATGGCTGCATGCTCCAGATGGGAGTGTTGAACCAGCAACCTTTCTCGAAAATCGCGCTGGCATTGTGGTTCGCGCTCCACAGCGCTGGTCGCTCGAATCACCAATCCTGTACACACTGAACTTGCACCTGCGGCAGGAAGACACAGAGGAATGCCTCTCGTACCAGTGGGGATTCCGCGAGATCAGGATTGAGCAAGGATGCATCTTGCTCAATGACCGTCCGATCTATCTTCATGGAGCCTTGGATCAGGATTATTGGCCTTCAACCATTGTCATGGCTCCAGACGAAGATGTCCTTCGCTCAGAGATGATGCAGGCAAAAGCGCTGGGACTCAACCTGCTGCGTTGCCATATTAAACCCCCCGACCCTCGCTACCTCACCTGGGCTGATAGACTTGGCTTGCTCGTTTGGGAGGAGATTCCCAGCTTTGGTCGCCTGACCCCGCTCTCCAGGCAGCGGGTTCGGCGAGCACTTCATTTGTTGCTGGAGCGCGACCGTCTGCACCCTAGTTTTGCCTTGCTAACCATTGCCAATGAGGACTGGGGACCGAATCTGGCCCGCGATGAATCTGCCCGTCAGTGGTTAAAGGATGAGTTTCTCATGCTGAAGCAGCATGCCGGCAACCGGCTCATCATTGATAATTCGCCTTGCTTTGGCGGTTCACCGGAAACTGATAATTTTCATGTTATCAGTGATGTGGAAGATTTTCATCGCTATTTGCTCATCCCAGATGCAGCCCAGCGCTGGTCAGAATGGCTTGCTGAATTTGCTACACATCCCGCCTACACGTTCAGCCCAACGCAGGAAGCGCGACGGCAAGGGAATGAACCACTGGTTGTCTCTGAGTTTGGGCAATGGGGACTGCCAAATGAGCGCGGGTATACTTCTCAGCACGGACACGAGCCAGCCTGGTTTAGCCCAACCACCAGGTACTTACAAGGATTAGCCGGCACACATGGGGCGCGCGAGCGGTTTACCCACCTGGGCCTTGAGCGCATCTTCGGCAGTTATGATGATCTGGTCTACGCCACGCAGCAGCACCAATGTGTAGGGCTTGCCTATGCCATTGAGGAGATACGCCGGCACCCAGCCATTCGCGGATATGTCATGACGGAATGGACCGATGTTGAGTGGGAGGCCAATGGCCTGCTAGACATGCGCCGCCAGCTTAAGCCTGGACTCCGAAATATCAGCGACGTGTTGAAAGATCATCTGCTGATTCTGCGCTTGCGGCCACCAGTAGCGCAAGCTGGCGATCAGATCGAGATGAGCGTTGAGGCTGCCTGGGTCAAGCACCCCGGCACGCATACATCACTTGCCTGGCGTACCTCCTGGGGGAGGCGAGGGACCCTTGATAGCACCTCGATCAGTGAGGGGATCACGACCTGGGAGACGCTGCGGCTCCGCCTGCCGCAGATAGCAGAAGCCGCGAGCGCCTGGCTGGAATGTACATGGTATGATAGCTACGCTGATGTGCTAGATCGCAAGCGCCTGTCTCTCACAGTTGTGGACCAAAGCGATCAAGATCTCAGTGATTTCGCTGTTACCCTGCTGGGAGAAGCCCAATCCCTCAGTCCGTTCATGCCGTCTGTGCCCAACGCAGGATGTGTCATTGCCACCGACTATAGCGAACAGGTGGTTGCGGCGCTCCAGGCAGGCCGGCGCGTTGTGATTGTCTCTCCTAAGCCGGTGAGTAAAAACGGAAAATCGGCCTCTGCAGGGGTGTCGCACCTCTTGCCGGTGTCGCGTGCGGGAACCATCTACGATGGCAACTGGATTAGTACGTGGCATTATCTTGATCCCAGATGGAGCCGGGTAGAAAATCCGCTGGGCATGCCGTTTATGGGCTTGCTCCCTGAGGCCGTAATTCCCTGGAGCGAGCAGATACATCCTGGGCAGGTGTTGAGTGGCACGTTCACCGGCTGGATAGACCGCCCGACCGTGACCACCTATCACCATCAAAATTTGACGATCACCACGTTCCCGCTCATTCGTGGCGTTGGAGAAGGCAATCCGCTCGCGCGTCGTTTACTCGTACGGTTGCTACGCAATGTGGTTTTTGGGACTCCTTCAGGATAGAGGATCAATATATGCCCGCCAATTATATACGGAACAACTATCCCTGGCGGAGTCAGCCGACCAAGCTATAGCGCCCGGTTTCGGTCGACGAGGGGATCACTCCCCTCTAACAAGCCAAGGTTTTTGGGAGTTAAGAGCTAGGCAGCTCGCTTCCGGCGTCGAGCCGCTTTGTACCCGTAATGTGCGGAAATGACATCCTGGGCGTTGAGTACAGGCGCCATCGATCACCGCTCCAGATTTTCCCTACAGCGCATCCTCGCTTCTTCCCTGCTTTCTATGGTACGATGGGTGTCTTTCATCATGATCCTTTGTAGGGGAGAACGTATGACCTTCGCTGTGTTTGCACACCTTTTTTCCACGCTGCTCGATCTTCTTGGTCTGCTTGCTCGGTCGGAACACGAAAAAGATCTCGAGATCTTGCTCCTCCGGCAGCAGATATGCGTTTTACAACGAACCCGAGCCCGCCCACCTCGCCTCTCGTGGTGGGACAAGCTTCCTCTCACGATCTTAGCCGCCAAGCTGATGCAAGGGGCCAAGCATTCCCGTGTTCGGCTCAGCCAAAGTCTGCTCTTGTTCGCTCCCGAGACGGTTTTGCGGTGGCACCGTGAGCTGGTACGGCATAAGTGGACGTTTCCTCATCGACTAGCGGTGGGCAGGCCACGCATTCCGCCGGACCTGGAAGTGTTGATCCTTCGTTTGGCCAGAGAGAACCCCGCTGGGGGTACAGCAAAATCGAAGGAGAACTGCTCAAGCTTGGCTACCATATTGGGCGCTCCACTATTCGAGCTGTCCTCAAGCGCCAGCATATCCCTGGAGCGCCCATGCGTTCCCGACACGGCAGCACCTGGCGGGCTTTCCTGCGCCAGCATCAACAGCAACTCCTCGCTTGTGATTTCTTCACGGTAGAAACGCTGCAGTTGCGGACGTTGTATGTGTTCTTCTTCATCGAGATCGGGACGCGTCAGGTTCATCTGGCTGGATGTACCGCGAGGCCAACAGCCCAGTGGGTGACACAACAGGCGCGGCAACTGGTGTGCAAGCTCCAGGAGGAAGGGGAAAGGATGCGCTTTCTCCTTCGCGATCGTGATGCAAAGTTTCCCGCCAGCTTTGATGTGGTGTTTGCCTCGGAGCGCATGGAGGTAATCTTAACGCCCTATCGCGCCCCAAACGCCAATGCCTATGCGGAACGCTGGGTGCGCAGCGTGCGCGAGGAGTGTTTGGATCATCTGCTCATCCTCAATGAACGCCATTTGGATCACGTCCTGAGGGAATACAACCACTAATATAACCAGGCCCGTCCCCATCAAGGCATTGGTCAGCTGATCCCCACTACACACCCCACCAACCAGAACAAGGTCCAGTGCAGCGGAGGGATATCCTGGGAGGCCTCCTCCACGACTACTATCACGAAGCGGCGTAAAGGCGTGTGGAACCTGGGATGGAGTTTTCGCATATTACGGGTTGTCGGGGCCTTGCTTTTTCACCGCTTGATCCGATCACGATCCTGCCAAGAGGAGATCCCTCACCAACAATGAGGTGCCGTCGAGCCCTCTTGCTTTTGCAGGCACCAATTCAGGCGAGCTGCGATCCACTGGCCCTTCAGCGCTCGTTGCGTGGTCCTCTCCCCCGACGTGGCTGGCTTCTCCGTCCTGAACCTCCAGCATCACCCCGCTTGCCTACGATGAAGCCACTTGCAGCACAATGCGCCCCCGACCATGCCCGTGCTCACTCGCTTCCTGGGCTTTGCCCGCCTCACGCAGCGGGAAGGTTCGCCCGACGACTGTCCTGATCTGGCCTTCGTCGATCAGCCGCGCGAAGGTGCGTAACAGCTCGCCCGTGACCTGGGAGGAGAAGCTCACGGCGCGCACGCCCAGCTCGCTGGCCCTGGCCGCATCGGGCTGTCCAGCAATGCTCACCAGCGTCCCCCCACGTTTGAGAGTCGGCCAGGCCCCCTCCAGGGCGGTGCCGCCCACCGTATCAAAGACCAGATCCACCTCGCGGCCCTTGTCAGTCACCTTCTCCTTGGTATAATCGATCACCTGCTCGGCACCAAGCGAGCGCACAAACTCCACATTGCTGGTGGAAGTCGTACTCAGCACCTGCGCGCCCTTCCAGCGCGCAAATTGCACAGCAAAAAGGCCCACGCCGCCTGAGCCGCCAAGAATCAAGACCCGCTGACCAGCTTGCAGGTGGCCCTGATCGAAAAGGCCCTGCCAGGCGGTCGTCGCGCCAATCGGCAGGGCCGCCGCCTCTGCAAAGCTGAGCGAGGCCGGCTTGAGCGCCAGGGCGGTGGCTTCGACCAGCGCGTATTCCGCATAGGTGCCCGTGGACCCGCGCCCATAGACGGCCTGCCCCGGCTGGAACGTGGTGACCCCTGCGTCGACCTGCTCCACCACCCCGGCCAGATCAGCGCCCGGCACATAGGGGAACGTGGCAGGAAAAACAGCGCTCAGCATGCCTGATCGGATTTTCCAATCAATCGGGTTTACCCCCGCCGCGTAGACCCGAACCAACACGTCGCCTTCCCCTGGCTGGGGCCGAGGAATCGCTTCCAACTTCAGCTGATCGGCTGCGCCATACGCATGGACTTGAATCGCTTGCATCAATGGGGTCAATGGGGGTGCTTTCATCTGAACCATCACCGCCTTTCTTGTCGCTGCTGTTGCCAACCTACTCGTCTCTTCTGAGACCCATCGGTATCCAACACTACGTCGCTCTTTGCCCGCGCTTCTTCGAAGAGGAGAGGCCGGAGGGAGGCTTCCACCACTGGGCTCGCTGGTCTTGCCTTGGCCATGACATTGGCTTCGCTGTGAGGCGCCCTGGTCTTCCCTGCCTCTCAAGCCAAAGGGCTCTGTTCAGCGTTAGTTACGCCGCGCCTCGGTTTCCGCTGGGGTAAGCGAGTCTGTCCACGGATGCGCTGTCCTCCCAAACGTTGATCGGCGTGCGCTCATACCAGTGCATGGGAGAGATCTGCGGCGGCTGACCAGGAGGGCGGAATGCTTCGGCGTGAGCAATTGGTCTTTTTCAGGATCGCGGATCGACAACGTCCGAACCGTTCACAATACCAACCGCACCCCGCTGTCCCAGAGCTGTTGCATCCGGCGATAGAGGGCTTGCGGATCCCTCTCTAGCGTCGCCTTGATCTCCTCACTCCGCTTATCTGCAAGCACCTCCTCACGGCCTGCGGCAATGGCCTCCATCGTCTTGGCCGCAACGTCTTCGGGACGGGCCTTGGGATCATCGGTTTGCACCGCCATTTCCGTGGCAATCCAGCCAGCGTACACCCCGATGACCAGCGTGCCTTGCGCCCGCAGCTCGATGCGGATGCCATTGGTCATAGACCACTCGGCCGCCTTGGAGGCGCAGTAGGACCCATTGAGGGGGTAGGTATACCAACTGACCACTGAAAGCATGTTGACGAGCGCCCCACCGCCATTCCGCTTGAGGATGGGGGCAAAGGCCCGGCACATCGAGAGCGTCCCCAGGTAGTTGGTGTGGATCTCTGCTTGTGCGGCCTCCATCGAGGGAGTGGCCAGGAATGGGCTGGAGCGCATGACGCCAGCATTGTTGATGAGGATCTGCACATCTTGACACCGTTCACTCGCCTCGGCAATGTCCTGTGGATTCGTAATGTCCAGCGGCACCGGCTCCAGACGAGGATCGGTGCTCGGTGGGGGGTGCCGGGCCCCCACATAGATCTTCTGCGCCCCGGCATCGAGGAGGGCTTGGACAAAGGCTTTCCCCAGTCCGCGACTGGCTCCTGTAACCAAGGCCACCGAGTCTCGAATCTGCATTAGGTGGGTTCCTTTCTGCGCACCTGGTGTTCGCTCCAGCGAAACGAACGCCTAGAGCGTATGTTTGGGCCTCGCGTGTGTAACAGAACGCTCCTCCATTTCAGTCGAACAGGCATTAGGTCGTGAGCCGGAAATGACTCAGATCGAGCGAGATCAACAGCAGATCGTGAATCGGTTTCATCTGCGGCCCACGTACGTAGGCACGGCGCTTCGTCGGAAAGCGAATCCCATCGGCTTCCACACTATCGTAGACATACTGCGCCACTGGCGTCCCACCGGCGATTTCCAGGCGGTAATCGTGCCGACGCAGCAGGAAGTCGTCGCCAAAGTAGAAGTCCTGTTCCTGGCTATGGCTGGCCAGCGTGTCGGGGAACCGCGCGCGCAATCCGCGCCAGAGCTCTCCCTCTTCTTGCCACGGCGCGATTTCGGTCACCTCGAAGCCCGGCATGACCAGCAAGAAGGGGGTCGTCAGATAGGTCCAGATCGCGTAGCCGTTGAAGTACGCATTGTGCAGCGGATCCCACGCCGTCTCCAGCACGTGGCCAGCGAAAGCAGCCCTTGGATCGGAGCGCTCGCTGACGATGGCACCCGTGGTGGTTTCGATCGCGACCCGGTCGGGCGTGAAAGCCATGCGCCAGTCCGGCTGGCCGAACGGGCTGATACACGTCGTTTCCTCATGCAGCGTGACCGTCATCTCTCGGGGATGGGGATCATTTTCGAGGCCTTTCATTGGCCTCAAGCCCCCGCCGGCGACGACTGTAGCAGTTACCTGGTTGAAGGTGTTCCAGCGTTCAAGGCCGCCATGGGCGGCAATGGCCCGTGCAAGC
>CAZFWN010000048.1:0-9774 GCA_964522745.1 uncultured Ktedonobacterales bacterium
CGGTGGCCTGGTCGCCCGATGGCACGCAGCTGGCCTCCGGCAGCGAAGACACCACCGTGCAAATCTGGCGGTCCAGCTAGCTGGCTGCCCTCCGGTACACCCTACAGAACACGATCCGCTCCACCGCCTGGAGTTAGCTGGTCATCTTGCCTGCATCGGAGCGGAAATACTCTCCATGCGCCACCAGGCCGTAGATGACAAGGATAGAGAGCGCCATGAAGACCACCGCTGAGACTGGCGCGATGGGCAGGTAAAAGAACCAGCGGATGGCACTTAAGACGGCGAACACCAGTCCGATGATCCTGCCAACTTCTCCGCCTGCCAGGATGTCGATACCCGCATACAACAGAATCAGCGCCAATATGGCGTCAACAATCCCCCAAACCAACAGGGATCCACCGACCCCATTATATGGACTGAACAGCAGCCAGGTGGCATGCGCGAACTCCATGAACGCGACGATGGCATAGAGGCCAAAGAGGACGAACATCATAACAGCGGCAAAAGTGACCAGGCCAGGACGCCGGTCGAGGGGAGTAGAGAAGTGCGACATCAGATGGCTCCTTTCGGCACTGCTGAGAACTCCTGGATCATCCGACACAAGCGGATATCCAATATGGCGCCTGTCATCCAACCTTGTGCCCTGACCGTCTGTTCAGTTGGCACGGGGCTGAAAACCAGGTATAAGGCGAGTATAGCAGCAGTTCTGGCCGCAGTCTGTAGCTACAGCTACAGGGCATCATTGGTGTGCTGTACCTGAAAGAACAGTCGCTCCTATGCTGCTAAAACCTATCCGCCGGCAATCTGAGGGCCAAGTGCTGACCCTAAAAGGGTGATGACCGTGCTGGTGCTGCCACTATAGAATACGATCAGCAAATCCTTTTTATAGAAGTGCGGTGGAGCATCAGTCAAATTAATCGTCAGAATTACTTTATCCTCCTTGATGGTCTGCCCATCTGACGAAATACCGGCTGCATCGGCATTGGCATCTTTAGCGGTGTCATAAATGTAAATTTCAACCAGTTCGCCATTCACCTTGATGCTCTGTTCCGTCCCTGAAAAGGGAAGCTCTACACTATCGCTTGATGTCACGACGGCAGCCCCTGAGGCGCGCAGGTGGTCGATCAAAGCCTGATATTCTGTTGATCCTTTACCACTGCACGCCACAAGGACCATGAGCGAGGCCGCTGCGAGGACGCTTATCGATCTCCAGCTTTTCATAAGATATTCTTTCCAGAGGGAGAAGGAAGCTTGCCAGAATACCTCGCCGAATGCAGCAGAATATATGCCAGACGCTAGCGGTGAAAAGCTGTGCCAGAACCGACTGCTCAGCGTCGTCGGTCTTTGCGAGGCCGGCCCCCTCTGGTGCGTGGCGGTGGCTTCGGCTCCAGCCGGCTGACGCGCTCCTCCAGCAGCAAGAGCCGCTCAATCACCGCCTTCATCAGGCGTTCCGTCACGACCAACTCAGCGCGCGATGCGAGCGGCTCCGCCCTCAGTTGGGCAACCAACTGCTCCAGATGGGTCAGCGCTCGGTCCAAATGAGCCAGCCGTCGCTCGATCTGCCCTATCCGCGCTTGCTCCCGTACCTGATAGCCTTCAAGCGCCACCAGGCGGGCCTCATCCCGCTCAGTTTTGGCGTGCATCTCCTGCTGCACGCGCCGCATCTCCCGCTGGAGGCCATCAAGCGTATCTTTGCCCTCATATCCTGCCTCAGAGATCGCCTCCCACGATGTAGGCGCAGGCTGCTGCTGGCTTGCCGGTAGCTGCTGGGGCCGCTGCGCGTGGGGCACTGCCGGGCGAGCCGGCTCGGCATCGGTCTTGAAGAAATAGCCGTAGAAGACCGCAACCGCCTCGACTTTCAAGGCGAGAATGAGCGGACGCTTTGCCGAGGCCATCCTGGCGAGATGCAGCCCCATCACCCAGGAAGCAATGGCCTCAACCGTGAGGACTTCTATCTGTTGTGGCCCTCCAGCCGTTTCAACGCGGACGAGTAATAACTGCCCGGCTAAGTCCGTATCTCGCTGAATGTGGCGCACTTGCGCTTTTCTCTCCAGATTGAGCATGCGGCAGAGCGCCTTGAGGCTGACGGCGACGCGGTTATCTGGCAGGCGGACGGCTAACAACCTGTACCCATGAAAGAGAACCAGGGCTTGGGCTATCGGCAGCAAGAGTATGTTTTCCATCGAACACTCCTTTCGGAAGCAGCGATTTGATACCATCTCTATCAATATTTCTGATGGCGGCTGCAAGGGGGTGCCATATGGCATCCCCTTGCGTTGCAAGGGGCATTTTGATAGCACCTCTATCAAACTACTTCAAGGGAATCGTCGATGCGACCTCCTTTGAGCAAAGGGGAAGATAGTCTCAAGCGTATTTCTGCATTGCCATCACCTCGTTTCTACTGGAGGCGCTGGACTGCGGGGGGTGCGGGGCTATAGAATGCGGGATAGCCCTGCGCGTCCGCGAATGCCGGCGCCTGGGTTATGATGGCCGTCGCTGTACTTTCAGCGCGGCTATCACTGTTAATGGGTGTTTGCTAGAGTATACCTTGCTTGGCGGGAAAAGTCAAGCTGTTTTTGAAGGTGTTACCGGGCTGCCGCCTGGAGCGCTGGTGATCGTTCCGGCGCGTCCTCGCCCTAGCCGGCCTGGGCTGGCGATTGAATGGCGCGTTGGTATGTAATGTGCGTGGTTGGCAGTGGAAGAGGTGTTGTTTTTCTGTACCTTTGAGGAGGAACACGCATGTTGAACAATCCAAACGAGCAGATCAGCGCTGATCTTGAACTCACCGGCGGCACGCCCGTTTTTGACGTCAACGGTGAGAAGCTCGGCGAGATCGCCACGCCGGCCATGCACGGAGACTACTTCATCGTTGAAAAGGGGCTGATCTTCACCAGCCAACTCTTTGTTCCCTTGAATGCCATCCACGCGCGCGACGCCAACGGCGTCTACCTCAACCTCTCGAAAGACGACTTGCAGCGCGGGCAGGGTGACGTGCCGCCCACTGGCGGCAGCGCAGTAGAAGCAGCCGGCCCACCCATTCTGCCGCAGGTCCGCGCCGACAGCGGACTCAACACGCCCATCGAACCTGGCATCCTGGGCAACCCGCTGCCAGAGACGGAGCCACCGCTGGGCCAGCGCTAAAGAAAGCCAAGCCATCGCCGATTAAAATCGGCGCTAAAGGCGCCACAGGCGCCAGGAAGTCCCTCCGGGACTGCTTGGCCGAAGGCCACTTAGCGCTGATTTTAATCGGCGAACGGTTGAAGCGCTCTAGAGCCAGATAAAAAGTCAAGTTTCACAAACAGAGCAGTTGCGCGTGAGCCGCTACGCGCCCGTTACCGGCTGGATAACAACGGTGATATGCGCGGCAGCAGCCGGAAGCAGTTGTCCATTCCCGCCGGTGAGCGCAATCGTGACCTTCGCCACCCCAGGCTGGCCCAGCAGCGTTTGTATGGCATCGCCCTTTGCTTTGCCCGCGATCAGCTTTGCCAGGTTTTGCTGGTCTGGCGCGCTGAATTGATAGACCCAGACGCCTTTGCCCTCCATGATGATCGTGACCGTCCCCTGGCTGTCAGCACTGGCGCTGAGTTGGGTCGCCTGGACCTGCCCGACCAGGGCGTAGCCAGCGCCAGGGCTACTTGCCGCCTGATTCGTCAGGAGGGTTTTGGCAAGGGCCACTGCTCCATCGTGATCGTAGGCTTCGCCGGTGCAGGTGAACGTCACCGTCACCGTCACCTGTGAGGCATGATCGCCCGCCTGATGGTCCGCGCTGGTATTCGGCTGGCATTGCGGCGTCCCAACCTGTTGCTCGTTGGACTGAAGCTGCCCCTGTACCACCTGCTGCGCGTTGGGCTGGTTAGCTTGAATCAGGCTGTTGGCTGTGTTATCAATATCGCTCTGCGCCACCACCGGGTACGTTTGCGGGTCTACACCACCCGAAAACGCGCTGTAGGAGTCCATCTCCCAACAGGAGAAGCAACTCCCATGTAGATAGGAAAAGGCTCCACCGCCGCCGCTCTGGGGGATGGCAGCGGGATGAGGCGTAGCGAGCGCGCTGCGAAAATAGGCGCGGGGGAAATTTCCAATGGTCCCCACCTGCTGGACATGGGCTGGGATCGTTGTGGATGAATAACTACCCGGTCCAGGTGCAACTGGCAGGCTCACTGCGGCATCGAGAACTATCACGATACTGCTGGGCGCGTTACCATCGCCATTATTATTTGGGTAGGAACCACCGTAAGAGAGGGACAGCGGGTTTGCAGTATCCCAATTATAGATGATCAACGTGCCGGCTGCGTGTGCCCCTTGTGTCGTCCCGCTCCCGGTAGCATTGACCGTATTCGAGTGGGGTTGTGTGGTCACGGAAATGGTCCGCGCTTGCACCTGCTGCTTAGAGGCATCAGGAGTGCCGGTCACGCCAGTAATAGTGTAGGTATTCTGCACGAGGCTGCTATCCGGCGTGATCGTGACCGTCGCTCCGGTAGCACCGGCTGGGGGTTGCACCAACAGCTTAGGAAGGGCATACACACCGCCGCCAATCAGTGCCAGCACCACCACCGCCGCCAGCGCGATCAGCGCGTAACGCAGCGCCCCTCCCTTGCGTTTTCGCTTGCCTGGTCCAGCAGAAGGGACAATCGGCGCGCCAGCGCCACCCCGCAGGGCGCGCTCGTTGGCGCTGTTGGCCGGCCCGCTTCCACCATAGGCAACCTCAGATGTTTCCAGGAAGGCTGGCTCCGAGCCACCAAACCCTTGACCGCCAGGGTAAGCCACCGGCGCCGCCCACCCCTGCGCGGGCGCCAGGCTCGTCGGCGCCGTTGCTACTGACGTGATCGACGGCACGGACGGCTGGCTAGTCTGTGACGTTATGACTGGCGCGGCAGGCGGCATCGTTCTTGCCGCGCCTGCCACCGCAGGAACGCCAGAAGCGGGGGTCATCCCCGCCTGCCAGGGGGCCGCATTTGGCGGCGTGAGCTGCGTGGGCGCGTTGAGCAGCGCCGAATCGAGCGGGACGGCGGCTGCCGGCGGCGGAGGAACATCGGTCCGAGAGAGCGCCGCGATCTGAGGCGTAATATGCGGCGTCAAGCGTGTTTCGGCGGAAAAGAGCGATGCCCCGGCCTGGCCGGCTGGAGGGGTCGGCGTCTGCTGGACAAACGCGGGGGGCGCCCCTACCTGCGTAGAGAATGTGGCAAGCGTGCCCGTCGCGCCGCTGGCCTGCGCAAAGGCGTTGGCAAAGGCGCGCGCGCTGCCAAAGCGCTCTTTGGGGTCTTTTGCCAGCGCCGTCAGCACCACCTGCTCCAGCCCCGGCGAGATGTTGGGTACTTTATCGCGCAAGGGTGGCGGCGGCGCGAAGAGATGCTGGCTGGCGACCTCGGTAAACGATCCCTGAAAGGGCCGCTCGCCGGCCAGCCATTCATAGACGACCACTCCCAGGGAATAAAGATCGCTGGCCGGGCGCGGCTTGCCCTGCAATTGTTCCGGCGACATATAGGCTGCCGTGCCCGCCACGCCTTGTGTCTTCTGCATGCTGGTACTCTGCGCCACCACCGCAATGCCAAAATCGGAGAGCAAGACCTCATTACGCCGGCCCAGCAGCATATTCTCCGGCTTGATGTCTCGATGCACCAGCTTCTGCTCGTGCGCGTAGTGCAGCGCCTCGGCCATCTGCGTCAGCACGGGCAGCACCTCAGCCGGCGCAAGCGGCTTGCCCGCTGGCATGCGCTGGCGCAGCGAGCCATTGGGCGCGTAGTCCATCACCAGATAGGGCGTGCCCTCATGCACATCGAAATCAAGCACGCGCACAATGTTGGGGTGGACCAGTTTGGCAACCGTGCTTGATTCCACCCGAAACTTCTCGATGTCACTGGGCATCGCCAGGTTCGTGTGCAGCACCTTGATCGCCGCCTCGGTGCCCAGGTGCAGATGCACCCCCAGATAGACTTCGGCAAAGCCACCCAGACCCAGGAGATGAGTCAGGCGATAGTTGCCCAACACTTGCCCAATGCGATCAGCCATCGATGCGTCCCTCCCAGAGAAAAAGAAGAGCAACAAGGCCAGGAAAATGTAAGATACATCCTGCGTATAAACGCGGGAGCGCAGGGAAATTCGGGCACAGGTTTGCGCCGTCTGCTCGCTGGGACGCTGGCAGATACAGCGCTTCGCCTGTCAGCATACACAGTGTACCATCAGCAGGCGGCAAAAACTGTCGTTGAAGAGACGCGGGTAAGGTGAACTAGGGCACAACGGGCGGGCTAGTGGTGGTAACTCTTCTGCTGTCCCCGCTGCCAAAACCACTGCTGGACAGCATCCCAGTTATCATCAGGAATGTCACTGACATCCTCTACGCCAAAGACTGCCGCCAGTTCGGCATTCATCGCCTGGATCGGCTCGCCCGTCTGGCTGCGCTGGAAGCGCGCCAGCATCGTAAGCTGCACCTGATGCTCCGGCGAGAGGGGATGCGCGGACGGTAGCACCTGGCTGGCCGCCGTCCGCCGCGCCGACGACGAAGCCGACCCGCCCGGCTCGCGCTGCTCAACACGCGGAGGTAGCGCCGCTGGTTCGGCAGTTTTTTCAGAAAGATGACGTTCCAAGGCCGGTTCCACCTCGTGCTGAAGGGCGCGAACCAGAGGCCGTTTTGCTGGTGCCAGCCGGTTCACCTGAAGACCCTCCAGCCAGCGCGGGATGGCCGAGGCGACCAGTACCTCCATATGTTGTATCCCAACATTAGTGAGAATTGGCACCAAGAGCAGATGCTTGGCAAGCAACTTATTTCGATAAATGCGTTGGAGTTGCCCCAAGCAGTCCAGTTGAAGCGCTTTGCAGAAAGACTGATGTATAGAGGCCATACGTCCATCAGTGAGCCGTATGAACAGAATTGAACAACCAGCAATTATAACAACCTCTGGCCGGGGTGGGATGAGGGTTCTTGTGTCTGGTGTTGTATTTGGTTCCATCCTCATCTGCAAGATGCACATCCCTTGCTCTCGAAAGCGGCGTATCCACGCCTGTTCCTGTGTCAGTGCTGTGTTCCGACCTGTTACGATTTCAAGTATCTGCATGAGGGGCTGCTGGCCTTGCTCCTCCAAGCGGCGGAGCCACGCTGCTTTTTCCCCATACTGATAATGTCGCGTCCCCCAGTGCTGGAGCAAGCGCTGTTGAGGCCGGTGCGTTTGGCCGACGTAGTACACCAGCCCATCGGTAGGGTCAAGCAGCGCGTAGATGGCATACTGGCCTTCGGGGAGCTTGTCGGGAATGTCCATAATACCTCCTACTGTGTTTGAGGCGCTGGACTGAGGGGAGTGCGGGGCTATAGAATGCGGTAGCCCTGCGCGTCCGCGAATGCCGGCGCCTGGGTCATGATGGCCGCTGCTGTTACAGACAGCGCGGCTATCGCTGTATTCGTATGGGCACAAGTATAGCATAGCCTGGCTGGAAAATCAAGGGGCGCGTGAAGCAGGATTCTCCCAAAAACGAGCGGCCATCCCTTCGGGTTGCGCCCGCGCCCGCAGGGGGGTACAATGCTCTGTTAGTAGCGGTTGACAATGGCTGTCAGCCCGGATGGAGAGAGAAAGAGAATACGCAGTATGGCAGCACCCGAAGCAATCAAACCCCAGAGCGACACGCGCGACTGGCTCGCGCTGGAAAAGAAATACTATCAGGGCACGTTTAGCCGCCAGCCCGTCACCTTTGTGCGCGGCGAGGGCGCCCGCGTCTGGGATTCCACTGGCCGCGAGTATCTGGATTTTGTGGCCGGCATCGCCGTCAACATCCTGGGCCATTGCCATCCGGCAGTCGTCAACGCGATCTGCGACCAGGCAAAGCAGTTGATCCATGTCTCCAACCTGTATGTCAACACGCGGCAGGTAGAACTGGCCGAACTGCTGTATGAGAAGAGCGGCGGCATGCGCGCCTTCTTCTCTAACAGCGGCGCCGAGGCCGTCGAGGGCGCCATTAAGCTGGCGCGCAAGTTTGGCCGCGTGCATCGCAACGGCGCCTATGAGGTCATCAGCATGCACCGCAGCTTTCACGGGCGCACGCTGGCGACCACCTCGGCCACCGGCCAGATCAAATATCAGGAAACCTGGCTGCCGCTGGCCGATGGCTTCAAGCAGGTCCACTTTAACGACCTGGACGAACTGAAGGCCGCCACCAGCGAGAAGACGGTGGGCGTGCTGCTTGAGCCGGTGCAGGGCGAAGGCGGCATCTATCCCGCCGACAAAGCCTATCTCCAGGGCGTGCGCCAGTGGTGCGACGAGCAGAAGCTGGTGCTGATTGCCGACGAGGTGCAGGCAGGCATGGGCCGCACAGGCAAGTTCTTTAGCTGGGAACACTATGACATCCAGCCCGACATTGTGACGATGGCAAAGGGACTGGCCGGCGGCGTGCCCATTGGCGCCATGCTGGCCGCGCCGCGCGCCGACCTCTTTGGCCCCGGCGATCATGGCACGACCTTTGGCGGCAACCCGCTCGCCAGCGCGGCGGGCGTGGCAACCATCCGCACCATCGACGAGCAGCACTTGATCGAGAACGCGGCCAACGTCGGTGGCTATGTGAAAGAGCGGTTGGAGCAACTCCACAAGAAGCATGCCCCGCTGGTGACAGGCGTGCGCGGCATCGGCCTGATGAACGCCATTGACCTCAACGCTGATCTGGTGCCAGACATCCTCAAGCGCGCGCTGGATCACGGCCTGCTGCTGGGCAGCGCCGGCGCCAACATCATCCGCATCCTTCCGCCGCTGGTGCTGACCGCCGCTGAGGTAGATGAAGGCATCCAGATTCTCGACACCGTTCTGGCAGAAGCGAGCGCACACTAATGTTCTGGCTTTCCCGCCGTCTGAACGGCGCGCTGCTCAGCCTGCTCTTGCTGGCCGGGCTGGCGCTGCTCAGCGGCTGCACCATCTTTAGTTCGCAGGCGGAGTGCCAGAACTTCGCCGTGCCAAACGCGGCAATGGAGCCGACGCTGCACCAAGGGCAGGTCGTCGTGCTGGATACCCTCTCCTATAGCTCGGCCAAACCCAGTCGCGGCAATCTGGTAGTGCTGAAAGACCCGGCCAACCCTGGGCAGCAGGAGGTGCTGCGCGTGATCGGCCTGCCGGGCGAAACGGTGCGGCTGACCGACACGCAGACATTTATCAACGGCAAGCAACTGGAGGAACCATTTGTGCTGAACCGGGGCACGCAGCAGCCGCAGGCGCTCACCCTGGGAGCAAACCACTACTTCGTTATGGGCGATAACCGCCCGCAGAGCATCGATTCGCGCAGTTGGGGGCCGCTGCCTCTGACGGACATCGTCGGTCAGATCAACACGCAATACTGCCCAAACGATTGAGCCTGGCTTCTCACCGCTCGCCCTGCTCCACTTCACTGGAGCAGGGCGAGTTTTTTAGCAGAGTAAGCGAGCAAGATGAAGCACAATCGCGTTGCGGTTTCTTTACCAGGAAGAGCGAATCTTAACCCAAAAAGGGGCAAAATGTGGATAACTTTGTGGATAAGTCCTGTAAATTGTGTATAACGTGCCAAACACCTCAAGATATTGATTTTCCAGGTGATCGTTTCTGGTCTTACTGCTGAGTATGAGCGAGTGACCATTTCGCAGAGTGGTTGTGTGCATAACTTTGTGCATAACTTTGTGGATACGTGTGGATAACTTGTGGATAACTCCCCCTTCTCCGCCTACTCGTGTGGATATGTGTATAAGTCATAGGCATGCCTGGATGATTGTGTGCATAACTTTGTGCATAACTTTGTGGATACGTGTGGATAACTTGTGGATAACTCCCC
>CAZFWN010000048.1:9874-18046 GCA_964522745.1 uncultured Ktedonobacterales bacterium
ATAACTTTGTGCATAACTTTGTGGATACGTGTGGATAACTTGTGGATAACTCCCCCTTCTCCGCCTACTCGTGTGGATATGTGCATAACTTTGGGGGTCGTGTGCATAACTTTTTTGGTCTTATTGCTGAGTGTGGATAACTTTGTGCATAACTTGTGGATAAGTCGCCTAGTTATGCACAATTTGGCTAGTTTCGTGTGGATAACTTTCTCTGAAAATGGACTCTCGATCGAGAGTTATCCACAAGTTATCCACACGTTTTCAGGGGCATTGTGCATAACTTTTATTATCGTCTGGAAGCTATGGGGGCATATGCTGAGGGACTTGCCGAGTTTGCGATATATCGTTAAAACGAAGTTATCAACTTATCCACACGCCCTACTACTACTATTATATAAATAGATAATAATAATTACTAATAGTAATAGTAGTGACAAGCAAGCGTAAGCCTTTGAAGCCGTTAAGAAGCTAACAATAAATCAGAGAACCTCTAGGACTACTCAGCGGAGAACAACTTGCTCAATATGCTAAGATAGTAGCAACGTTGGCGCGATGGAAGGATGTCCCCCCTTTCATCGTTTTTCTCTCTGTTGAGGAGCAAAGTGATTCGTAGGGCAAGCAGCGGCATCAGCGCCGCCAGTATCAGTCTTGTACTGCTGTGTTTGCTGGCGGCGTGCAGCAGCCAGCCGGTGACGACAAAGGGCGTCTTCCAGGTGCCAACGGCAGTTCCCAGCCCGGTGCTGACGACTACGTTGCCGCTGCCGCGCTATGGGGTGCAGACCCGGCCCAATCTGGCTTATGGTCCTCTGCCAGAGGAGTTGCTTGATCTCTGCCTGCCGGTGGGCGCGAGCGGTTCCCGGCCAGGGGTACTCTTGATTCATGGTGGCGGCTGGACCAACGGTGATAAGGGCGAGTTTGCCCAGCAGTGCAATTATCTAGCCTCGCTGGGCTTCGTGGCCGCGACGATCAATTACCGACTGGCGCCGGCGCATATCTGGCCGGCGCAGTTGGTAGATACCCAGTTGGCGCTGCGTTTCCTGCGCGCCAATGCTTCCACCTATGCCCTTGACTCGACGCGGCTGTGTTCCTGGGGCAGTTCTTCCGGTAGCCATCTGGCCGTCTTTCTGGGCGTGCTGGCGACCATCTATGCCGGCGATGAGGCCCAGCGCGATGCCAATCAATCTGTTTCGGTCTCCTGCGTGGTTGATGAATTTGGCCCTGTGAATCTGGAAACCTACCAGGAGACACAATCGCAGCGTGATCTGCTTCACCTGCTTTTTGGAGGCGCAACCCTGCAAGGAAATCCTGCCCTCTACCATGAGGCTTCGCCCTACTTCGATGTCTCGCCGCAGAGCGCGCCAACGCTGATTATCCAGGGCACCCAGGATACTGTCGTGCCGCCTGATCAATCCCAGGCATTGCAGAAAGCGCTGCAACAGGCGCAGGTGCCTGCACCCTTTATTAGCTATACGGGCGCGCATGGCTTTGCCGGACTGAGCGGCGAGCAGATTCAGCAGATTGAGGCTGAGGAAGTCTCATTTCTGATCGGTTATGAACATCCCTAAAAGTGTGAACTAAACAACTCGACCAGGCAGCCCTGAGCATGGTATACTTGCCGCAAGGACAGTGGGAGAGCGGTGCTTCCACGCTGTACGTTTGATGATCAGAGGCCGCAGGAGGCTTTTATGGCAGGATTAGAGGGGCAGAAGCTCGGCGAGTTCCATATTCTCAAGCGCTTGGGCGAAGGGGGGATGGGCCAGGTCTATCTGGCCGAGCAGGAGCGCCTGGGCCGGCAGGTCGCCGTTAAGGTCGTGCGTCCGCCCCGTCCTAGCAGCGCCAGCGATAGTGAGCCGCCGATGCTGGCCGATGCCCCCCAACGCTTTCAGCGTGAGGCGTTTGCTATTGGCAAGCTCGATCATCCCAATATTTTGTCGGTCTATGATTTTGGGACCGAGCGGGACTTGATGTATCTGGTCATGCCCTATGTGCCCGATGGCTCGCTCTTTGACGCCATGCGCGTCGGCAAACGCCAGCGCTTTACCCTGCCGCTGGATGCCACTCAGGCTGCGCCTCTGATCTTCCAGGCGGCTTCGGCGCTGCAATATGCGCATGATCGCAACATCATTCACCGCGATGTCAAGCCGGAAAATTTCTTGATTCGCACTGAGCGCGATGGCAGCCCCCAACTCTTGCTGGCCGATTTTGGGCTGGTCAAGGAGTATCACCCTGGGTCGGGCACCTCGACCATGCCGGTGGGCACGGCGGACTATGTGGCGCCGGAGCAGATTGAGGGGCGGCCTCTGCCGGCCAGCGATCAATACGCGCTGGCGGTGATGACCTATGAGCTGCTGACGGGCCGGCTGCCCTTCACCGGCTCGGTGGCCGATGTGGCGCTCAAGCACATGCGCCAGCCGCCGCCGGCGCCGCGCAGCATCAACCCGAACATTCCAAAAGAGATTGAGGAAGTCATCCTGACCGCGCTCAAAAAGCGCCCGGAGGAGCGTTGGCCGTCGATAGCTCAATATGCTCGCGCCTACAGCGAAGCGCTCAAGCAGCTAGACCATCGCCGGGCTGGTGAGCATGCCATCGAGGAAGAGCGCACAGTGATGCTGCCGCCCAACCAGCAGTCCTCGGCACAGAAGTCACCGCCCGCCGTGCAGGCGCCGGCAGCGCAGCAGCGTCAGGCTCCGCCGCAGCAGGCTCCCCATCCAGTGCAGACCGCCCCACGTATGCCCGCGCCAGCGCCGGGCTATCCGCCGCCTGTGGCCCAGCGCCCGCCCGCGCCGCAGTATCCTCCGCAGGGCTATGAGACCCAGCCTTATCAGCAGGGCAGAGCCAATATGCCTCCCCCGCCAGGCAGCGCTCAGCGGCCCTGGACGAGCGCGCCGGCAAACGCCGCGCCCCCGGCCCAAAAGAGCCTCTCGCGCCCGATCATGATCGTGACCGCGATCCTGGTTGTCTTGCTTATAGCCACAGGCATCGCTATACTCGCCATTGCTAATGGAAAGCCACACAAAGGTGGTGCCTTCACTGAACAATTAGTCGAGCAGCGAATCGCTCATCCCGCCAGAGGGAACGGCCAGGGGCTTGTCGTCTGGCTGCCCAGTGAGGAAGCGGTTGGGTGAGGGCTGGCGTTTTCACCCCTCGCGCCCGCGCTGCCAGAACCACTCGCTCACCACCTCCCAGCCAGCGTCGGGGATGTCACTCACGTCCTCGACGCCAAACAACTCTGTTAGTGCTTCGCGCATCTCTGTGATCGGCATGCCCGTCTGGGCGCGCAGCGTCCGCGCCAGCGCCGTCAGTTGTATCTGATGCTGCGGCGAGAGCAGCGGCCCAGATGACGGCACATGGCTAGCCGCCGCCCGCGCAGCCGAGGGCGCCGGCCCGCGCTGCTCGCGCCCTTCCAGGCGCGCCAGCCGTTCTCTGGTCTCCACCAGATGCTCGCCCATCGCCTCCTGCACCTCCTCCACGACCATCAGCCGCTGGTCTGTGGTCTCCTGCCACGCCTCCACCTGTGCCTGCCAGTTCTCAAAGCCCGCGAACCGCTCATCCTGCTCCGCATACAGCGCGTCAATCGCCGCGTGCATCATCTGCCGGGCCGAGCGAGGCGCCGCGCCAGGCCGCTCCGGCTGAGGAGGAGACGTTGGTTCTGCATGGACTTTGAAGAAATGGCGGTAGAGGACTTCAACGGCTTCTTCTTTGAGTGCCAGAATGAGGGGGCGCTTCTCAGGCGCGACCATCTTAGGTTGCAGCCCGGTCAGCCACATCGGAATCGCCTTGGCGCTGAGCATTTCTGTGACCTCCGGCCCGTCAGGTGTTTGGATGACGACCAGCAACAAATGCCTGGCAAGCACTTCATCGCGGAGAATGCGCCTTAGCTGTGCCTGTGTATTGATCTTGAGCATAGTACAGAAAGAATCAATACTAGCGGCGATGAGATTATCAGGCAAGCGTGCGGATAAAATCTGACCCTCATAAAAAGGAATCAACGCCTGCTCGGCTGGAATCAATGGCCGGCCTTCCATCTGATACTCCTCTTACAGACATCACTTTGATGCCTTCTCTATCAGACTTTTTGAAATAGCCATTTTGGCTAAACTTTTAGCCACCTGTTCACAGAGCTAAAAGTTGATACTCCTTCTCTCAGCGTGTGAAAGGGTGGTTCTCTGACCCTTACTGCTGATGGCCTCCTTCTTGCTTCGTTGCTGTTGAGGCGCTGGACTGTGGGGAGAGCGGGGGCATAGAATGCGGATAGCCCTGTGCCTCCGGTCTCACCGGCGCCTGGGTCATGATGGCCGTCGCTGTAGTTTGCAGTGATGGCTATCGCTGTCTTCGTATGCAGGCAAGTGTACCAGAGTTTGCCTGGAAAGTCAAGTGCTGCTTTCCAGGCAAAAACGCCAGAGGAACCGCTGCGGTTCCTCTGGCGTGTCACTTCCTGAGAGGATCAGTTCTCGGAGGGGGTGTCGGCGGGATCGCTGGGCCGGCTGAGCGGGCGCGCAGCGTCCAGCGCGGCCAGCACGCGGCTGATGTCGTTGACGACATCGTTGAGCAGCCCCGGCAGCCATTCCTCAGGATGCGGCTCGGCAGGCAGGCTCTCATCATCCTCATCGCGGCGCTTGCGCCGGCGGGCGCTGCTGGAGGCACCGCTGCCGTTGCGCTGCTCGCTCTCTTGCAGATCGGCCAGGCCGGCCAGCCCCTCTGGATGCCAGAGAGGAATCTCGACCCGCTGCTGGAGGGTCAGCGCCTCGGCCTGCAAGCCGCCGTCGCCCAGCACCAGCGCGACGCTGGGGCGTGTCTCGATAGCCCGGCTGCTATGCTCGCTGGCGCGCAGCTTGAGCGTGCGAATCAACTGCTGGATATTAATATCGCTGAGCGGCACCGCGCTGATATTCAGGTTATAGGACAATTCCACCGCCAGCGGCGGCACCTCATCGGTATGCAGGTGCGGGCAGGCGTCATCGGGTTCATGGAAGAAATCGCAGATACCAACGGCCCCCTCCAGGCTTAACACCGTGTCCAGGGGACTCCAGGTGAAAGAGAGCGTGACCGTACTCCGATTTTCAGCCTCCTCGCAGGTGCCAGTGTGGCAGGTGCAGGCAAACTCGCGCTCCAACGTTTGATTGTTGGTCCAATGCTCTGGATGCGCTGCCAGTCCAATGTTCTCTGCTGCGCGCAGGAACATTTGGGTCACATCTTCATAAGTAAGCATTGCCCGGCTCCTTTTCTGAGGGCGGAGCGCCTCCCACAGAGGTCTTTCCGCCCATCTTAGATCATACTCAGGGCCGGCTCTCTTGTCAACAAAGCGAGCGGAAATAACTCCAAACGCGGTGATGACGACTTACAGCGCCGGCGCGGTGGCCGGCGCGCCCGATAGCTTTCTTTGCAATCGCCCTCTCTCGACGCCAAATGCTTGACTTTCCAGCAAAGACACGCTATACTTGAGCAAACACCCATCAACAGCGATAGCCGTCCTGTAGCTACAGACACGGCCATCATGACCCAGGCGCCGGCGAGACCGGACGCAGCGGGCTATTCCGCATTCTATGCCCCCGCTCCCGCCCACGTCCAGCGCCTCAACAGCAACGAAACAAGAAGGAGGCGATCAGCATTTTGGACAAAGGGCGAGACGAAATCTCTCACCCTTTGTCCGAAAACCGGCTTATTTGTACACCATTCGGGCAAAGGATGAGACGAAATCTCTCACCCTTATCAAGACACTCAAGAACTTTGAGTGAATTTGTGGAGGAACTCATGAGCCAGCCTGATCAAGAGATGGAGCCAATCATCCCTGTAGAGCAAGACATGGTTCCATTTGAGCAGACAACCATCCTGGGTGTACGCCTGCCAGATAACCGCGTTGCTGCCCTCTTTAGCCTGCTTTGCGAGGTCTTACACCTGGATCGCAGTGGTCAGGTCAGACGCATCAAAGCCGACCGAGCTATTGCCCATTGCCTGATACCAGCCCGCATCGAGACTCCAGGCGGACCACAAGTGCTGAACGTGCTTATCGCTGGAGCCATCCCAACCTGGCTTTCAGGAATCAGCTTGGGCAAAGTAGCCCCTGAACTCAGACCCACGCTGCTCGCCTTCCAACGGGAAGCGGCGGATGTTCTCTATCGCCATTTCTTCAAAATCAATGCCGAACCGGCGGCTCCGCCAGAAGCCGAGCGCCCCAGCGCGCCGCATCGCTCAGCCCGACGCCTGTTGTATGAGGCCATTGATGCCTTATACGAGGAACAGGATGAACGCTTTGCCGTCGTTGAGAGCCGGCAAGGCGCTTTTGAGGAATCCCAGAGCGTGCTGGTCAAGCGGCAGACGGCCTTTGAAGAGAAGCAAGTTGCCTTTGAAGAGCGGCAGGTGATCTTTGAGGAGGTGCAGGAGGCGATGGGCGAGCATCTGGTGGAGACCAGAGCGCGGCTGGTGCGCCTGGAAGGGCGCGAGGCGCCCAGGCCAGGCACAGCGAAGAGACAGCAGCCGGCGGCCAGACCCGCGCTGCCATCTGGCCCGCTGCTCTCGAAGGACCATCTGGACCAGGCGTATCTGCTGGCGCGCACCGAGCGCAGCCGCAGCGGTCAGCGCATCGATACCACGCTGCGCGAACTGGCCGAGGCGTTCGGCGTGGAAGATGTCAGCGACCTGCCCGACGCCCTCTGGGACGAGGCGCTGTCCTGGTTCTGGCAGCGGGCCGGCGGTTGATGAAGTTTGACAAATAAGTCGGGTCTTCGTCCTAGCCTGCGCAGGCGCGGCTTTCAACCGCCAGCAATCTGCCGGCGCGCCGAAACCCGATCAAAAAGTCAAAACTCATTATTTGGCGGATGATTGGAGGCATGTCAAGTCTTGCAACCAGCGCGTGTCTATGGCAAAATAGCAGCAATGGTCGAGTAGCGGTGAATCGTGTGGGGAAGTCTTGCTTGCAGCGATGGTGGTCGTTCTAGCGAGCGACGTGCCGGCAAGACGCCCGCGCGACCGGCAGTTGCCAGGAGGAGGCAGGCGCGATGCAGTATCTTGACTTTGATCTGGAGATTGGTGATAGCGATGGGCTGCTCTATCCGGTGAGCGTGCGCGCCCCGGCGGGCCAGGCTGAGGCGAAGATGCGTTTCCCTTTTGGCGAATTAGAGTTGGAGAACGCGCTGCTCAAGCTGCAAAATGCGCTGCTCAACTCTGTCGCCGGGCGGCGCCGGCACCGACACAGGATGAAGAGGCTGTGCAGGAGTTCGGGCGCGTTCTCTTCAATGCGCTGTTGGAGGGCGAGGCGCGCAGTCTCTATTACGAGAGCAAGCGCGAGGCCACCCGCCAGGGCCGGGGACTGCGGCTGCGCCTGCATATTCGTGCCCCCAGGCTGGCCGCGCTGCCCTGGGAATATCTCTTCGACCCGCGCGCGCCTGCCGACTACCTCTGCCTCTCGCGCAACACGCCTCTGGTGCGCTACCTCGATCTGGCCCAGCCCATCGAGCCATTGACTGTGACGCCGCCGCTCCAGATTCTAGCGATGATCGCCAGCCCCACCGATCTGGAGCCGCTGAGGACCGAGCGCGAGCGCGAGCGCATGAGCCGGGCGCTGGCTCCGTTGGAGGCGCGTGGGCTGGTCAAACTGACCTGGCTAGAGGGCCAGACCTGGCGCGACCTTCAGCATTATATGCGCGGTGGTCCCTGGCATGTCTTTCACTTTATCGGGCATGGCGGCTTTGATGGCCGCGTCGAGGAGGGTGCGCTGGCCCTGGCCGGCGACAATGGCCGAACCGAACTGCTGCACGCCACCTCTCTTGGCCGACTGCTGGCAAATCATGGCACCCTGCGGCTGGCGATCCTCAACGCCTGCGAGGGCGCCAAAAGTGGCCCGCGCGACCTCTTCTCCAGCACGGCGGCCACGCTGGCGCAGCGCGGCATCCCCGCCATCCTCGCCATGCAGGACGCCATCACGGACCGCGCTGCCATCGAACTAACCCGCGCCTTCTACGACTCGCTTGCCGACGGTTTGCCCGTCGATGCCGCCGTCTGCGAGGCGCGCACCGCTATCAGCCTGGGTGTGACCAACTCGCTCGAATGGGGCACGCCGGTGCTGTACCTGCGTGCGCAGGATGGTGTGCTGTTTGAGATGACAGGGCCGCCTCAGGCGCTGCCAGTGCCGATCTCAGGGCCAACCTATACTGTCACCGCGCCACCTGTGGCGCC
>CAZFWN010000048.1:18146-30385 GCA_964522745.1 uncultured Ktedonobacterales bacterium
TGTCACCGCGCCACCTGTGGCGCCCGCAGCCGCCATACTACAGCAGCAGCCACCCCCGCCTGCCGTGCCGCAGAAAACGAAGGAGCAATGGCTGGCAGAGGGAACCGCTCACCGTAAGGCCCAGCGCTATCAAGAAGCCATCGCGGCCTTCTATCAGGCGCTCCAGCTTGATCCCAACTATGCAGATGCGTACTTTCAGCGGGGCTGGGCGCTGTGGCGTTTTCAGCGCCATCAACAGGCGTTGATCGCCTATGATCGCGCGATCCAACTCAACCCTACTATAGCAGCCTATTACATCAACAAAGGTCTCGTGTTCTCTGATTTGGAGCGCTATGAAGAGGCACTGGCAGCCTACGAGCAAGCCATCCAGCTAGACCCCAAGTATGCCACCACCCACGTCAACAAGGGTGCTGCTCTCTATAAACTGGAGCGCTACGAGGAGGCGCTGGCAGCCTATGAGCAAGCCATTCACTTAGAGCCGAATGCGATCCGCTATAACAACAAGGCCGACGCGCTCTTTAGACTGAAGCGCTATGAGGAGGCGTTGGCAGTCTATGAGCAGGCCATCCAGTTCGACTCTACCTATGCTATTGCCCACAACGGGAAGGGACTGGTGCTGGAGTACGTAGAGCGCTATTTAGAAGCATTGCAGGCTTACGAGCAGGCTATTGTTTGTAATCCCAACTATGGCTTTGCCTGGCGCAATAAAGGGGATATACTCAGCGCGCTGGGTCGCACATCTGAGGCTGAGCAAGCACATCGGCGCGCCAGGGAGCTTGGCTATCAGTGGTAGCTGTGGGCGAGAAGTGCAGCCCTGGTTTTCTGTGCCTTTACTTTTTCTGCCGCTTCTTGCCCGCTGCGGCGCCCTGGTCGCCGCGTGCTGGCCGTTCTTTGCGTGGCCCGACCCGCCGGCCCGGCCTCGTGGGGCTGGCGCGCCGGCCATCCCGCGCCCCGCGCCGCAGTTCGCTGTCCTGCTCGTGCCAGCCGCCCGTTGGCCGCGCCAGCGATGCCTGGGGCGCCTGCCCGCGAATGGTGGTGCGGTTCAGCGCCGTATGCACGGCCTCCACCATCCCTTCTGGCACCTCGACGAATGAAAACGTATCGTAAATGTCGATGTCGCCGATAGCCTCACCGGGGATGTTCGCCTCGTTGGTAATCGCCCCGACAATATCAGCCGGGCGCGCGCCGTCCTGCTTACCAACGCGCAGGAACAGCCGCACCAGTGCCGGCGCCTGGCGCTCGCGGCGGCGCTTGCCTGCCTTCTGTTGAGGCGCGGTTGGCTCGCTGGGCGCGGCTTCAGGCTCCGCAGGCGCGGCTGGCTCTGGCAATGTTAGCCAGGATTGGCCTCGTCCGGGCCGGTTCGCCTCGCGCTCCTGTGCTGCCATCTTGAAGGCCGCCGCCGCGATCTCTACCGGATCATGCGTGTCTGCCAAATCCTCCACGAGCTTGAGGAACGGGTCAAGCTGGCCCGCATCGAGCAGGCGCAGCACATCTTCTCGGAACGCTGCCCGGCGCCGCACAGCCACATCGGCTGCCGTTGGCAGGCGCAGTCGCTCCAGCCGTCGATGGATAGTCCGCTCGATGAGCGTGAGCAGATAGCGCTCGCGGGGCGTCACCAGCGTCAGCGCCTCGCCCGTCGCGCCCGCCCGGCCCGTCCTGCCGATGCGATGCACATAGGATTCGGCGTCCAGCGGCAGATCATAGTTGATGATATGGCTCACATCGGGAATATCCAGCCCCCGCGCCGCCACATCCGTTGCCACCAGAAGCTGGGTATGCCCGGCGCGGAAGCGCTCCAGCGTGCGCTCGCGCTGCGCCTGGTTGATGTCACCGTGAATCGGTTGGGCGATGTAGCCGAGGCCATTAAGCTGCTCGGCCAGTTGATCGGCATCCCGCCGGGTGCGCACAAAGATGATCGCTGACTCTGGCTCCTCCAGGTCGAGGATACGCGCCAGCGCTTCGGGCTTGGCCTGCCCCGGCACCTCATAGTATACCTGGCGGACACGCGGGGCGATGGCCTCCCGCGCCGCCACGCTCACCCGCGCCGGCTCGCGCAAATATTGCTCAGCCAGCTTCGAGATGCGCGCCGGGATCGTGGCGGAGAAGAGCATCGTCTGCCGCTCGTCGGGCAGCCGGGCCAGAATGGCCTCGATGTCCTCAAGAAAGCCCATATCCAGCATCTCGTCCGCTTCATCCAGCACGACCATGCGCGCGCCCTCCAGGTCCAGCGTGCCCCGGCTCAGATGGTCAAGCAGTCGCCCTGGCGTGCCAATCACCACTTGCACCCCACGCTTCAAAGCGCGCAGTTGGCGGTCATAAGGCGCGCCGCCATAAATGGGCAGGGTCACCACCTCGCGGTACATGCCCATCTCGTGCAGCGCCTCGGCAACCTGAATTGCCAGTTCGCGGGTTGGCACGACGACCAGCGCCTGTGGTCGCAGCTCGCTCTCGTTGAGCCGCTCCACGATGGGAAGGCCATAGGCCGCCGTCTTGCCCGTTCCGGTGGGCGCCTGCGCGATCACATCGCGTCCGGCCAGCAGCAGCGGAATGGTCTGCTCCTGAATGGGTGTTGGGGTCGTGTATCCCAGATCAATCACTGCCCGCAGCGCGGTGTTGCCCAGCCCCAACGCCTGAAATGCCTGGCTGATGGCAGCCTCGGCCTCTGGCTGCGGGGTGCTGCTGGCCTCGTCAGTGTTCAATAAATCTCTCAGAAATAGAATCCTCTCACGGCGGATGCCGAGTAACTTTTAATTTTACGGTAGGACGTGCCAGGATGAGTGCGTGTGCATAGACTCAAAGAGGGTCGCCAAACACATATCATAGCACAAAATCTGCTGCGCTGCCGGCCAGGAATATCCGAGAGAGTCGTCAGATTGCCAGCCCAGGCTCATTTGTGTGAGCTAGTTCACAGACTGATGAGCTTGCCGCCTGTAAGATCGCGCCGGCAAATGAGTGCCCGGTATCGTTCGCGGGGGGAACCCGATGAGCGCAGAAGAGGACACGGCGGGGCAGGTCTTTCCGATAGCCATAGAAAAGAAGCCAGGCTGGGCAGCGGGCGAGCCACCGGCGCGGGCGCTGGAGTGGGCGCTGCTCTTCTGGCTGGGTATTCACGCTGTTGCCATGCTGGCGACAGCGCTGCTGATTCTGCCGGGCGCGCCGGGCGGCCTGCACGCTGGCGACGGGCGGATGGCCTATCTGGCGCAGGTTCCCTGGCTCTGGCGGCTGGGCTGGCTTCCCTGGCAACTGGCCGCGCTGGCGAACCTGCTGCTGGCGCTGGCGCTGCTGCGCACGCGCCTGATCCCCAAACTGCCAACTGCGCTGACCCTGCTGGCGACCATTGCGGCGATTGTGCCCGATCAGACCGGGCAGGCGCTCTGGGATACGCGAGGCATCGCGCTGGCGCAGGCTGGACATCTGCCAGCCTATTTGCCCTTTGAGCATCAGGTGTTTTTGCTGATCGGCGCCTGGGGATCGATGCTCTATACGCTGGCGGCGCTGGGCTGGACATGGTGCTTTGCGCTGGCCGGCCTCTGGCGGCGCTGGCTGACGTGGTATTTCATCCCTCTCTGGACCTTCTTTCTCCTCTTCAGCATCGCTCCTCTTGTTACGCCCACGACAGGCCCGGCTTCGACGCTGATCGATGCCGCCAACGGCTTGGGCTTTGTCTTCCTGCTCTTCTGGGTTGCCAGCGTGCTGGAACTGCTGCTGCGTCGCTCGCGGCCCGATCAGCCGCACGGGCGCGACGCCCCCTGGCGGCATCCCAACCGCCGGCTGGCCTGGGCGCTGGATGTGCTGGGCAACAGCCGGGCGGCGCGTCGGCTGTGCGAGTTCGTGCCGGTGGTCGCGTTCTTGAGCGACATCCGCGATGTAGCGTATGTCAACTATCTGGTCGAGGCTGAGCGCCTGGCCTGGCTGGTGCCGCCGGCGCTGGAATTGCAGCGATTGGGTGCGGATGGCTGCTCGGCTCTGCTGACCTTTCTCAGCTTTCGGCATGGGCACTTTGGCCCCCGGCTGCTTGGGCCGCTGCGCAGGCTGCTGCCCTCCCCAGTGCAAACCAACTGGCGCGTCTATGTTTTTGACCCGCGCACCGGGCGCAAGGGCGTTTATTTCTTCAGCAACGCAATGAACTCGACCCTGCACGCGCTGGCGGCGCGCCTGTTTTCCGAGGGCATGCCCATGCACGTCTTGCGACACGGCAGCGTCTACGTCGATACGGACGGCTGTTTCGACCTGCACCTGGACCCTGGCGCTGGCAGCGCGCCCGATGCCGAGGCGACGCTCTGTGTGCGCGCCGAACGGCCCACCGATGGCCCCTGGCGCGCCTGCTTTGCGAGCTACGAGGCGATGCTGGCCTACTGCGTGCCGCAGGACCGGGCGCTCTCCTTCCAGCCCTGGTATCATCGCGTGACGCGCCAGGAGATCACGCTGGGCATCCCGCTGGACGCCTGTGAGCCGCTGGAGGGCCATGTCCACTCGCGTGCCGCGCAAGCGCTGGTCGGCGACGCTGCGCCCTTCTGCTTTCGTGTAGCCAGCGTCCACTTCCGCTTCGAGCGCGAGGAATATGACCGTGTTGGGCAGGGGAAGAGATGACCTCACCCCTGTCGGCGCTGCCAGAGCCAGGAGCGTATCTGCTCCCAGGCGTCATCGGGCAGGTCGCTGGTATCGGGCACGCCAAAGGTTTGCATCAGCGCCAGGAGCATCGGAGGAATCTGCTCGCCGGTCTGGTCGCGCACGTCGCGGGCCAGCACGTAGACATGCACCAGATGCTCAGGCGAGAGGATGCTGCCAGCCTTTGGTGGCGCCCCTGGGCGAGCCGAAGCCGCGCCGCGCAGCAGCGCTTCCAACGCGGCCACGCGCTGCTTCTGTGCCTCCAATTCCTGCCACTGCGCCTGCACTTCTGCCCTGGTGGCTTGCAGTTCTGCTTTGATGGCCTGCGTCTCGGCTTCGGCCTTCCGCGCCTTCCCCTCAAAGGCCATACAGGTCCGATAAAGCAGGTGCCAGGGCGCCTCCTCGTCTTCATCTAACTCCTCCTCTGCCGGCGCTCGCTGCGCCTGCGCGGGAGGCGGCTTCTGCCCGGCAGCGGCGGCTGGCTCAGTCTCAATCCTGAAGAAATGGCGGTAGAGGACATCAGCCGCTTCTCGCTTGAGGGTCACAATCATGGGGCGCTTTTCTGGGGCGACCATCTCAGGGTTCAGGCCATTCAGCCAGGCTGGAATCGCCCAGGCGGTGAGAACATCGATCACTTGTGGGCCACCAGGGGTCTGTACAACCACCTGCAAGAGTTGATCGGCAAGTACCACATCTCGACGAATGCGCTGTGCTTGTCCATGTGGAAGAATCTTGAGCAAATTGCAGAGTGCAGAAAGGCTGGCAGCAATACGTCCATCAGACAAGCGCACAGCTAAAATCACCCACTCGTAAAAGGGAACGAGTGCCTGCTCTATCGGCACTAACGTCTTTTTCATCTAATGCTCCTCTTGGCTGTACAAGTTTGATACCGTCCGTATCAGGATTTCTGAAGGGTCACACATTTCGTGTGACCCTTTATCTACATTTGTGGGTCTAACTTGATACCCGCCCTATCAGACCTTCTGAAGGATGGATCGTTTCGCACACCCCTTTATCCACATTTCGGAGCCGCACCTATCGTGTGATCCTTTCTTCACATGCCGTGAGTTGTAGTCCAAAAATGGGAGTTCTGTGTTGATTGCGTGCTGTGCTATGGGAAGCGCGTACAAGCGTGGCTTTGTGTAATGCAAAATTTTTCTTGCATTACACAAATTTCGTGGATTTCCTTGGCAAATATGGCATTAGGGAGAATCCATCCTAGAACCTCCTCGTGTTGTTGAGGCGCTGGACTGAGGGAGTGCGGGGCTATAGAATGCGGGTAGCCTTGCGCCTCCCGGTCTATACCGGCGCCTGGGTCATGATGGCCGTCGCTGTAACATCAGTGATGGCTATCGCTGTCTTGCTATGCAGTTCAGTGTACCAGGGGACGGCTGAAAAGTCAAGGGCCGCTTGACCGTAGGTTGTACGCAAAAGCGGGCCGCCGCTTGTAGCGTTGGCATTTTGTCGGCGTTCGTGCGCCGGCTGGAAGCCAGCGCTACAAGCAAAGGTGCGCCCTGCTGGCCTCTTGTTTTGGGGAGAACCTTTTGCCTGGTCCTGGCTTGACAGCTCAGCCGGACACGCATAGAATGGACAACACACAGGGGCGCCTGCCCCTGGCATCATGGGAGGCTGTATGGGCAGTGTTCTGGATGAGCGTATTGGGCAGCAGTGGGGCCATTACCGGCTGACGCGCTTGATTGGGCAGGGGAGCGCCGCCGATGTCTATCTGGGCGAGCATCTTCAGCAGCACACGCGGGCAGTCATCAAAATTCTGCATACTCAACTGGCGAGCAGAGAAGAGATCGAGCGCTTCCGCCAGGAGGCGCGCACCGTCACCGCGTTGACTCATCCGCATATTCTGCGCGTGCTGGACTTCGGTGTCGAAGGCAGCACGCCCTATCTGGTGCTGGACGAGGCGCCCGGTGGCTCGCTGCGCCAGCGCTTCCCCGCCGGCGCGCCGCTGCCGCTCTCTACGCTGCTGCCGCTGCTCAAGCAGGTGGCCGGGGCACTCGACGAGGTACACCAGCGTGGTATGCTGCACGGCCACCTCTCGCCGAAACAACTGCTGCTGGGGCGCGATAATAACGTCCTGCTGAGTGATGTGAGCCTGCCCGTTCTGGTGCAGGCCCCAGACATGCGGCAGGCGCTAGAGGCGAGCGGCGCGGCGGCCTATCTGGCTCCCGAACAATGGCAGAGCCAGCCGCAGCCCGCCAGCGATCTCTACGCGCTCGGCGTGGTGGTCTATGAGTGGCTGACCGGCGCGCCGCCCTTCCAGGGGTCGTTTGGGGAGCTTATCAACCAGCACGTCCAGGTGCCCCCGCCACCGCTGCGCAGCCGCCTCCCCGGCATCCCTGAAAGCGTCGAGCAGGTCGTGCTGCGGGCGCTGGCAAAAGACCCCCGCCAGCGCTTCGGCAGCGCCCGCGCCTTTGTCGGCGCGCTGGAGCAAGCGCCGCCCGCGCCAAGGAGTACGGAGACGCAGCCGGGTGCTGGCGCGCCAACGGATAGTCCCGGCTCCGGGACCGGCCAGCGTCCCTCCGCTAGTGGCCTGAACTCCAGGCCGCCCGGCGCGCCAGCCAGCGGCCAGCGTCGCCCCTCTGCGCCGATTGGCGCGCCACCCGCGCCCGCCGGGCGTGCCCTCGCCCTGCTCTTGATCGGCGTGCTGCTGCTGGTGCTGACCGTTGGCAGCGGCGGCGTCGCCTTCTGGCTGCACAGCGGCGCGCTGCCTGGGACGAACACCGCGCAGCAGACGCCCACCCCGCCGGCCCAGGCGCTGATCTATCACTATCATGCCCCAACTCATAAGGGCGGGACAGTGACGCTGGCCGACTGGCACTTCCCGAACAGCACGAATCCCTGGTTTGTCGTCTCTCAAGTGGATACCACCCTGGCCGACGCGCTCTATGGGCAGCCGTTGATCGCCACCAGCGACGGCACGCTGCTGCCCGACGAATTGAAAGAACTGCCCACGCGCGCCAATGGCGATGTCAGCCCGGATGGCCTGACGGTGACGATGCGGCTGAAGTCTGGCCTGCAATGGTCGGATGGGCAGCCGCTCACCTCCGCCGATGTGCTGTACTGGTGGAAGGTCGATCAAGACCCGGCCAGCGGCGCCGCCAACACCGCCGGCTATGATCAGATCGCCAGCATCACCACCCCAGATGCCTCGACGGTGGTACTGCACTATAAGCACCCCTTTGCGGCCTTTCTCTCCTATCTGCCGCTGGCCGCGCCCAAGCATGCCTGGGGCAGCATCCCCGATGCCCAACTGGCGGCAACGCCAGAGGTGACGATGGCCCCCAAGGTGACCAGCGGTCCCTACGTGGTTCAGAGTCTCGCCGACGGCCAGAGCATCACGATGACGCCCAACCCGAACTATCGCTCCACCTCGCTGCACAGTCCCGTGCTGGATACGCTGGTCTTCAAGGACTATCAGAGCGAGGACGCCTTGATTGCAGCCTATCAGGCGGGCCAGGTAGACTATGCCGAGGGCTTCTCGCTCAACGACCTCACAATGCTCGGCAGCACGCAGGGCTTGCGTCTGGCGCCCAGCCTGGTCTACGAGCAGCTTGCCTTTAATCTGCACACGCCGGTGCTGCAAGACCTCAACGTGCGCAAAGCCATTGAGCAGGCGATTGATCGCTGCGCGCTCATTCAGTCCGCGCTGCATCAGCCCTGCGCGGCTCTGCTGGAGAATCAGGTCGAGCCATGCCCACAGCCGGGCTGCGACGCCAGCATCAAGCCTGCTGCCTTTGATCTGAACGCGGCCAAAGCAGATATGCAGAAGGCGGGCTGGTCGTGCAGCGCCAACCCCTGCACCAAAGGCGGCCAGCCTTTCCCCACACTGACGCTGGCGACCAGCGCAGACGACCCGCTGCTCCAGGCGGTGAGCCAGAGCATGCAGCACGACCTGGCGGCGCTGGGCGTTCCGGTGAGTGTACAAGCCGCTCCGACGTTTCAATTGTTCGGCGATTTCACCAGCGGCGGGATTCTGGCAACGGGCGCCTATGATCTGGCGCTGTTTGCCAACTACGCGCAGTTTGATGCTGACGCCACGTTGTCTTCCGCCTTCCAGAGCAGCCAGATTCCCAGCGCCCAATCGCCTGCTGCTGGCAACTACCAGCGCATCAGCGATCCCAAGATCGATACCCTCCTTGCGCAGGGCCGCAGCACACTCGACCAGAGCCAGCGCGCCAGCATCTATAAGCAGTTGGGGCGCTATCTCATCGGGCAGGGCTATCTTCTCCCGCTCTACCTGCTGCCCAATATCTCGCTGACCAGCCAACACATCGGCAATTACTTCGACAACCCCACCCCCTGGGGCAATGCCTGGAACTGCGGCGAATGGGATGTGGCTCAGTAGCGCGCATAAGCTACGCAGATAAGCTAAAAGAGGGGGTATCGGACGGGGTCAAGGGCATGAGGCGACGGCGAGCCAGCGGCGCCCATATCCTTGACCTCAATTCTCTTTTTGAAGTACAATCTCGGCTTAATCGGGGCTGTTCTCCCTCCTAATCAAACCATCCTCTCGTAATGCCTTGCTCCCACACAAAGTATCGAATGGATTCACCGTACCTTAGAAGCAAGCGCCCAAGCAACGCCTTGAATGGAGGCATCCTTGCGTATCGACTATGAGCGCGCAGCCAGAACAGCATCCCCGGACGTTCAGACACCACCGCTCGCCCCGCCGCCTGAGGCGCCGCTACGAGCGCGCTGCCCGATCAGGAGGTCCGGGCAAAACCTCTCTTATTGGTTGCAAGCTAACACCTTTGCGCCTCGGTGGCTGCCCGCCGCATGGCACCGTCCACTCATGGGCTATCTGGTAGCGGTATTCTTACAACTGCTTGCCATCAGCGTCACGCTGCTGATCTTCCACGCTCTGCCTATCTTTGCCTTGCAGGGGTCGCTGGTGATCCTGGTGATCGTGCTGGTCGCGCTCAATTGGGGCGCGGGTCCGGGCATGCTCGCCACGCTGGTAGGAACCGCGCTGCTAGAAGGCTTTGTGCTGTTCCCTAATCTTCCCTCGCCCCTCAAAGAGATCGAGGGCTTCTGTGCCCTGCTCTTCTCACTGATCGGTCTCAGCATCAGCTTGATCGCCAGTCAAAGCGGCAGGGCACGCCGCCAGGCCGAGGAAATGGCTCGCTCGCTGAAAGTAGAAAAGGCCAGGGCAGAGATGGAACGCCAGCGCTTGCGCACGCTGCTGGATGTGCTGCCTGCCGGCGTGGAGATGGTAGATGCCCAGGGACGCCTGGTGGAAACGAATCCCGCGCTCAGAAGCATCTGCGGGGAGGAATCAGTCCCCGGCAAGTTTATCTCGTTTCAGCAGTATCAAGCCTGGAAGGTTGACAGCGAGACATCGCTTGCCGCTGAGGAATGCTCCATGCTTTGCGCACTGACCAGCGGCGAGATCACGCTCAATGAGGAGGCGGAGCAGAACATAGATGGGCAGCGCAAGGTGGTGCTTCGCTCGGCGGCGCCCATCCACGATGAGTCTGGGGCGATCAGCGGCGCCGTCGGTATCGTTCAAGACATTACCGAGCGCAAGCAGTTGGAGCAGGAACTGGCCGAGCGCGCCGCCCAACTCGAGGCGATCTTCGAGAGTATCGCCGATGGGGTGATAGTCACTGACCAGCAGGGGCATATTCGGCATATGAATCCGGCCCTCAGAACGCTGCTGGGAGTGGAGCAGGTTCCTGAAGGGCTGACCATGCCTGCCCTGGAAAAGTGGGCGGGGTTTTCTGCACGCGACGCGCAGGATCAGCCCTTGATGTTGGACGAGCAGCCCATCAACCGCTATCTGCGGGGCGAAACCTTGACCAAGGAGCAGAGTGTTGACCTGATCGTCCGCACCCGCGACGGGCGCGAGGTGCAGGTCAATAACAGCGGTGCCCCCATTCGTGATAAAGCAGGCCATCTGCTGGGCGCCGTTGAAGTCGTCCGAGATGTCACTGAGCAGCGCCAGCTTGAGCGGCATACCCGCGAGGCGCTGCACGCGCTGCTGGAGATGGCCGAAGCGCTGGTACTGGTCCAGGATATGCCGCCTCTGCTCAGCGGCGGGCGCAGGCTCCCACCGGCGGCAGACCCGACGGTCTATGTGGTGGCGCGGCGCCTGGCGGAGTTGACGCGCCGGGTTTTGGGGTGCCAGCAGGTCAGTATCGCAGCCGTCGAGCCAGAGACCGCGCTGCTGCAGCCTGTGACGGTTGTGGGGCTTGCCTCTGACCAGGAGGCGCGGTGGTGGGCCGGTTGGGAACACCCGCATCGCCTGGGCCAGCACGTTGATTCTAGCATGCTGGCAGCATTGCAGGCGGGCGAACCTGTCCTGCTTGATCGAACGCACCCGGCGATACGTGCCTGGGAATCGTTCTTTTCAGCGCAGTCCGTACTCTTTGTTCCCATGCTCGTCGGCGGAACGCTGGTAGGCATTCTTGAGGTGGATTACGGAGCGGAAGAGCATTGTCTTCGCTGTCCGAATAAGCTCGCGTTGGCGAAGGCTGTCGCCCGGCTGGGCGCGCTGGTGCTGGAGCGCGAGCGGCTGCTGCGGGAACGCGCGCGGGCACAAGCCAACGAACTGGCCTTGCGCGAGACCAATCAGCAGATGGATACCTTCCTGGGCATGGCCGGGCATGAATTGAAAAATCCTCTGGCCGTCCTCAAACTCAGCACGCAACTGGCAGAGCGGCGCATCCAGCATCTTGGCAAGCGCGGCGCGGAGGCAGCGCGTGACATCAAATCGGTGCTGGACCCGCTGGCGTCCACGCAGCATCAACTGAGCCGTCTGGAGCGGTTGGTGAACGACATCCTGGATGTCTCGCGTGTTCAGGCCGGCAAGCTGGACCTGCGCCCCGACAGGGTCGATCTGGCCGAGATCGTCCGCGCGGCAGTCGAGGAGCAGCGCCAGGTCGCGCCCACGCGCGCCCTGCTGCTGCATCTGCCCGCCGAGACACAGGTGCCAATCTATGCCGATGCTGAGCGCATCGGGCAGGTGGTGACAAACTACCTGACCAATGCCCTCAAATATTCGCCGGTGGATCGCCCGGTTTTTATCGGGTTGGATATTGAGGGCCAGCAGGCGCGAGTCTGGGTGCGTGACGAGGGGCCAGGGCTGCCGCCGGAGGAACAGGAACACATCTGGGAGCGTTTTCACCGGGCCAAAGGCATCGAAGTGCAGAGCGGCAGCGGGGTTGGCCTGGGCCTGGGGCTGCATATCTGCCGCACGCTCATCGAGTGCCAGCAGGGCCAGGTTGGCGTGCGCAGCATGCCAGGGGCGGGTTCCACCTTCTGGTTCACCTTGCCGCTCAGCCCCCAGGACGAGGTACGCTCCGACGACTCCCTCCGGGCACTGCGGGCAGTCTAACATGCACCGAGCGCCGGCAGGGATGCCTGCGCTACAAGCGGGGCTTCCTGCCTGTAGCGCGGGCGTCTCGCCCGCCGTACCAGTGCGCCGGCAGGGATGCCTGCGCTACAAGCGACGCTCCTACCCGTACCGCCAACATCCCTGCCGGCGTTCGCGTGTTGCCAACACGCGCCAAAACCGCTTGACTTTTCCCAGGAAGCAAGGTATACTCTCGTCAACACCCATATACAGCGATAGCCGGCTGTCGTTCACAGCACGGCCATCGTCACCCAGGCGCCGG
>CAZFWN010000049.1:0-15743 GCA_964522745.1 uncultured Ktedonobacterales bacterium
TACCCGTAGATCGAGCCTCTATCCGTAGCGCTGACTACGGTTCCCACACACACGCAGAGAGGGCGCCGCCAGGGTCGGCGGCGCCCTCTCTGTCGGCACGGTGGCCGGCGCTACGAGCGGATGAGGTATTACACGGTTGCCTCAGCAGGCTCTAATCGGAACCAATAGAAGCCATGCGGCCCCAGCGAGAGGAAGTAGGGTTGATCTTCGCGCACGCAGGGGAAATGCGTCTCGCCGATCAACTCTACCAGCGACATGCCGTGAAAGCGGCGCAGGTCCAGTTCTACCGGCTGCGAGAAGCGCGAGAGATTCGCTACCACCAGCACGGTCTGCTCGCCGTCGCTGCGCAGATAGGCCAGCACCTTGCGATTCTCTGGACTCAAGAACTCGATGGAGCCGCGCCCAAAGACGGGATAGCGCTTGCGAATGCGAATCATGCGCTTGTTCCAGTTGAGCAGCGAGGAGGGTGTACGCAGTTGCGCCTCGACATTGACGGACTGATAGCCATAGACCGGATCAACCACCAGCGGACTGTAGATCATGGCTGTATCGGCCCGCGAGAAGCCAGCGTTGCGGTCACCGCTCCACTGCATGGGCGTGCGCACGCCGTTGCGATCACCCATGTAGATGTTGTCGCCCATGCCTAGCTCATCGCCATAGTAGATGATGGGGCTGCCGGGCAGAGTGAAGAGCAGGCTGGTGAGCAGCTCGATCTGCCGGCGGCCATTGCCCATCAGTGGCGCCAGGCGGCGGCGAATGCCCAGATTGATCTTCATGCGTGGGTCAGCCGCGAACTCCCGATACATATAATCGCGCTCTTCATCCGTCACCATCTCCAACGTCAGTTCATCATGGTTGCGCAGAAACAGCCCCCACTGGCAGTTGACCGGAATGCCTGGCGTCTGCTCGATAATATCGACAATCGGCAGGCGGTCCTCGCGGCGCAGGCTCATAAAGATGCGGGGCATGACGGGGAAATTAAAGGCCATATGGCACTCATCGCCATCACCAAAATAGGGGCGCACATCCTGCGGCCATTGATTGGCCTCGCACAGCAAGACCTTGCCAGGATGGGTCCGCTCCACCTCGCGGCGCACCTGCTTGAGATACGTGTGGGTTTCTGGCAGGTTCTCGCAATTGGTGCCCTCGCGCTCATAGAGATAGGGCACCGCGTCCATGCGAAAGCCATCGATGCCCACATCCATCCAATAGCGGATGACCTTCTGCATGGCCCGCTGCACCTGCGGGTTATCAAAGTTCAGGTCGGGCTGATGGCTAAAGAAGCGATGCCAGTAATACGCGCCGGCATCCTGGTCCCAGGTCCAGTTGGAGCGTTCGGTGTCGGTGAAGATGATGCGCGCGCCCTGGTATTTCTGATTGGTCTGGCTCCAAACATAATAATTGCGATAGCGCGATTTGGGCGAGCGTCGCGCCTGCTGAAACCAGTCGTGCTGGTCGGAGGTATGGTTCATCACCAGATCGGTAATCACGCGAATGCGCCGGTGATGCGCCGCGCGCAGGAAGGCTTTGAAATCGGCCAGCGACCCATAGGAGGGATGCACCGTGTAATAATCCGAGATGTCGTAGCCATCATCGCGCAGGGGCGAAGGATAGAAGGGCAGAATCCAGAGGCAATCCACCCCCAGGTCTTGCAGGTAATCGAGCTTCTCAGTCAGCCCGCGAAAGTCGCCGATGCCATCGGCATTGCTGTCGTAGAATGCCTTGACGTGCAGCTCGTAGAAGATCGCATCCTTATACCACAAATCATCCAAACTCATGCCGATCATACCCCTTTATATGAAAAGTACCTACTATTATAGCGCACCGCTGGTAGCGCCGGCCACTGGGCCGGCTTCAGGGCGTGCCCGGCCCTGGCGTGGGCACCGGCACGTAGGGATCGGATGGTTCAAAGCCGTTCGAGGGCGAAAAATCGTCGAAGCGATTGTGAAACAGCGGGAACTGCTGCCCTACCGCGACGGTTTTCTGAAGCACGATCCGCTTGCCCGCATTGTCCTGGATGGTGAGCGAGACGCTGTAGCTGCCCGCGCTGGCCCAGGCGTGCTGCACCTGCGGGCCGCTGGCGCTGACGCCATCGCCAAAGTCCCACTGATAGCTGAGCGCAGGGCCGGCAGGCGAGTACGCGCCCGGCGCCGAGAGCGTCAGCGATGCGTCGGGTTGAATGTTGTTGGGCAGGTCGCTGATCGTGCCCCCGGGGCCGGTTGGCGCGGCCACCAGCCCCATGACGTCCGGCTGAATCAGCATCCAGAGTGTGACCATCGCCGGCAGCGCCAGCGACAGCACGGTGCCCTCAGACTTCGCCCCGGAGCCGCCGGTGTACTGATTCATCAATGCGACGGTATCTTCCGGTTGGTCGAAGGGATAGGACCAGGACGGCGCGCCCAGCCCGTCATAATAGGAGAAGTTGCCAGACATGGTGATGCAATTGATGCCCGCCAGTGTGAAGGGCACTTCATCGCTGCCACCCAGGGCATCATCTGCTATCTGAATGGTATTACTATCAGCGAGTTGTGCTGGTGTGAAGACCTGCTGCGTGCTGCCCGGCAGATAGGTCAACGTCGGGTGCATGGCGCGCATCAGCGTGAATGCGTTGGCTATCGCCTGTGTGCTGAAGGTTTGCCACGCCTGAAACTGCGCCCGATGCGCGCCATCGCCCAGCGTTGCCTGATACAAATCGGTTGGGTTGACCGGGCTGGTCAGCGTGATGAAGGGCAGGAAGGGCTGATTGGCCCGGCCAAAGGCGCGGGCCGGATAGTCCACGCCATTCTGCTCCTCATCGAACATGGCGACGATCTGGCTGCGGTCCCCGGCAATGGTCTGGTTGAGATAGTGAAACGAGCCGAGAAGGCCCTGCTCCTCGGCATCGAAGAGGACAAACTTGAGCGTGCGCGCTGGAGCCGTCTGGGTGGCGTGCCAGTGGGTTGCCAGCGCCTTCGCCAGCCCCAGGATAATCATGCAGCCGCTGGCGTCGTCATAGGCCGACTGGGAGGAATTGGCAAAGCCATCGTAATGGCAGCCGATAACGACCTCTTGCTCTGGATGCGCCGCGCCGGCCAGCGTGATCTCCACATTCACCGCCGGCACTTTGGCTGGCCGCCCCTTGTAACCCTGGATGGCAAACGGGTCTTTGATGACGGTTGGCCCAAAGCCTGCCAGCAGCGCGAGCATCTCCGTCGTCCATGCATTGGCAAAGGCATCATGGCCTGGCTTTGCCTGGCCCTGGCCGGCCTCTCGGTGCTGATAGACGCTGGCAAGCTGCACCAACTGCGCGTAGAGATAGTCGCAATCCACCTCCAGCGAAGGCGGAAAGCCGGCAATTTCCGTATTGAGCGGCGCACAGCTTTGCCCAGGCGGCGCAGGAGGGACCGGCTGCGCCGTCGGCGTCCTCGCTGTCTGCTGTGGCGTGCCGAGCGTGCATCCACCCAGCAGCAGACACAGCGCGAGCGCCAGCCCACGACGCCAGCAAACCCTCAAGAGAACAGCACTCGCAGGCATGACGCCCTCCCTGACTGAGAAGATAAGCTTTAGTATAAACCATAAGCCATCATTTCTCCAGCGCGACCCGAATGCTGAAATTTGATTATTACGCCTGGATTGCATCTCTGGTGTATGCTATGGACAGTCAATGCTCATATGCTGCAAGAACTGTTCTGGAGGATAGTCTTATGACACCGCATCCCATGCCGACCCAGCCGCCTTTCTCCCAGGAAGCAGCGGCTTCGGCGGCTCCGCTCGGCTTGGTTCCGGCGGCGCAAGCGCTCACCCCCTCGGCGACGCTGGCAATGAATGAAGCCATCGCGGCGCGCCGCGCCGCCGGGCGCGAGGTCATTCACCTGGGCTTTGGCGAGGCGTCGTTCCCGCTGCATCCCATTCTGCGAGCGGCGCTGACCGAGGCTGCTACGCGCACCAGCTACGCGCCGGTGCTGGGCATCCCGGCGCTGCGCCAGGCGATTGCTGGCTATCTCACCAGAACACGCGGCCTGGATGCCTCAGCGGCGCAGATCATCGTCGGCCCTGGCAGCAAGCCACTGCTCTACGCCCTCTTGCAGGTGCTAGAGGGCGATCTATTGCTGCCGGCGCCCGCGTGGGTCAGCTACGCCCCGCAGGCAGAACTGGCGGGCAAGCGCGTCATCCCGGTGGACGTGGACCCGGCAGATCACCACCGGCTTACGCCCCAGGCGCTTTCCTCCGCGCGGGAGGGCGCATGTCTCGACGGCGCGGACCCGCGCCTCCTGCTGGTCAACACGCCCAGCAATCCCACCGGCAGTATGTTTGCCCATGAGGATGCCGAGGCCATCGCGCGCTGGGCACGGGAGCAGGGCATCACGCTTATCAGCGATGAGATCTACGCCGAACTGGCGCACGGCTGGAGGGCGCATGTCTCGCCGGCGCGGTTCTATCCAGAGGGCACCATTGTGACCGGCGGCCTCTCCAAAGCCTTCTCTGCCGGCGGCTGGCGGCTGGGCTACGCGGCGCTTCCGGCGGGCGAGGCCGGCGCGCAGGTGATGCGCGCTGTGCAGGCGATTGCCAGCGAAGTCTGGTCATCAGCAACAACGCCGGTGCAGGAGGCCGCCGTGCTTGCCTACAGCCAGAACGCTGATCTAGAGACCTATGTGCGTCGCTCGGCTCGGCTACATGGGCACATCACCGGCAGGCTCTATGCCACCTTTCAGCAGCTTGGCGTTCCCTGTCCGCGCCCGGCTGGAGCCTTCTATCTCTACCCCGACTTCGCTCCCTGGCGCGCTGCCCTGGCAGGGCGTGGCGCGACGACGGGCACCGATCTGGCGCGTCTGCTCTTAGAGGAGTGGGACATTGCCGCGCTGCCTGGCATCGAGTTCTGCGAGCAGCCGGAGGCGCTGCGCCTGCGTATGGCAACCAGCATGCTCTGCCTGCCGCTGGCTGCTGTTTCACCAGAGGAGCGCGAGGCCACACTGTGGCGCTTGCTAGAAGCCACCGACGCGCTGCCAGCCGATGATCCTGCCGCCGGCGAGCCACTGCCCTTGCCAGCCTTGGATCGCGCCCAGGAGCGATTGATCGCATTTGTGCATTCGCTGGGTGCGCCTGGGGCTTAGCAGTGCCTTTATCATCAAGAGCAAAGCTCGCACATTTGGGGAGTGCCTGTGACTGATAAACGCCGTTCTCTGCGCGAGGCCATTGCCGAATATGTCCATGATGGTATGTCGGTTGCCATTGAGGGCTTTACGGCCTTCATCTGCTTTGCCGCCGGGCATGAGATCATCCGGCAGCGCCGCCGCGACCTCACGCTGATTCGCATGACCCCCGATTTGATCTATGACCAGATGATCGCTGCCGGCGTGGCGCGCAGGCTGGTCTTTAGCTATCTGGGCAATCCCGGCGTCGGCTCGCTGCACGCCATCAATCGTGCTATCGAGCAGGGCGTCCCCGCGCCGCTGGAGCTTGAGGAATATTCGCACTATGGCATGGTGTGTCGCTACCTCGCCGGCGCGTCTCGTCTGCCATTCTTCCCACTGCGCAGCTATCTTGGCTCTGAGCTGCCTGATGTGAACAAGCAGATCAAGTTTGTCGAAAGCCCCTATGGCGACGGCAAGGTGGCTGTGGTGCCGCCGCTGCATCCCGACGTGGCGATTCTCCACGCCCAGCGCGCTGATGCGCAGGGCAATACCCACCTCTGGGGGCTGCTGGGCGCGCAGAAAGAGGTTGCGTTTGCGGCGCGCTCGCTCATTGTGGTAGTCGAGGAGATCGTGGATGAGGAGGTGATTCGCGCCGACCCGAATCGCACCCTGATTCCCGGCCTGATTGTCAACGCTGTTGTGTGCGAACCGTATGGAGCGCACCCCTCCTATGTCCAGGGCTATTATGACCGCGACAATGAGTTTTATCTGGCCTGGGATGCCATCTCCCGCGATCAGGAGCGGATGCACGCCTGGCTGGATGAATGGGTCTATGGTGTTGAGGATCGTGCTGGCTATCTGGGTAAGCTCGGCCAGGAAAGGCTCGCGCGCCTCAAGCCTGGCGCGGCGCCCGCCCATCCAGTTGATTATGGAGCCTATCTATGACTGCTGCTCAGCCACCAGCCTATACCCCATCCGAGATGATGATTATCGCCGCAGCGCGTGCCCTGACCGGCGCGCGTACCGTCTTTGTGGGGGTAGGGCTGCCAAACATTGCCTGCAATCTGGCTCGCCGTACCGTCGCACCTGATCTGGAACTGATCTATGAATCTGGTGTCTATGGTGCCCGCCCGGCCCGCCAGCCGCTCTCAATCGGCGACCCGGCGCTGGTGACTGGCGCATCCTCGGTCATCCCAATGGCTGATCTCTTCGGGCTATACCTGCAACGAGGGTTGGTTGAGGTGGCGCTGCTGGGCGGCGCGCAGATTGATCGCTACGGCAATCTCAACACGACGGTCATTGGAAACTATCAGGCGCCCAAGGTGCGGCTGCCTGGCAGCGGCGGGGCCTGTGAGATTGCTATCAACGCCCAGCGCGTCTTTATCATCATGCCCGTGAAGAAGCGCGGCTTCGTTCCCAAACTCGATTTCTTCACCAGCCCCGGCCATCTGAGCGGCGGCCAGGCAAGGAGCGAGCAAGGCATGCCAGGCGTGGGGCCACAACTGGTCATCACTGATAAGGCGCTCTTTGATTTCCCGGCGCCTGAGTATGAGATGCGCTTACAAGCCCTCTATCCCGGCGTGACGTTGGAAGAGGTACGCGCGGAAATCGGATGGGAGGTCCGGCAGGCTGAACAGCTTGCCGAAATCCTCCCACCAACCGATGATGAATTGCGCTTGCTCAGGCTGGCTCGCACCGACGGTTGAATGTCCTGCTAGACGCCCAGATCGTACAATTGCTCGAATTGCAGGTCGAGATCATTGGTGGCCTGCCATATTGCCGCGAGCGCCTTGCGCACGTTGCGCGCTGCGCATGGGGGTAGGTCACTGCGGGCGGCCAGGTCTTTGAGCGCCTGATAGGTTTGTAGAATGGCTTGCTCCTGCTCGGTGAGCGCTGTGCCAAGCAGATCGGTGTTGCTGCTCGTCATCTTTATCGCCTCTCTCCTGAAGTATGGTACTCTCAGCGGGTGATAGCCCGCTGAGGAGATGGAAACGCTAATATTTCGCCACCGGGCGGGCGTCCACCAGACGCTTCGCCTTGAGTTCAAAGCGCGGCAACGTACCATCAGCCATGCGTTCGATGTTGAAGCGCAGCCCCTCGTGCGCGTTCGTCAGGTCTTTGGCAAGCTGGTGCTGGAGGTCCGCCCACTCCGCGTCATAGCCTTGCTTGATCTCCAACTTGATGGTGATCTCGTCCTGCAACTCCTCGCGCCGCCAGATATAAATCTGGAACTCGTCAATCGCCGCGTACTCGCGGATGATAGCCTCGACGGCGCGTGGGTAGACGTTGGTGCCCCGGATCAGCTTCATATCATCCCAGCGGCCCCGGATGCCGCCGTCGTAGAGATCCCAGGTACGCCCGCAGGAACAGGTCTGTGCCGCCACCTTCATCACCATATCTTTGGTGCGATAGCGCAGCACCGGGATAAAGCCCCGACCAAACGAGGTGACGACGCGCTCACCCAACTCGCCATAGCCCACCGGCTCGCCTGTCGTCGGATTAATCACCTCTTCAATGAAGTGATCTTCGATAATATGCGTGCCACCCGACTGGCGCGCACACTCGAAGATCATGATCGTGCCCACTTCGGTCATGCCGGCGGTGTCGCCGCACTTCGCGCCCCAGGCGTCCTCAAGCTGGCGCTTCACGGCAGGAATCGAGCCGGCTGGCTCGCCGGAGAGGATAATCTTGCTCACCTTGCCCTCTTTCGCCAGATCGATGCCCATCTCCCTGGCGCGAGTCCAGAGTGTGAGCGCGTAGGTTGGCGTGGAGCAGACGGTTGTAGCGCCCATCTCGACAATCTGCTTGATGCGCGCCTCGGTGGTCTGCGCGCCTCCTGGAATGACCAGCGCGCCCAGCTTCTCGCAGCAATAGTGTGCGCCCCAGAAGCCGATAAACGACCCATAGCCAAAGGCAAAATAGACAACATCCTCAGGCCGCACGCCAAAGCCCCACAGTCCATAGCACCACATCTCGGCGATCCACTCCCAATCCTTCATACCATCCAGCACGCGGATGGGCGTGCGCCCCGTGGTACCGGAGGTGAGGTGATAGCGGATGGCGTTGGTTTGCTCAGTTGCCAGCAGGTCGCCATAGATGGGATGCTCAAGCTGCGATTCCATCCACTCCTCGCGGGTCATGAACGGGATACGGCGCAGATCATCCAGCGTCTGTAACTGCTCTGGCTTGAAGCCGGCCTCATCGAAGCGCCGCCTGTGAAATGGCGCGTTGGCGTGGGCATATTCGCACATCCGGCGCAGCTTGAGCAATTGTAACTGCTGCAACTGCTCGCGGGGCATCGTTTCGTTCTTGGGGTTCCAATACTCGGAATAGGCCATAGGGGGTGTGCCTCCTTCAGTGAGGGTGTTTTGACGGCAGTGTCATTTGGCTTTACTCTACCATGCCAGGTTCTCCCTATCAAGCTCCCTCGCGCTTACGCCAGGGCTATGCAAAAGTCGGCTGGCGGTTGATGAAGTTTGATTTTTTATCCAATGAGGCGCTCCCACCGTTCGCCGAATAAATTCGGCGCTAGGGGCGCCCGCAGGCGCCCTCAAGTCCCGCCGGGACTTCCTGGCTGTAGGCCCGTAGCGCCAATTGAAATCGGCGGATGGCTTGACGAATCGAGCGCCACTCTGCTATCCTACGCATCAAGCAGTATGTGCCGCTCGTAGAAGTAGAAGGATGCCAGGATGATGCCAGACGCCCGCGCGCCGGCGCGCCCGCCGCTGGGCGCTTTGCTTGCCACCTGCCAGGGCCATACCGAAAGGGTGCGGGGCGTGGCCTGGGCGCCCGATAGCGCTCGCCTGGCCTCGGCAGGAAATGATAAGACCGTGCTCCTGTGGGACGCCGCCGGCGGCAGGCTGCTGCGCTTGCTGGAACGCCAGGCGTGGCCGGTGCTTGGCGTGGCCTGGGCGCCCGATGGCACGCGCCTGGCCTCGGCGAGCAGCGCCGCGTGCCGGCCTCCGTGTTGGGCACGCCAGAGGAAGTGTAGCAGTGTAGCACCGTAGCAGGTGGAGAAATCCTCTCTTTCTTGCTCCACCTCTCTCAAGAAGAACAGCATCTCCTCTCTCTTATACTTATCTGCCTTATACTTATCTGCTCATCTACTTATCTGCTCATCTTTCTTCTCTGGTAGGCAGATGAAAGGGGTGCAGCACCGAGAGCAAGAAAGAACGTGTCTGCTCTCTTCTCTGACGCAAGTGGAGCAAAAAAAGGACGAGGGACTCCACCTGCTACGGTGCTACACTGCTACACTTCCTCCCCTCTCGACGCGCGAAACTGATACCTGGGAGCAGCGTTTGCATGGCCCCGCGCTAGCGATCACGTCCAACCAGTTCGCGGGCGATGATGACGCGCTGGATGTGGCTGCTGCCCTCGTAGATTTGCATACCCTTGATGTCTCGGTAGTAGCGCTCGACAGGGTACTCGTTGGAATAGCCGCGATTGCCGTGCAGCAGCACTGCCTGGTCAGCAGCGCGCATGGCCGCCTCGGTGGCGAAGAGCTTGGCAATCGAGGTGGCTTTAGTCGCCGGTAGAGCCTGATCTTTGGTCCAGGCGGCGCGATAAACCAAGAGGCGCGCCGCTTCCAGATCAGCCGCCATATCGGCCAGCGTGGCCTGAATCATCTGGAAGTCGGCGATGCGCTGGCCGAACTGCCGGCGCTGCGTCGTAAAAGCTACGCAGGCATCCAGGCACGCCTGCGCCACACCAACGGCGCCGGCGGCTACGCCCAGCCGGCCCCGGTCCAGTGCCGACATGGCAACCTTGAAGCCCTCGCCCGGCGCGCCCAGCAGCGCGCTCTTGTGGACGCGGCAGTTGTTCAGGACAATATGCGCGTGTTCGGAGGCTCGGTGCCCTAACTCTTTGCCCGGCATGCGCTCGCGCTGGAAGCCGGGCGTATCGGTCTCGACCAGAAAGGCGCAGACGCCGCGATGCTTTGCAGCGCGGTCTTTGCTGGCAAAGACAATCGCCAGATGCGCGCTGGGGCCGTTGGTAATCCAGATTTTCTCGCCGTTGAGGATATAGCCGTCGCCATCCTCGGTGGCCGTCGTCTCCATGCTTGCGGCATCCGAGCCGGCGTTGGGTTCGGTCAGCGCGTAGCAGCCAACCCACTCGCCCGTTGCCAGGCGCGGCAGGATGCGGCGCTTCTGCTCCTCTGTGCCCCAATCGCGGATACACAGCGACACCAGGCTGGCATGCACCGTCAGGAAGCCGCGCACCGAGGAATCGGCCCGGCCCAATTCCTCGCAGAGCAGCGCGTAGCTCACATAGTCCATGCCGGAGCCGCCATACTCCCGCTCAACCGGCCCGGCCAGGAACCCCAACTCGCCCATGCGCCGGATAAGATGCTGCGGGAATTTCCCCTGCTCGTCCGCTTCTCTGGCGACGGGCGCCACCTCCTGCTCGGCAAACTGCCGCGCCCTGGCCTGGATGGCTTGCTGCTCAGGTGTCAGATGAAAGTCCATGCGAAACCTGCTCTCTTTCTCGGTGGATCAGACCCAGCGCTTCGGCGAGCGTATCTTGTTGATGCGCGGCGGCTGCTTTGTCTTTTCTTCGGCTGCTGCCTGTAAGAAGGCTTTGATCAGCGGATGAACTATGCCCTTGAAGGCCGAGCGCTCAGGCTGGAAGAGCGTGGCAATGAAGAACGGATGCCCAGCTAGCTCAAAGACCCGCGCCTCACCGTTGTTATCCAGGCCGGTGATCTGTAATCCGCTCTGCTCAAACAAAGCGTGATAGGCTGGATTCAGTCCGAAGCTGCAATGATACTGCTCGACGGCCTCGCCGCGCCCATAAATGGCGGCGATACGCGAGCCTGGGCGGAAGAGAATGGTATCCTCTTGCTCCACCAGCGCGCAGGCCAGCGGCGCGATCAGGGGGAGCGATGTGTCTGGGTTTGATTCGGCGTGATCGGCCTCGGCCAGCCCCAGCACGTTTCTGGCATATTCGATCAGCGCGTGCTGCGAGCCGCCGCAGGTGCCCAGGAAGGGCACACCCTGCTCGCGGGCGAAGCGAATCACTCGCAGCGCGCCCTCCATGCTTTGATAGGGGCTGGCCGGCACGCACCAGAGGGCGTCGTAGCCGGAAATCATCTCCTCTGGCACGCGCTCCCATTCGGGAGTCGTGCGCCAGACGCCCTCCGCCTGGCAGCCCAGGTCTGCGGCGGCCAGCGCGATGGCCTGCGGGATAGTGATATGCGCCTTCACATCGGGGCTATAATCTCCAATCAAGCCAATGGTGAGAGTGGTCATATATTCCTCTTTGCTTTAGAACCTCAGCCGGTAATAGCCATACGTCGTCGTTATTTGGAATCCACACGATTGATAAAGGGCAATGGCGGCGATGTTATCCGTTTCAACTTCCAGGGTGATGCGTCCTGGCTGTTCGACCAGCAGCGGCTCGATGATCTGCGTGAGCATCTGGCGGCCAAAGCCAGCCCTCCGATGCTCCGGCAGCACGCCAAAACCGTAGATACCCGCCTCACCATCCTGAAGAAAGACTTTGAGGCAGCCAACGGGAGCTTCTCCCAGGCGGGCCAGATAGAATCGGCTGTGTGGGTCGGTGATGTCGGGCAGAACGCTTTGCCGCTGGCTCTCTTCTGGGTCGTTGAAGACCCTTGCCCGCACCTGGATCAGCGTCTCCGCCTCCTGCGGGCTAACCTGCTCAAGCCGGAGTCGCGAATCTGCTGCTGGCCGCCGCTGGAACGTACCTAAGACCATACGATGTTCGGCAAAGCGATATTCCGCTCTAACGGCACTCATAAAGGCTTTTCCAGACTGCGACGCTTCTTCGCAGATGATAACTAGGCGATTAGCTCCTGCATGCTTGCATTCTTCGATAGCAGCGCTCAGCAGCGCCCGGCCAACTCCCTGCCGTCGGGAGGCCGGATGCACCATGCCGCAAAGCTCAATAGGCATTCCCCGGTCCAGGGCGCAATAGCCGATGAGGGCGTCACCCGCATACGCCAGGACATGCTTTGGCTGCTCTGCTTCGCTGGCTTCATCCTGCTCAACGGATAGTTTGAGGTCCAGCCCCTCATGCGTGTTGCAGAGCGCCCTGAGTCGGGCGATGGCTTGTGCTTCTTCGCTGTTAAGGGTTGCCTTGCTCACGATGTTGTGTGTGGTCTCGCCGCTCATTTTTTCGCTATCCTATCCCTCCTGGCTCGTTTGCAGCAGCTTTGCTGCCTGGTCCCAGAAGAGCGCTATTCTCAGCACATCATGGATATGCTCAGAGGTGTGTTGGTACGTTTTTGTGGCGACCCAGCGCAAATTCACCGTACCCCAGAACTCAGTCTCGCGGGCTTCGTGCCAGAGGTGGTCATCGAACTGTGGCAGCAGCGCGATCTGCTCGGCCCGAACGGCGCGAAACTGCTCCAGGATGCCACGTACATCCAGCACTCTTCCGGCAACTGCTCCATTGCCCAGACAAAGCCATCGGCGCCGGCCTGCAATTGATAACGGAACCACTCAGAGAGATTCATGGGTTGTCCTCACTGCTAACCGAGCATGGCAATGCCCTCAATCTCCACCAGGATGCCATCCTGATAGAAGCGGGAAACCTCGAAGAGTGCTGTTGCCGGATAGTAGTTGCCAAAGAAGGCTTTGTGTACCTGGCCCAACGGCTTGAGATGCGCCAGATAGTCATCACGGTTCTGCACAAAGATGTTGATCTTGACAATATCCTGCATAGCGCCGCCGGCTTCCCCAACCACCGCCTTCAAATGGCGCAGCACCTCCTCGTACTGCCCGACCAGATCGCCCGGCGCGACCAGTTTGCCCTCTGCGTTAAAGGCCGTCTGCCCGGCCATAAACAACACGCGCCCGCCAGTAGTCAGGATGCCATGACTAAAGCCGCTGGGGCGTCCCAACGATGATGGGTTGATGATCTGCTTCTCCATTGCATATCCCTCCAGCAGAGCGTGTCTGCCCTATTTCATATATCCGATAGCAAGCGATATTGTTTCTCGGCCAGATTGATGTTTGGTGAGGGCGTCTTCGCATCAGGGATGGCAGGGCGCTGACCGTAGGTAATATAGGCCGGCCAGCTCAGGGCACCTTTGCCTTGCTCAATCTCCTGTCTGGCTCGTCTTGCCACCCGGTCGTATTCCTCTGCTGTTGTGATCTTCTGCGCAATGATTTGCGCCCGGAAGTTATCCAGGACGTTCGCGCCCAGGGTAATCATAATCTGTTTCCAGCGCGGCCCGCGCCTGGAGACATGAGAGATTTCGCGGGTGACGACCTGAAGCAACCCACGTTCGCGCAGCATTGTCGGGATGGTACGCGCGATCTCTGGGTCCAGGCCACGCCGCGTGAGCAGTTCTCTAAACCAGGCGGTGATGGTTGCACAATCGGGGAATGTTTCTCTGGTTGCCGGCCAGGTTTCAACTGATTCAATCCAGCCCTGGGGCCGCGTCACCCGGATGACCTCATCAAGCAGTGTGGGCCAGTAGGTGGCAGGGATAGCGGTGAACAGGAGCCGCAGATAGACGAAATCGAAGCTCCCATCGGCGAAAGGCAGACCCTTGAGTGCGTCAGCTTCGAGGAAAGAAACATTTTCTGGCTGCCGCTCAAGCCCATGCCCCAGCGAGGCGGCGCTATCGGGCGGCACCAGATCGATGCCGACGACGTTGGCTTGTGGGAACTCAGCGGCCATCTCCATCGCCCAGCGCCCGGTTCCACAGCCAACATCCAGGATGCTTTTAGGGTGGCTGAGTGGGGCCATGTAGTTGCCGTGCATCTCTTGCCGGATCATGAAGTGTTGGAAGTCGAGGCGTCGGACCTCCTGAGGGTCTTTGGGCAGCGCGTATGCGGTATCTGCCAGATAGCGGCGTCCTCCCAGCCACTCAAAACGAGGGGGCACCGATTGCTGAGCGTTAGGAGGTTTGGCCTGTCTGGCTCGGCGCCGAAAGAAAAACGGGCGCATACAAGTTTCCCCTCTCTGTAAGCTCGATGAGGCTCTTGCCAGAAACGGCTGTTATTAGCGTCCGGTAAACGTCGGCTTTTCTTTGTTCTTAAATGCTGCATAAAAGCGGTGGTGATCGTCGCCCATCAGCATAAGTGCCTGCGCCTGCGCCTCGGCTTCGATAGCCGAGGCCAGGTCCATGCTTAGTTCGTGATTTATCATGTGCTTGGTCATTGAGATTGCCAGCGTCGGACCCTGCGCCAGCCGTCTGGCCCATTCCCGCGCTTGAGGTAATAGTTCATCATGCGGCACGACGCGATTGACCAGGCCGTAGCGCTCGGCGGTGGACACATCTATGGTATCACCCAGCAGCAGCAGTTCAAAGGCGCGGCCCATGCCGACTACACGCGGCAGCAGATAGCCCGCGCCCATATCGGCGCCCGTCAGGCCGACTTTGGTAAAGAGGAAGGCGAAGCGCGCTCGCTCCGAGGCGATGCGCAGGTCGGAAGCCAGCGCCAGCACCGCGCCAGCCCCGGCAGTCATGCCGTTGAGCGCGGCAATGATCGGCTTATCCAGCAGGCGCATATTCTGCACTACCGCGCCGGTCATGCGGGTAAACTCCAGGTGGCCGCTCATGTCGCGCTTGAGCAGCTCGCCGATAATGGCATGCACATCGCCGCCTGAGCAGAAGTTATCGCCGGCGCCGGTTAGTACCACCACCTTCACAGCATCATCCGCGCGCATCGCTGCAAAGAGATCGCGCAACTGAGCATAGACCTCGAAGGTCAGGGCGTTCATTACCTCCGGGCGGTTGAGGGTGATCGTCGCAATGCCATCGCTCACCTCATATAGAAAATCGTAATCCATCGCGTACCTCGTTTTGTATAGCTGGCCTCCGTGCTGGCTCGCCCGTTTGCCGGCTGGAAGCCGGCGCTACAAGTGAAACACGATTCCATTCACGACATCACGCCGCCACCATCCAGGTTGATGGCCTGGCCGGTGATGCCCTTGCTGCTTTCCTGCGCCAGAAAGACGGCAATGGCGGCCACTTCTTCTGGCTCGATCAGCCGGTGCTGCGGGCTTTGCTTCTCCAGATACTCGCGCGCCTGCGCCTCGCTCATGCTGGTGCGTGCTACCATGTTGGCAATGCTGGCGTCGGTCATTGGCGTATCCACATAGCCAGGGCAGATGGCATTGACGGTGATATTATACGGCAACATCTCAACGGCCAGCGCTCGCGTCAGGCCCAGCACGCCATGCTTGGAGGCTGCATAGGCTGCGATATAGCGGTCACCGACGCGGGAGGCTATCGAGGCGACGGTGATGATGCGCCCCCAGCGCTGGTCAATCAGCGTTGGGATGACGGCTTTGGTGACGTAGTAGACGCTGGTGAGGTTGACGGCGAGCATGCGCTGCCAGAGGTCGTCGGGGTGGTTGAGGAACTTGTGGCTGCCGGCGTTGCCCGCGTTGTTCACCAGAATATCGATGCCACCCAGGCCGGCGCTCAGCGTCGCCGCCATGTACTGCACCTCTTCGGGATGGGTCACATCGCAGCGCACGGCCAGGCTTTTGCTGCCCTGCGCCTGAATCTCGGCCACCAGCGTTTCCAGGTCGCCGGGGGTGCGCGCCGTGACGCCAACATCGGCGCCGGCTTTGGCAAGCGCCAGCGCGATGCTGCGGCCAATGCCCCGGCCCGCGCCAGTCACAACGGCTCGCTTTCCCGCGAGGCCGGGT
>CAZFWN010000049.1:15843-27366 GCA_964522745.1 uncultured Ktedonobacterales bacterium
GCCAATGCCCCGGCCCGCGCCAGTCACAACGGCTCGCTTTCCCGCGAGGCCGGGTATGTCTCCGCCTGACATAGATGGTTATCCTTCCTGTGTGATGGATAAGCGGTTTCCCAGGTTTTTGTAAGGCTTGCTCAAGATCGATACATTTTTGTCTACATCTCCCTCCCAGTGAATTTGTTGAATTTAGTGAATCTTATCTATTTGATATGTCTTTTCTTTCTTAGGAAAAGAATGCAAGATTCAACAAATTCACTAAATTCACCGGGAGGGGGTAGTTACCTATCTTTCAGCAGGGCAAAGTGTCATTCCCTTCCCTCTTGTGTCTATCAAGCATGGCCCAGGAGCCAGCGCAGCAGCAGCGGCATAGCACGATGCCATGCCGCAAAATTGTGGCCGTAGCCTTCCAGTTCTACAAAATGGACCTGCGCGCCGCGTGCCCTGAGATGCTCAGCCAGGGCGCGAGCGCCGGGCAGGTTCTTCTGCTCGCCCAGCCCGAAGGTGCCATGACTGATAGCAACGCGCCCGCCGCCGGGCCAGGCATCAGCCATGCGCAAGATTTCTTCCAGGCTGTTGCGATGCCAGGGTGAATAGAAGGCGCCGCCGCTGAAGAGATCGGGCCGGCCCAGCATCAGTTGCACCGCCATCGACGCGCCATTTGAGCCGCCGACGGCCCAGCGCCCGGCAGCAGGATAGCGCGCATCGACGTAGGGGACAACGGTTTCCCAGACCCAGGTGCGGGCAGCCAGGTTGCGGCTGCCACCGATCAGATATTCCTCTGGTCGTTCAACAGGGTCGTTATCCATCGCTACCAGGATAACTGGCGACATCTCGCCTCGCTGGCGCAGCGTATCGGTGACGGCGGGAAAGCGGCGCTCAAGATCGATCTCCATCTGCCCATCGGTCAGATAGAGGGTATGATACGCTTGCCCTTTTGTGTAGCCTGGAGGCAGCAAGACGCGCACCCGGCGCTGCTCTCCGGCCAGCCCTGGCGCGGGCAGCACGATCTCCTCGGCCAGCGTGGATGGCTCGCCCTCGGCGATGGGCAGCGGCGGCAGGTCCGGGCCGAAAAGGTCGTGCTGATGCCTGGGGGAAGGCAGCTCCCTGCTGTCATTGCCAACGGCGACATAGCTGCAAACCGTGCGAGGTAGCGGCGGGGCCGGAACATCGATGCCCCAGATGCCTGTATTGGGGATAGGCTTTAGCGGCTGTGGCCGCTCCATCCATTCGGCGACGAACATCAGTCCCTCCGAGCCGGGATCACCTTCCCAGATGATGGTCATCGTGCCGTCCGGGTGAAAGATGGGTGAGCGCACCTCTGGTGTCAGCAGTTCCGGGTGTTCTTTGAGTTGGGCAAAGGTTATCACGCTTCGTCCTCCTCCCAGGGCGAGAGCGAGGCCGGGAACGTGCCGGCGGCGGTGATGGCAACGCTGAGCGGGCGGACCAGTTCGCGCAGGCGCTTGCAGCGTTCCTCGCCAAGCTGCTCCCAGGGTGGCAGGGCCAACTGATCGGTATGCTGCTCAACGGCGTTGCGGCGCGCTTTGCCTTCCTCGGTTAAGGTGCCATCCTCGTTGAGCCAGCCGCGCTCGCGCAGTCGTTGTATGGTTGCTGCCCAGGCGTCGTCCGGCCAGGCGCGGCTGGATTGCAAGGCTTTGGCGGAAATCTCGCCGGTAGCGGCGTGCGTGACCAGCGCCGCGCAGGCGTCGATGCCCTCAGTCATGAGTGCGGCACAGTGGCCGCCAAAGCGAAACTCGCGCAGCAGCGTGACTGCGTGCCAGAGGATCAGATGCGGCGACTCCGGCCAGGGCAGCGCGGCAGTGGCGGCAAAGAGCGGGCGGCCTTCCCTGGGGCAGACGCTCGCGGCCTCACACGCCAGGCTGGCTGCCTCGGCTACTTCCGCTGAGCCTATCTGATCTGGCAGCATCCGGCGCAGCGCCGCGTCGGCCACCTCAAAGCGGGCAGCAATAATCTGCTCCGGCGTGGCGCGCTGCCAGGCGTCAGGAATTACCGAGCGTACCAACGCCGGATGGAAATTATAAAAGATCGAGGTGACGATCTCTGCCGAGACTGGACCCAGCGGCGCGGCCCGCGAGGCAAAGTAGCCCATTGGCTGCCCTTGTAGCCCAAGGCTGATATAAGCTGGCTTGCGCTCTGGCACAAAGTAGATCATCGCGTGGTAGGGTTCAAGCGTTCGGTACATCTGTCGGGAGACCATAGGACTCATTGCCATTGGGAGGCTCCTTACTCGCTAATCAACGCTCCAGGTCCATGACGCAGAGATCGGCCCGGCCAGCGGCCAGGATGGTATTGACTTCATCGCTGGTGGTGAGATAGCCGCCGACCAACGTGGCTATGCCAGCCTCATTGCGCACGCGCTCGCTGAGCGGCGTCAGGAAGCCGCGCCGGTAGGATGGCTCGGAGTCCAGGGTGGTCTGGCCGGCCAGCGCCTCGATCATATCACAGCCATGTTCTTTGAGGAGCCTGGCAAGAGTGATGTCCTCTTCAATCTCCAAGCCGCCCCTCGCGCAATCGGTGATGCTCAGGGCAACAGAGAGCGGCCTCTCTTCCGGCCAGGCGGCGCGCACAGCGTCGAAAACCTCCAGCGGGAAGCGCAGCCGGTTTTCCAGACTGCCGCCGTAGTCATCGCCGCGTCGATTGCTCAGTGGCGAGAGAAAGCTTGCCAGCAGGTAGCCATGAGCCATGTGAAGCTGGAGCAGATCAACACCGGCCTCGGCGGCCATACGCGCCGCGTGAGTGAACGCTTCGCGTACTTGATCCATCTCATCCCGGTCCATTGCTTTGGGCGTCTGACTATATGGCGTATAGGGCAGCGGCGAGGCCGAAAGCAGCGGCCAGGCGCCTTCGCGCAAGGAACGGTCCAGCCCGGCGGCGCGTGGCTGCGTGGCGCCTCGGCGCCCGGCATGGCCGAGTTGCAGGGCGAGCTTTGCCGACGTGTGGCGATGTATCTCCTCAACCAGACGCTTCCAGGCCGCCTGATGCTCAGCGATATACAGGCTGGCATCGACTGGGGTGATGCGTCCCATCGCAGAGATAGCGGCCAGATCGGTCATGACCAGGCCGGCGCCCGCTGCCGCGAGTTGCTTCAGTTCGGCCAGATATGCCTCGGTGGGTGTGCCATCCTCTGCTGCGCAGGCGGCGCGTGGTCGTAGCGTGACCCGGTTGGGCAGCGCGAGCGAGCGCAGACGGAACGGGGTGAGCATCGGCGGCGGCGCCACAAGAGAAGAGGTTGGAGCCAGCCAGCGATCAACCTCGTCGCCAAAACGGGCGTCACGTAGTCGCAGGTCGTCGTAGGTGATTCTGCCGCTGCGTGTGAGCAATTGGAAGGTAAACTGCATCGGGTCAAGGCCCAGGTAGCGCCTGGTCGTCTCGAAATAGCGCTGGCTCTCCTGGGCGGCGCGCTGGAAAGTTTCGATCACCGGCTTGCGCTCCAATTCGTACTCGTTGAGAGCGGTTTCCAGATCGCGGTGCTGCTCTAGCGCGCCGGCCAGGGCGATGGCATCCTCCATCGCCAGCTTGGTGCCTGAGCCTATCGAGAAATGCGCGGTGTGCGCGGCATCGCCCAGCAGGACGATGTTGCCATGCCGCCAGCGCTCTGTCTTGAGCGTGGGAAAGCTGACCCATTTTGAATTATTGGAGAGCAATTGCGCACCGCCAAGATAGTCTGCCAGCAGCCGCTCGCAGTAGGTCAGGCTGGCGGCCTCGTCGGTGCTGTCCAGGCCGGCATTCAGCCAGGAAGCCTCGTCGCATTCAATGATGAAGGTGCTGGTGGCGCCGCTAAAGGGATAGGCATGTACCTGAAACAGCCCATGCTCGTTCTCTTGGAAGATGAAAGTGAAGGCATCCAGCACCTTCTGCGCGCCTAGCCAGATATATTTGGCTTTGCCCAGTGTGATCTGCGGCTTGAAGACATCAGCATACGCTTTGCGCACCAGGCTGTTGATGCCATCGGCGGCGATTAGCAGGTCATAGGGTGGCAGTTCCGAAAGATCGTTGATCTCGACGCTGAAGCGCAGGCTGATGCCCAGGTCAAGACAGCGCTGTTGCAGGATGCTCAGTAGGTGCTTGCGGGCAATGCTGGCGATCACATGGCCGCCGCAGCGAATGACCTCGCCGCGATAATACGTGTCGATGGCATCCCAGATGACGAACTGGCCGGCGATCTGCTCAGAAGTCGTATAGTCGGCGCGCTGGAAGGAGGCCAGCGTGCGGTCTGAGAAGACGACGCCCCAGCCATAGGTCACGCCCGGCGGGTTGCGCTCAAGAATGATGATGTCGTGGGCAGGGTTGGCCTTTTTAATGAGCAGGCCGGCATACAGTCCTGCCGGCCCTCCACCGAGAATTACAATCTTCATCGCGTCGCTCCCCGGCGCTGCTCTGCGGGAGCGGTGTATCTGCCCAGCCCGTTTAGTACTTCGGCCAGCCGGTCAAGCTGGGCCAGATCGGGCACAACGGGCAGCAAGACCAGTTCGTTACAGCCGGCCTCGGCATAGCCGCGCAGGAATTGGGCAATGGCCTGGGGCGTGGTGAGCAGCCCAGCGGCAATGCGTTCGGCAAAGGGGCCGGTGAAGGCGTAGTAATCGCGCAGGTAGTGTTTGCCCGCCTCGGCGGCCTCCTCGCCGAGCGCGAAATAGGCTTGCGCCCAGAGCTGCGGCCTGCCGGGGCGCCCGGTATCAATCCAGGCGGCAACGGCTTTATCGGCGGCGCGGGCGAAGGTTCTGGGCGGGCCGCCGCCATGTACGTAGCCATCGGCGTAGCGCGCCACGCGGGCAAAGCCCTGGTCGCTCAGGCCGCCGATCAGCATCGTTGGGCCGCCGGAGCGCGTAGGCTCCGGGCCGATGCTACCTTCTTCCCAACACATGCGCAGCGTTGCCAGTTGCTCGGAGAAGCGCCTGCCCCGCGAGCGGTAGTCCACGCCGGCGGCGTCATAGTCTTCTTTGCGGGCGCCTACCGCCAGCCCCAACACCAGCCGGCCATCGGAAAGCGCGTCAAGCGACGCGGCCATCTTCGCCAACATGGCCGTCTGCCGCAAGGGACTGATAACGATCATCGTTACCAGACGGACGCGCTGGGTGACGGCAGCAGCGGCAGCCAGCGCCGTCAGGGGGTCATAGCTGTCATAGACCAGGCGATCAATTACGCCCAGGCTGGAGAATGGCCCTTCATCGGCGCGGCGCGCCCACTCGACAATGAGCGGGCCAGCCGCGCCTGGGATGCCCGCAGGCAGCCCGACACCGACGTGCATAGCAACTCCTTTGTTGCGCTAGATTCAATGGCGTAACGCCTGATCTAAATCGTCGATGATGTCTTCCGCTTCTTCCACGCCAACCGAGAGCCGGATCAGGCCGGGAGAAATGCCGGCGGTTTCGCGTTCTGCATCGGTCTGATGGGTATGTACCATCGAGGCCGGGTGCGTAATCAGCGTCTCGACGCCGCCCAGGCTGACGGCCAGCAGGCACACCTCGGTCTTGCGGATGACATTGTATGCTGCGTCGTAACCGCCCTTCATCTCAAACGAGAGCATGCCGCCGAAGCCGCCAGGCATCTGCTGCTGTGCCAGGTCATGCTGTGGGTGAGATGCCAGGCCCGGATAGTAGACGCGCTCGACAGCGGGATGTCCTTCGAGAAAGCGTGCCACCTCCAGCGCGTTGCGGTTGTGCGCGGCCATGCGCAGCGCGTAGGTTTGCAGGCCGCGTCGCAGCAGCCAGGATTCAAAGGGATGGAGCAGCGGGCCGTGAATACGCAGATACTCCCACAGAGCATCGACCTGCTGCTGGGTGCCCAGAATCACGCCGGCGGTCACGTCGGCGTGCCCGTTCAGGTACTTGGTGGCGCTATGGACAACCAGATCATAGCCAAGCTCCAGCGGGCGCTGGTTATATGAGGAGGCAAAGGTATTATCAGTGATGGCGAGCGCGCCGGCAGCGTGGGCCATCTTGGCGGTGGCACGCAGGTCCGTCAGGTCCATCGTCGGGTTGGTGGGTGACTCGGTGTAGACAATTCGGGTATTGGGGCGCATGGCCCGCGCAAAAGCCTCGGTGTCCCGCTGATCCACCTGCGTGACTTTTATGCCATATCTGGGCAAGACCTGCGTTAGCAGCGAGAGCGTCGCGGTATAGTGGGTATGCTGGGCGACGATATGTTCGCCGGCCTTGATGTTTGCCAGGATGGCCGCGCTGATGGCGGCCATGCCGGAGCCAACTGCCAGCGCCGCCTCGCTGCCCTCCAGTTCGGCCAGCAGCGTCTCTGCCTGCTTGTTATTGGGCGAGCCATAGCGCGTGTAGTACATGGCTGGCGCGATCTGCCCAGCCAGTTCTGCCCCTTCCTCTGGCGTGCGCACCAGATAGGTGCTGGTCTGAAAGATCGGCGGAGAGACGGCGGTAGTATCGTTGGCGGCCTGGGCGCCGTGAATCAATCGAGTTTGCATGCCACGCGCTCGCCGGTTCCTCTTCATTGAGTGATCTCCTTGCATATCTGGCCTCTTGAGGTGTGAGCCAGTCGTTTTGGTTGCAGGTTTTCGTCCAGCCGAAAGCTGGGGTCTCTATGAGGCGCGTTGATAGTATGCAACAAAAGAGAAGCCTGGCTCAAGTGCCGGCTTCGTTGTCATCTTGTGAGGTATTGTCTGATGAGGACCGTCTTGCCTGACGAGGCCGGGTATGCTTGTGCTGCTGCTCCACCGGGCCAAGGACAATCAGGCAATCGCCTGCGCGTATTGCTGTGCCCTCGCGCCGGCTGGCGGCGATCCAGTGTGTGGTCCCTGCTGGCCGGATAGCGATGATTGTCCGATCACGCCAGCCTGGAGGAAGATCAGTCTGGCTGGCCGGGAGCGCAATCCCTATGAGCGGCGAACCTGGCTCAATATCTACCTCTTCTAGCGCCAGATCGAGATCGCCGCCTTGCATGGCGGTGTCAAGAAAGTCCATCAGATGAGGCCGGCGCGCCAGGCTTGCCATGCGATGCCCGCCCAGCCTGTAGGGCGAGAGGACGCGATCTGCGCCAGCGCGGCGGAGCTTGGGTTCGCTCTCGTCTTGATTGGCGCGGGCGACAATCCAGAGCGTGGGCGCCAGGGCGCGCGCCGAAAGCGTGATGGCAATATTCTCGGTATCTGCATCGGTGGCAGCTAGCAGCATCCGCGCCTGATGGATGCCAGCCTCCAGCAGCGTGGCGTCGGTTGTCGCATCGCCCTGCACATAGAGATAGCTTTTTGCTCGAAGTAGCTCGGTGTTGGTTTCTTGGGGATCAACTACAACGAACGGCTGCCTGACATCAGCAAACTCTTGCGCGATGCGCCGGCCTACGCGGCCAAAGCCACAGATAATGGCGTGTTCGTGCAGTTGTTCGATCTTGCGGTCCATTCTGCGCCTCGCCAATGCCCGTCCGAAATGCCCTTCAATCAGATATTCGGTCATCGAACCCAAGGTATAAAAGAGCGAACCAACGCCCAGGATAATGACGAAGATTGCCAGGACACGGCCCGCAGGTGTCACTGGATGCTCGGTGCTGCCGGCGGTACTCATCAGCCCAATCGTGAGATAGAGCGCATCCAGCGGCGAGTAATGTTCGACCAGGATAAATGCGACAGTGCCGCTTGCCATCACAACGATGACAGCCGCCAGGGCCAGCAGGAGATGCCTTCCCGCCGCGCTTTTTGTCTGCGAGCCTACCATGTCTGCCCCTGCTGTCCGGCCTGATGTTCTGGCGCTCCCTATGAATAAGCCCGGAGCAATGGGTTGGCTGCCGGTACAGGAGGCGAGGCGCAGGCCAGACCAACAAGAGTATTATACAAGGTGCTGCCACCCTTAGCCCTGTGGTTGATACTGGACCAGCGCCTCTTCGGTTGCCAGCCAGAGCGTCCTGCCGTCGTGATCGAAGGCCAGCGCCTCGATTGGCTCAGTCAGACCTGTGGGCAGCCGCTGCACCAGCGCGCCGTTCTCCACACGATATACGAGCAGATCGCCGCCCTGTACAGGAACGAGCAGCACGCTGGCATCAGGGGAAATGATAAATTCTCCTGTATTTTCCTCTTCACTGCGGGTACCCCAGAGCCGCTTGCCAGAAGTCACCTCATAGGCCACCAACTCCCATGCGCAGCCACTATAGCCCGAATTCATGGGACAGAAGATGACAATGTGGCTGTCCGGGCTGAACGCCGTGACGCATGCTGTATCAGCGAGGTCTCTTTCGGGCCATTCGATCCCCTTTCGGTCCAAATTCCTATGAACTAGAGTCAATGCCATACTGCCGCTCACATAATCCTGCGGAACCAGTTCGTGCGTCCGCCAATCCTTTACCACCGGGCGTGGAACAAAGCGCTCCGCCGTATCGAGCCGCCAGAGTTTCATCAGCCCCCCGCCATCGGCGTAAGATAACCCTGCGACAAAGGTAGAAGTCGGATCAAAAGTTAGACCGCTTGTTGCATACCCATTAGCGATGTGATGGCTCACGACCTCGCCAGTCCGCCAGTCGAGGAGGAAAATCTGGTCATCATCCTCCAGGACGAGCCAGCGGCCATCGGGAGAGCAGGCCAGGCTCCCGATCTCGCCGCGTTTGTGGAGGACCGTGCTGGTGCGGGCAAGCGAGAAGTCATCCCAGCGATGCCATTCCATCACGCAAGGGTCGGGGCTGCGATACCTTTCTGGATCGAGTTGTTCCATGGCGAACAGCAGGCCATCAGGGGCGCCGGTAATCCCGCCGTAGGCATGCAACCGACCCTTTGGGTCATACTTGAAGTAGAATACCGACTCCGGGGCGGTGGACATCTGGGCCAGGACGGTGGCTGGATTGGTGGCGAGCGACCAGCGTGTGAGGGCCTTATTGCTGGCGGTGAGGCTCTCGCGGCGCGTGGGGTGGAGATGCAGTTGCATGTGGGGATGTCCTTTCTGCATACTGAACGGCCACAACAGCTACCTTATCTCTTCTTTGTCAGGGGCGGAAAAACGGTTGTAGTTGAGCATTAGAGGGCAGGATGGCGCAGGTGCCAGTCGGTGGCCTGCTGGTAGGCGTGGCCGATGCGCAAAAGGGTTGTCTCGTCGAGATGGCGGCCCGCCAGTTGTAGACTGATAGGCAGGCCAGACGTGGAAAAACCGCAGGGCAGAGCCAGCGCGGGCTGGCCGGTCATGTTAAAAGGGAAGGTGAAGCGCAGCAGGGAACTGCTAGCATCGAACTCGCTGCTGCCTATCCTGACGGGCTGGTCAAGCTGGTCGATGCGCGGCGGCAGGATGGGCAGCGTGGGCAGAGCCAGCGCGTCCACTCGCTGCATCAGCGCGCGCATGCCTTCGCTGAAGGCGCGGCGCAGACGCTGGGCCTGTATATATTCCGTGGCAGGAAGCTTGCCGCCCATCTCCAGGCGGCTGCGTACGGTGGGGCTGTAGACATCAGCGCGGGCAGGCCACCAGCCCGCCTCGATGTGTGCGGCGGTGGCTTCAGGCATCTGGACGCCGCGATAGGCGCGGAAGAGTCCGGCCAGTTCGTCGGGCAGGCGCACGCTTTCCACCTGCGCGCCCAACCCCTCCAGCGTGTTCAGTGCTGCCTGCACTGCCGCGCTGATCTCTGGGTCAGCAACGGTGAAATAGTCATCTTCTGGCGCGCCCAGCCGCAGCCCGGCCAGCGGCCACATTTCGTTGGCACGCTGCCGCAGCGCCTCGGCATAGGCGGGTTTGTCGGACGGATTGGGCAGACTGGCAGGATCGCGCGGGTCGTGCCCGGCTAACGCATCCAGCAGTGCGGCGCAGTCTTCGACGGTGCGCGCCAGTGGGCCGGGATGATCGAGCGACCAACTGAGGGGAATGATGCCATAGGTGCTGACCAGCCCATAGGTAGGCTTCACGCCGGTGACGCCACAGCAGGCGGCTGGAATGCGGATGGAGCCGCCCGTATCGGTGCCGATGGCAAGCGAACACATGCGCGCGGCCAGGGCAGCAGCCGAGCCACCGCTGGAGCCGCCAGGGATGCGTGCCAAATCCCAGGGATTGGCAGTGGGCCGCGTGAAAGTTCCATACGCGAATTCATGCGTTCGGGTCTTTCCCAGCAGCACCATCCCCGCTGTTGTCAGACGCTCGGCAACGGCAGCGTCTTCGTCAGGGATGTGGTCGGCCAGCACCTGCGAGCCAGCGGTGGTGCGGATACCGCGCGTAGCGACCAGGTCTTTGAGTACCAGCGGAAGGCCATGCAGCGGCCCGTGATCAATTCCCGAGCGCAGGTCGCGCTCGGCCTGGCGTGCTTCATCTAATGCGCGCTCGCGGGTGACGGTGACAAAGGCGCGCACCTGCCCATCCAGCGCTTCGATGCGCTGCAAGGCCGCTTCAACTAGATCCACGGGCGAAAGCGAACCGTCACGCAGCGCCCTGCCCAGCGCCGCCACGGACATCTCGAACACGTCATCGGGGGCGTGCTGCTCTGAAGGCTGATCTGTCGGCATGCTAATCCTCTTCTGCCTGGTACTTATCGAACGGGCGCGAGAAGATCCCCCGTTTGAAGGGATTCCCGATGAGAGCGCACTACCGCACTTGTGCGGTAGTGCGTCCTCACATCACACAAGCTATCTCTTCATGCCGCCCTTTCGCTCGTTGAGGGCACTTTACCAGCCATTATAGCGAGACGGAAAAGAAGCCGTCAATGGTTGTCGCTAAATCATCGCCTTCTTCTCAGCGTTAAGAAGTTCTTCACCAGCATCTCAAGCTCCTCTTTATGCCCCTTCTTCCTGAACCAAGGAAATTTGTCCTGTCATGCCAACGGCGTCGCGTACGAGCAACGCTGATGAGTCTATAAGCGCTCGAGGAGCGCAACAACACGGGAAGCCGTGTGAAGAAGAGCGTGGCGGCTAACTTCATACGGCTTCCCGTGTTTGAAAGGGAAATCAATGAACAGTATACCTCATCCCAAGCAGACTACGGTGCCCCAACGCCCACCGATCCCTGTTGATGCGATCAGCCCCCCCGATGAGGCCGCAGGCGATCAGGTGCGCGGCTTTTTCTACGATGCCCGGCGCGCGCTGACCGCTGGGGATTATCTCTTACGCAAGTGGTTGCCTATCTTGGGGCCAGACCTGTTTACACAAATGGGCCATTCATCCCCCGCTCTTGAGGCGGGGGATGAATGGCCCTTCCTTATTGTGGCCGTCTCGCCGGCGTTCACCACGCAGGACTGCTCTGGCTGTGGGGAGCGCGTGAAGAAGACGCTCAGCATGCGAACGCATATTTGCCCCTCCTGTGGGCTGGTGTTGGATCGGGATTGGAATGCCGCCCTCAATATCCTGGCTGCCGCCCTCGCGTGGCTGGCCGCCCACCGTACCGCCGGGCAGGCGGAAACGGGTAGCCGCAAGGCTGCAAACGCTTCTAGACAGACAACCGCTGGTGGCCGCACGCGAGTGCGTGCAGCTAAGTTGGCTGGATGAAAGAAGAATCTCCCGTGCTTGAGCTGGGAGCGTGTCAAATGACTATGTGTCTGCCTCTTGGACAGGCCAACCGCGAAGCCTCAAGATGCTCTGGGGCTTTGTGCGAGAGGCGATGC
>CAZFWN010000049.1:27466-30369 GCA_964522745.1 uncultured Ktedonobacterales bacterium
GATGCCACCCGCCCCCGCACGCTCCTCTTGCTCAGCCAAGCCACCTATACTGCTCGCTTTGTCGAACAGGTGCTGCGTGCTGAAATTGAGCAACAGGTAGAGAAACTCTTGTTGCACTATTTTGACGAGATGCGAATCGTTTATGTGCCAGCATAGCAGGATGAATGATAAACACCTGTACAACATCAGGCTAGGAGCAAATCTGCCCTGATCGCTGCTAGATGCTTTTCAGAGAGCGCTTGTCTGCCAGTGGCTCATAGGTAACGAACAGATTGGTTCGGCCCTTCTTTTCATAGCTGTCGTCTTCTCGCGCGGCTTGTCCCGGCTTGGCGGGTTCGGAGGTTTGCCCTTGATCAGTGCCTGGCCCTTCTTCCCCTTGCAATAATTAGCAGCTTCTGCCAGGCAAGGTCGCCGTTCTGTTGCTCAGGGTTTGCTGGCGAAGCCAGACGTAGCCATCTTCCAACGTTGGCGAGAGGGGTTGCACATTTTGCACTGGTCCGCGTGGCTCTGGCCCAACTACATGGTACAGCATCCCCTCTCTGTGTGGCAGGGCCGAGATGACACTCCATTCGCCTGGCACGCCATAGCCAGGAGCCGCAAGAAATTGCCAGGTACAGCCAGCCGCAGCTTCGATTAACTGACGGGTCAAGCCGTCAAACACCAGGGCGCCTTGATCGAGGACTGCCAGACGCTCGCAGGTCTGACTGATGTCCTCAACCACATGGGTAGAAAGAATCACAATGCGGTCCTCGGCCAGCCTGGTCAGGAGGGTGCGCAGACGAATACGCTCCTCAGGATCAAGCCCGGCAGTCGGCTCATCGATCACCAGAATCTGGGGATTCCCCAGGAGTGCCTGTGCAACGCCCAGACGGCGTTTCATGCCCCCTGAATAGGTCTTGATTTTGCGATCAGCGCTTCCCGCCAGGCTCACAATGTCGAAGAGCGCGTCGATTTGCCGGCGGCGCGCGCTGCGATCATACAGGCGTTTGAGTAGACCAATATAGTCGAGCAACTCGCGCCCGGTCAGGTCCGGGTAGAGGCCAAGCTCCTGAGGAAGATAGCCAAGGTGCGCGCGTATTGCCTTGCGCTGCGCGCTTCGACCAAGATCAAAGTCTCCAATGACGACGCGCCCACTGGTCGGACGCAGCAGCGTCGCCAGGATGCGCAGCAGCGTCGTTTTCCCCGCGCCGTTGGGGCCAAGCAGGCCAAACATCCCCTGCTCAATAGACAGCGTGATGCCACGTAAGGCTTCATGGGAGCCATAGCGCTTTGAGACCTGTTCGATCACCACATTCATGCAATCTTCCTTTCCTCAAAAAATATGCAGCTACTGCCTGCTGCCCAGCAGGCGCTCTTCACGCCGCAGCAACCACCAGTTCCGAACGGCGAGCGCCACAGCGATGCCAAGCAGTGTCAGGCGGTTGGTCCACCAGTCAGGCGCGTCTTGTCCCCCTGAGGAGGTGTAGGAAATAAAGAACGGATGCGTCGCCGGGATTTGGACCAACTTCGCGTACAAAAAAAGCGACCCCGCCAGCGGAACGGCGGCGATCACCAGGCCGAGCGCGGCATTGCGCGTGACCAGTGAGCCGAGCAGACCCAGCATCCCCATGACCAGCACCGGCGCCAGCCAGACCAGCAAGAGAAAGAATGGACTTTGCTGCCGCGCATAGTTGACCCCGTTTGCAACCGACCAGACCAGAAAGGCGGCAGAACACAACAGCAAGACGAAGAAGGTCAGCAGCGCACGCCAGATCACCAGCCGCTCTATGCCTGCGCGGGTTGCCATTGCCACTTCCAGCAGAGGGTCGTTCATGATGAGCGAACTGGCGAGTATCCCCGCGAGCAGCCCCGCGCCAGACTCCAGCACAAACTGGCTCAGTCCCATCGCCTGATCCTGCGCCTCCGCGCCACCCGCGTGCAATGGCAGCCAGATCAGGACGCCAGCCCCAAGAAAACCTAGAGCCATGAGCAGCAACAGCCACCAGTTAAGCAAGCGTAAGTGATAGCGCGCCAGCAATATGGCCTCGCGCCAGAGTTGCTGGTGCTGCGGCGACGCCGGGGCGTAGCGCAATAATGAGACGCTCTGCAAAGGGGGAGTCTCGCGGGTACGCATCTTATGCCCCCTCCTGGCGATACCGCTGGAGGGCCAGGCTTCCATAGGTCAGGAAGAGCGCCACGATGGCCGTGAGGAACAGCACGGCCATATTGAGCAGCGCCAGTGACATTGACGTGTGAAAGCCTGGCTCGGTGTACTGCATCGGTGGCGTGGGAAAGAACACTGGGTAGACATAGAGGCCGCTCGGATTAAAAATAGTGAAGACGAGTGTGTGCCAACCTGGACCGATATTGAACTCAAACCAGAGCAGTGAAAAGCCCACCTGGACCACCCGGAGCGGCAGGAAGCTCGCCAGCAGGAACGCCAGATCCACAGCAGCCAGAGAAGATGGCACAAAAACGAGCAGGAACGCCAGCAGAAACTTTGCCAGCAGTACCACCGGCCAGCCCAGCAGCAGCGTAATCAGCGCGCAGAGCAGATAGCCAAGAAGCGCTGGTATGAACACAGCCACATAGTTGCCGAGGAACTTGCCCAGGATGTAGCGCGCCGCTCCCTGCGGAGTGGCACGCTGCACCTCAACCATGCCCAGGCCCTGATCGCGTCCCACGCGATCAACCACGAGCAGGGCCGCCACCAGACCATAGAACATCGCGGCATACGCCGTCGTGCCAAGGGTCATCAGGTTGTTTAAGTCTGTGAAGGTGTAGTGCTGGCGCGCATACAGCGAGGTTGGGGGCAGATGTAAGAGGTAGATCGCGGCTGGCACCGTGAGCAGGAACAGCAGCCCGGTCACGCACGCAAAGGCCACCCAGAGACCCCAGCGACGCCACTGCATCGTGATCTCGGC
>CAZFWN010000050.1:0-19076 GCA_964522745.1 uncultured Ktedonobacterales bacterium
CGCTGCAAGCGCCCGTACCACCGATGTCCCCAGCGCCCATCTCGCAGCCGCTGAGCCAGCCGGGTTGGACCTTCTCTGTGCCACCATCTTCCCCGTCAGCGCCTCTGCCGGACGTTGGCGTGCTGCCTGCTTTCGGCATGACAGGTCCGGCAGGGCCAGGGGCGCCCCCGCAGCTGCCGGCTTCTGGCTCTGGCATCTCGCGCCGCGCAGTGATCCTGGGGGCAGCGAGCCTGGTGGTGGCCGGCGGCGCCATTGTGGCGGTGGCGAATGTGCTGAGCGCACATCCCACCAGAACGCCTGTTACGGCGCATCCGACGCCCAGGCGCTCGGAGCCGGGAACGACCTTGTTTATCTATCAAGGCCATACCAACTTTGTGCTGGCGGTGGCCTGGATGCGCGATGGCAAGCGCATTGCATCGGCGAGCGGCGATACAACGGTGGTGGTCTGGGATGATCTCAGCGGCGCCCATCCGCTGACCTACCAGGGCCATACGGCGCCCGTCTGGTCGGTGGCGCGCTCGCCCGATGGTGCGCGGCTGGCCTCGGCCAGCCAGGACTTGACGGCGCAGGTTTGGGACGCTACCAGCGGCAATACGCTGGTGACCTATCGCGGCCATACCAACGCCCTCCTGGTGGTGGCGTGGTCACCGGACGGCCAGCGCCTCGCCTCCGCCGGGACAGATAACACCGTGCAGGTGTGGAACGCCAGCAATGGACAGCCGGTGCTGACCTATACCGGCCATAGCGGGGCGATTCGCCCACTGGCGTGGTCGCCCGATGGGACGCGCATCGCTTCTGGCAGCTATGATAAGACCGTACAGGTCTGGGACGCTGCCAGCGGCAAGCTGCTCTACACCTATAAAGGCCATACCCAGGAGGTGATCGCGGTGGCCTGGTCGCCCGATGGGCAGCGTATTGCCTCTGGCGGGCTGGATAACACGGTGCAGGTCTGGGATGCCGGCAGCGGGAGCAATGTCGTGATGTATCGCGGGCATGGTGGGCGTATCCTGGGCCTGGCCTGGTCGCCTGATGGGACGCGCATCGTCTCCGGCAGCGCGGACCAGACGGCGCAGCTCTGGGAGGCCAGCAGCGGCCAGCAAATTCTGAACTACAGCGGCCACAACGGGCATGTAGTGGCTGTCGCCTGGTCGCCCGATGGCAAGCTGATCGCCTCCGGCAGCACCGACAAAACTGCGCAGGTCTGGCAAGCTTAGCAGTGGGCCAGCCTGGCTTGGCGTGATAGAATAAAGAGAACAACAGCAACCGCCTTGATAAAGAGAGGAGCTTCACATGCTGGCTGATTATATAAGTGCCGCAATGCACAAGGCCACCTATGAAGTCTTGTCTGATGGGACTTTTTATGGCAGCATACCAGGCTTCCAGGGCGTTTGGGCGAATACAACGACGCTTGAGTCCTGCCGTGATGAGCTTCAGGAAGTGCTGGAGGGTTGGCTCCTGCTGCGCGTTGCCGACCATCTGTCGCTGCCAGACGTGGATGGTATCAAGCTCGTTGTTGGGAAAAGTGCCTGATGCCCAGAATTGGACCGATTAAGCGTAAGGATTTGATTGCCTCTTTTCATCGGCTAGGATTTTACTGGCCCCATTCCGGGTGGCAAACACGAGTATATGGCTCGTGGAGAGGTCCGAGTGCGTATTTCCAATCCTCATCAGGGAGACATCAGTGTGGATTTGCTCCTCCGCATTCTCAAAGAAGCTGGAATCAGTAGACAGGAATGGGAAGCACTCTAGTTCCGCCGCTTGTCTGGAAAGAACCGCCCTCCATTTGTTTGACAGCGCCCGCCGCTATCCGCCATAATCCTCTACAGCGAGAGATACAAAGAAGATTTCCACTAATCCACACTGTAGAGGAGCAGACTTTTCTTATGGATATTCGCATTGCAACAACTGCTGTGACCGCTGTGGCCTCTGATGCCGTTGTGGTCGGTATCTTCAAGGGCGGGCGCGGCGACGCGCTGGAGGGGCCAGCCGCCGCGCTGGACACCGCGCTGGATGGCGCGCTCTCCGCGATGCGCCGCGATGGCGAACTGGCCGGCGGCGCGAACGAGACGAGCGTAGTGCATACACTGGGCAAGCTGCAAGCCCAACGCATTGTGCTGGTGGGGCTTGGCCCGCGCAAAGATGTCAAGTTTGAAAGCTTGCGCCGTGCCGCAGCCGCCGGCTGTCGCGCGGCACGCAAGGCAGGGGCGCATTGGGTCACTCCGGCGCTTTGGTGGCCGGACCTGGCGCATCTGGGCCTGGGCGAGGCGACTGCCGCCGAGGCGGTGGCCGAGGGCGCGCTCTACGGCCTCTATGAGTTTAAGAAGTATAAGAGCAGCAACGATACCAACGGGAACACTAGCAAAGCCATCTATGAATTGACGCTGCTCGGTCAGGATGAGGCGGCGCTGAGCCGGGGCGCGGAGCGCGGGCGCATCATCGGCGAGGCGGTCAACTTCTGCCGCGATCTGGGCAATGAGCCACCCAATGTGCTGCATCCCACCGAGCTTGCCAGCCGGGCGCGAGCAATGGCCCTGGCGAACGGGCTGGAGTGTGAGGTATTGGAGCGCGAGCAGATGCAGGAGCTAGGCATGGGCTGTCTGCTCGGCGTCGCCAGTGGCAGCGCGCAGCCGCCCAAGTTCATCATCCTGCGCTACAAGGGCGACCCCGATGGCGCGCCGGGCCTGGCGCTGGTGGGCAAAGGCATCACCTTCGATACCGGCGGCATCTCGATCAAGCCCGCCGCCAATATGGAAGAGATGAAATTCGATATGTGCGGCGCGGCCTCGGTGATTGCTGCCATGCAGGCCATCGCGCAGTTGAAGCCCAAGATCAACGTGACGGCACTGGCGCCGGCCACCGAGAATATGCCCGGCGGCAATGCCTACCGCCCCGGCGATATTCTGCGCGCCATGAACGGCAAAACCATCGAGATCGTCAACACCGACGCCGAGGGCCGGCTGGTCCTGGCCGATGCGCTCTCCTACGCCATCGCGCACCATCTGGCGCCCATCGTCGATGTGGCGACGCTGACCGGCGCGATCAGCATCGCGCTGGGCAATGTGCGCGCTGGCGTCTTTGCCAACGATGACGCGCTGGCTGAGCAGATCGTCGAACTTGGCGAGGAGATCGGCGAGCGCTTCTGGCAAATGCCGATGGACGAGGACTACGACGACCTGATTAAGAGTGATGTGGCCGATGTGCGCCAGAGTGTCAGCCGGCGCGAGGCCGGCTCAATTGGCGCGGCGCGCATCCTGGGCCGCTTTGCCGAGGGCGCGCCCTGGGCGCACCTGGATATTGCCGCCGTCAGCGACTTCTCCGGTGCCCGACCTTATGCCGACAAAGGCGCCTCCGGCATCCCTGTTCGCACCTTCGTCGCCCTGGCCGAGCGCCTGGCGAGATAATCCGCCAGATACACCTGGAGCGCCGGCGTCTCGTTGGCGCTCCAGGCAGGGCGCTCCCTCTTACCCCCTTTTTGGCTAGAATCTGGTGCCGCCCACTTCTCCTGAAGCAGGGCTGTGCTATACTCTTGCCAGGTAGCATGCAATGCTTCCATTTCTCTGCTGCCGGAGAAGGGGACTATGCAATTAGATGGGTTAGAGATTGGCCGCTACCGATTTGCGCGCCTGCTGGGGAGCGGCGGGATGGGGGATGTCTATCTGGCAGAGGACGCGCAGATCGGGCAGCAGGTTGCCATCAAAGTCATTCGCACGGAGGGAAATCTCTATCCCACCGCGCAGGCCGGGCAAGAGGCTGTGCGCCTCTTCCGGCGCGAGGCACAAGCCGCCGCCCGACTTGATCATCCTCATATTCTGCCGCTGTTTGATTATGGGGAAGCGTGGGTTGGCGGCATGACGCTGCTCTATCTGGTGATGCCCTATCGCCCGGAAGGGTCGCTGGCCGCCTGGGTGCGCGAGCATTCGCCGGAGAAGCTGCTGCCGCCGCAGGTGGTGGCGCACTTTATCCGCCAGGCGGCGGAGGCGCTCCAGCATGCCCATAATCGCCAGATTATCCACCAGGATGTAAAGGCTGCCAATTTCCTGCTGCGCCGGCGAGAAGAGGCGCCGGAGCGCCCTGATCTGCTGCTGGCTGATTTTGGCATTGCTCGCGTTGCTGCGACGGCGGCAAGCGTGAGCCAGGTGGTGCGCGGGTCGCCCTCCGCGATGGCGCCCGAACAATGGCAGGGCGAGGCCGTGCCAGCGACAGACCAGTATGCCCTGGCGGTGATGGCCTATGAATTGCTCACCGGGCACCCGCCCTTTCAGGGCAATATGATGCGCCTGATGCACGATCATCTGCATGTGACGCCACCAGCGCCCAGCACGCTGAACCCGCTGCTGCCAGGAGCAATTGATACGGTGCTGCTGCACGCGCTGGCAAAAGAGCCGGGCCAGCGCTTTTCATCAATTACAGCCTTTGCCAACGCCTTTGAGCAGGCCACACGGGGCGCTGCCCCCGCGCCGCTGGCTGCGTCTCCTGTTACACAGCCCTCGCCACCGGCAACGACTGTGCCCCGCGTGCCCGGCGACAGCGGCATCTTCAATGCTCCAACGAGGACGAGCAACCGGCTGCCAGAGGGCCGTGTTGATGCTCCTACCCGGTTGCCGAGCCAGGGGCCAGAGGGTATCTACAACGCCCTCACCAGGAGCAGTGATCAGGTGCCAGAGAACATCTATCAAGCTCCGACGAGGGTAAGCAATCAGCAGCCAGCGACCATTCCTGCTGCCTCGACCAGGATCAGCAGCCGCTTGCCAGAAACCGTCCGCGTGGCTCGGAAGACAGTGACCCTGGTTGACACTGGCGCCGCAGCCACTTCGCCGGTGAAGCCAATCGCGGGCAGCGCTCGCCGTTCCCTGCTGAAAGGCTGGAAACGGAAGGTAGCGCTGGCGGCGCTGCTGGTGCTGCTGCTGGTGGGCGGCACGCTGGGCTACGTCGCTGCCTTTGGCGTCACGTTGAAAGATACCTATATCATGACAACGGTGCCCGACGCGACCAATGTGTTGCAGCATCAGGTGCATGGCGAGGCCATCGATCTTCAAACACCCACCTATACCCAGACGGTTCCTGCCACTGGACCAACCAGGCCGGCAACGCCGGCGCAGGGTACTCTGACCCTGGACAATGATATGCGGGTTCCCGTCACGCTGCATCAAGGGATGGTGCTGGACCCTACCATTCTGCAAGGGGGCACCTGCACGGCGACAGTGCAGATGGTGCTTGACGCTGATGTGACCATTCCGGCCTCTCCTGATGGGATAAACGCCGGTCAGGCGACGGTGCCTGCCCACACGCTGCAAACCGGGGCAAATACGAATATCCCCGCCTACATGCAGGGCTGCTTTTTGCATTATTCCAACCTCGGCTCCAGCGCCTCATGGTATGCAATGAACCTTAGCCCATTCACCGGCGGGGTGGATGCGGGGCCGACGGTCCAGCAGAGCGATATCGATGGCGCGGTCAGGAGCCTGCTAAAAGCCAATCCACCGCCCGATGCCAGACGGTTCCTGGCAACGTCGGGCGACGCCCTGCTTACGAGTCCGGCGTCCTCCTGCCGGCCAGAAACCGTTCCATACTACAATGCCGGCGCTAGAGTCGATCAGGTGACAGTCCTCTTGTACTATGACTGCACCGGCTATGGCTATGACGCTTCAGGCGTGGCGCAGTTGGCGACCAGGCTGCTCATCGACCACTATGGCGCGCACCTTACGCTGCGTGGCAAGATTGCTACCGCTGTGACGAGCGCTGTACTGCTTGACCGCCAGCGGGGAATAATCAGGCTTACCGTGACGGCTGAAGGAACCTGGGGATTCTAAAGGAAGATCGGCCATGAAAATGTACATCCTGGTCAGAGACTCATTGCCGCTGGGGATAGCGATGGTAGCGGTGGCGCATGCGTCGCTCGCCACCTATCTGGACTTTGCCGAGACCCCGGAGATCAAGGCATGGCTGGCCGGGCCGTTCTATAAAGTCGTGTGCCGGGTTTCCGATCAGTCGTTTGAGCAGGCAAAAGCGGTTCCCGATCATGTTGTTATTACAGAATCGATGCTGGGCGGGGCAGAGGTTGCCCTGGGCTTCAAGCCGCGCGAGGAATGGCCGCAGTCCTTTATCTATTTCCCATTGTATCGCTGAGCGTTTCATTACTCTGGCCGAGTGGCTAACGAGATAAAGAAAAGCGGGCAGACAAAGCTTTGTCTGCCCGCTGCCTTATTCTTACAGTCTGCCGAACTGCTGCAAGACCAGCAGACTTTGCATCGTGACCCAGCCGCGCCAGCCCTGGTCGTAGGGCGTCGGCCAGCCGCCGTCTTCGGCCTGCTCGGCCTCTAGTCGATCAAGCTGCTCCGCCAGCAGCGAAGCCGGCAGGAGCTTGCCGGTGTAGGTCTGCGGCGAGCGGACGTACTCAAAGAAGTGAGGCGCGTCTTGTATCTTGCTCTCGACGTGCTGGCGGATCAGCCACCAGAGGACGCCAGCGCGGTAGAGGTCGCGCTGGGGATGCTCCCACGTTGGCAGGAAGTAGTAGGCGTAGGGGCGCACATCGTAGAACTCGCCGGCTGCCACATCCTTGACGCTGGCTAACTGTGCAAACAGGCGCTCAACCCCCGCGTGCAGCCGCTCGGAGCCAAGGCCAAGCTCTTTGAGCAGCCCGGCCAGGGTGCAGGTCGGGTTAAGGTTCGGCCACTGCCAGCCCTGAAACCAGGGCGCCAGGTCATGCTCGTAAATCGCTGGCGAGAAGCGCCAGCCGCCATCTTCGTCCTGCGTGGTCTCCAGGTATTCTACGGCGCGTTGCAGCACTGCATGCTCACGCGACACGCCGGCCTGTACACAGATCAGCAGCGCCAGTTCGGTGGCGAAGGGGTTGCTCTCCGGCGCCTTAATGTCTACCTCCAGGCCGTGAAAGCCGCCATCGCTGTTTTGATAGCGCTCCAGCACCGAGAGCATCTCCGCTTGCGAGACCTTGCCAAAGTGATAGCCAAAGCGCGCCTGGTCGATGTCGCGCCCGTTGTGCGCGAAGAATGTGTCTGCCCGTGCCACGCTGTTCATGTGTTTGCCTCCATAATGGTTGCCTTACATCGCATTTTTGCCTGTAGCGCCGGCGCTACAAGCAATTGTCTATCCCTAGCATAACGTATAATAGTGACAGATCATGGCACGAATTGAGGGCAACATGGCACGAACAGCGCGTCTGCTGGAATTGCTGATCAAAGTCCAGGCAAAGCCGCAGTTCACGGTGCAGGAGATGGCCGACGAGTTTGGCGTCTCTCGCCGCACGATGCTCAGAGACTTGCAGGCGCTCTCTGAAATGGGTGTGCCGTTGACGGCGACGCCTGGGCCGCACGGCGGCTACATGCTCATTCGCAGCCGCCGGCTGTTGCCGTTGTCGCTGACCATCGATGAAGCGCTGGGCGTGCTGCTCTCCTATGAGGCGTTCCTGCAATACGCGCAGTCGCCCTTTTCGACGCAGAGCCTCTCGGCTATTACCAAGCTGCGCGCAGCCCTGCCACCTGATGTGGTCAGGGAATTGGACCGTATTCGCCAGCACGTAGCGGTCGTCGAGCGCCCGCGCAGCTACGAGGCGCCGCTGCTCGGCGACCTCTTGCGCGCCGCGCTGGATGGCGCCCATCTACGCATCGTCTATGATTCCCGGTCTGGCCGCTCGGAGCGCGTGATCTTTCCCTTCGGGTTGTATGCGTCCTATGGCTTCTGGTACTGCGCCTGCTATGATTACAAGCGAGAGAAACCGCTTTCGCTGCGGGCGGATCGCGTGGTCTCGATCACGCCGGTGGAGGGATTCGAGCGCCCGCCGCACCAGTCCATCACCGACTGGCTGAACATCGTCGAGCGTGACGATGGCAGCGGGCTGCGCCTGCAAGCGTCCGTCAGCGAGCGCGGCATGAAGCGTTATGAGCTACACGCGCTCTTCGGGCAGATTGCGCCGGATGGGCCGGGCGGCGGCGTGATCGATGCCACCATTCCTGAAACCGAGATCGACTGGTACGCCGGGCAACTGCTGCCGCTGGGAAGTGATGTCCTCATTACTTCGCCGCCCCAACTCATCGCCGCTATGCGCCAGAAGGCGCAAGAAATCGCCGCGCTCTATCAAGGCTAGCACTGCTGGCTGCTGTATCTCGCGCTGCCCTGCTCCATAAAAACCTTGACATCCAAAGAGCAGCATGCTATAGTTTTGGTAGTTCCATATTTTAGATACTATTCCAATATATGGAATAGTCAGAAAGATAAGAACCGATGGATACACCTGAAGCGCGCGAAACTGCTGTTGGAGTTTTGGATAAGGCGATGGCGATCCTGCTGGCCTTCCCTCGCGGCGATCTGGCGCTGTCCCCGCAAGAGATCGCGGCACGCACGCAACTCCCCCTGCCAACCGTGTATCGGCTGGCACAGGCATTGAGCGAACATGGGCTGCTGGTGAAAGACGGGCAGCGTTTTCGTCTGGGTATGACCCTTGCGCGTCTGGGGATGCTGGCTGTTGAGGGGTTCGATGTGCGTCGCCAGGCGCTGGGCCACCTCAAGTGGCTGAACGAGCAGACGGGCGAAAATGCAGAACTGCATCTGCGCCATGAGGATACGCGGATGGTCATTGAAGTAGTAAGCAGCCCGCATAATCTCCGCCCCTTTGCAGAGCTAGGCGCGCCTCTTCCCTTGCATCGGGGCGCCGCTGGCAAGGTGTTGCTCGCCTGGCTTGCCCCGGCAGAGCGTGATGCGCTGGCAGCAGTGAGCGCCGCCCGGTTTGGAGATGACCAATCCTTTGATCTTCCACACTTCTCTGCGGAACTGGACCGGGCGCGGAGCGCTGGATGGGCAACCAGCGAGGGTGAGCGCATCCCTGGTGTCTCGGCTATTGCGGCCCCGATCTTCGCTGCCGATGGGCAGGTGGCCGGGGCCGTGACCCTGGTAGCGCCCTCCGCGCGTCTGGGAGAAGCGCAGCGCGCGCGCTGCATCCCACTCGTCTGCGAGGCGGCAAGACGCACCTCGTATGATCTCGGTTACGCCGGGCGAGGGCATCGCTTCGAGTCTATTGAAAAGGAGAGAGAAAGATGACGCAGGTTGAGCAGCTTGCCGCGTTCGTGGCGCGCGCAACCTATGAAGACCTCTCGGGAGAGGCGCGCCAGCAGCTCAAAATTCGTGTCCTGGACGCCCTGGGCTGTGCCCTTGGGGCGCTCGATGGAGCGCCTATGCGAGCGCTGCGCGCCCAGATCGATCTGTTTGGGGGCAACCCGCTTGCCACGCTGATCGGCGGTGGTAAGACGGCGCCCGACCGGGCCGCTTTCTACAACGCCGCCCTGGTGCGCTACCTCGACTTCAATGACAGCTATCTTGCCAGGGGAGAGACCTGTCATCCCAGCGACAACCTGGGAGCCGTGCTGGCGGCAAGCGACTATGCCGGCGGCACAGGTAAGGAGTTCTTGACCGCCCTGGCAGTGGCCTATCAGGTGCAATGCAGGCTCTCCGAGGTCGCGCCCGTGCGTGCCAGGGGCTTCGATCACACCACGCAGGGGGCCTATGCCGCCGCTGCCGGCGTAGCGAAAGCCTTGCGTCTCGATCAGCAGCAGATTGCTCACGCGGTTGCCATAAGCGGCACCGCGTACAACGCGCTGCGTGTCACCCGCACCGGCGCGCTCTCCAATTGGAAGGGTCTTGCCTATCCCAATACCGTTTTTGGCGCCACACACGCGGCCTTCCTGGCGATGCAAGGAATTACCGGCCCCCTGGAGGTCTTTGAAGGCAACAAAGGGTTTATGGATGCCATCGCCGGGCCTTTTCGCATCGATTGGCAGCAGGAGAACCTGGAGCGCGTCAGGCAAACGATCCTCAAGCAATACAATGCCGAGGTCCACTCACAATCTGCCCTGGAGGGCATCCTGACGCTGGCCGCATCCCGGCAGATACGCCCGCAAGAGATTGAGCGCGTTGAGATCGCTATTTTTGATGTGGCCTACCATATCATCGGCGGAGGCGAGGAAGGAGAGAAGCAGCAGGTTCGCACCAAGGAAGAAGCTGATCACAGCCTTCCCTACATGGTTGCGGTTGCGCTGCTCGATGGAGCAGTGACGCCCGCGCAATACACCCCGGAGCGCATTGGGCGTGAGGATGTTCAGTCTCTGCTGCGCAAGGTCATTGTCCGGCCCGATGAGACATTAAGCAGGCGCTTTCCCCAGGAGATGCCCTGTCGCATCCGCGTCTTGCTCAGGGATGGGCAGGCGCTGAGCATCGAGCAGCAGGACTACGAGGGCTTTTATACGCGCCCGATGTCCTGGGAGAAGGCGGCAGAGAAGTTCGCCCGCCTTGCCGCCCCCTTTACCGATGAACACCTGCGGCAGTCCATTGAAGAGACTGTCAAACATCTGGAGGAGATGGAGATCGGGCAATTAACCGACCTCTTAGCGAAAGCGAGGAAAAGAGCATGAGTGATCGTGGTTTTCAATTCATCCACATGAACCAGCGCGAGGCCAAGCCCCGCAGTCGAGGCGTGACCGAGATTCGCGGCCCCTACTATACGCCGATGGGCAAGCGCTACCTGGAGGATGTTTTAGAGACGATGGGCGCCTATGTGGACTCGTTGAAGTTCGCGGGCGGTTCCTTTACGCTTATGCCTCCCAACGCCCTCAAGGAGATCATCGAGGTAGCCCATCGCCACGATGTCCTGGTCTCTACGGGTGGGTTTATCGAGCATGTTCTCACTCAGGGGCGCCAGGCCGTCCACCGCTATATCGAGGAGTGCCGACGGGTCGGGTTTGATATTGTGGAGATATCCAGCGGCTTTATTACGATCCCCGTTGATGACTGGCTGCGTCTGGTGGAGCAAGTTCAGCAGGCAGGGCTAAAGGCCAAGCCAGAGGTGGGCATCCAGTTTGGCGCGGGAGGCGCCAGCGCCGCTGAAGAACTGGAGGCCGAGGGCACCCGCGATGTGGAATGGGCTATCGGCCAGGCCAGGCGTTTCCTGGAGGCCGGGGCTTCGATGATTATGATCGAGTCCGAGGGCATCACCGAGAATGTGAAGACCTGGCGCACCGATGCAGCGGCCAAAATCATTGGCGCGTTGGGGCTGGAGAAGGTGATGTTTGAAGCGGCAGACCCGGATGTCTTTGCCTGGTATATCAAGAACTATGGCCCGGAGGTCAATCTCTTTGTGGACCATAGCCAGATCGTCCAGCTTGAGTGCCTGCGCTCAGGCATCTGGGGCACAAAGAGCTTGTGGGGGCGCGTCTTAACCTACAAGGGATGATGTTATCTGACGGCTGGTGAAACCCAGATACGCACCTGGCCCTGGTCGCCGCCGGAGGCGATGCGCGTGCTGCCTGGCGACCAGGCCACCGAATAGACCGGCGACGTGTGCGCCCTGTAGGTCAGCAGATTCTTGCCGCTGCTGGCGTCCCAGACCTGCACGGTCCCATCTGCACTGGCTGAGGCGACCATGTTGCCGCTGGGCTGCCAGGAGACGCCGTTGATGACATCTTTGTGGCCGGTGTAGCTGAGCATCTGGCTGCCATCGCTGACGCGCCAGACCTGCACGGTCCTGTCGTCGCTGCCGGAGGCGAGCAACTGGCTATCGGGCGACCAGGACAGCCCCCGCACCGTTGTTGTCTGCCCGGTATAGATGGCGAGCAGATTGCCGGAACTGACATCCCAGACATCCACCGGCCCCGGCTGGGCTGACGAGGCCGGCCCCAACCCGCTGCCGGCGGCCAGAGTCGAGACGTGCAGCGCTCCACCGGCGGCAATTTTTTGCCCATCGGGCGACCAGGCCAGGGTGTAGATCGTCGCCAGCCCAAAGGATTTCAGCGTGCCAAGTGGGTTGCCTGCACTGTCTACCAGTTGGACATTGCCGGCCAGATTAATAGCGAGCCGCTGCCCATCGGGAGACCAGGCAACGGCATTGATGGGAAAATCAAAGTGGGAGAAGCTTCCCTGCACCGTCCCGCTAAAAGCGTTCCAGACTCGCAGGCCATCACCGCCGCAGGAGGCGATACTGCTGCCATTGCGCGACCAGGCCAGCGCCCGCACGGCCAGGCGGTGGCCCGTAAAGTGGGTGACAGGGGTTCCGCTGATGGCGTCCCAGACGGCCACTGTGCCGTCCACACTGGCCGAGGCGATCAGCGGGCCGCTGCCGGAGCGCGGGGCGGCTAGTGCCAGTCTGCTGCCGGGCTGCCAGCCCACGCCAGTGATCGCGCCGCTTTGCTGCGCGTAGGTTTGGGTGGTCGTTCCGGGCGTGAGAGAGCTTTGTGGCGTGTTGGTCACAGCGGGCGTGTTGGTTGCCGTTGTCATGTTGGTTGCCGTTGGCGTGTTAGTTGTCGTTGGCGTAGGTCCACCAAAGATGGGAGGAAGATGCCCGGTTGCGGCGGCAACACCGCCTGCCGTGAGGACGACTGCGGCGGTGGCGCTCGCGCCGCCCACCAGGAAAGCGCGGCGCGACATGCAACCGGCATTGACAAGCTTGAGAATCTCCGGGCGGAGCGCCAGCGCCTCCTCGGCGAAGAAGAGCAGCGCGGTGGCGCCCGCGCCGGCGAGCAACTGGCTGGCGCGCTTGATCTTCTGCCAGTCAACGAACTGGGGATCGCGCCGCGCCAGGTTGCGCTGCACGACCTCCCACTGCACTCCCGCCTGGGCATTCTGGCCTTCCTGCTGCTGCAACTGCCGACGCTGCCGGGCGGCCCACTTGACCGATTCGAGGACAGCCTGCGGAGGAAGACTGGTCGCCTCGTAGAGCAGACACGCCGCCAGGGCGATGCGGCCCTGCTGATCGGGGCGGCGCTCCAGCAGCGCGTGGGCCTGCTCAAACAGGCTGCGCGCCTCCTGCAATCTGACGCGATCTGGGGTGCCGGTTTCCAGATAAAAGATGAGGGCGCTTTCCGTCTTGATGGCAGCCAGATTGACCAGTGCGGCGGTGTTGCCCGGCTGGCGGCGCAGCGCCTGCACAAAGCAGTCCTCGGCCTCCTGGGCGGCGGCGCGCACCTGCTCTGGATGATAGGAATGGCCGATGGCTTTCAGATAGTCGTATTCATATTGCAGCGTCTCGGCGTTGATCTGCCCCTGCGTCACCCAGCCTTGCAAAACTTCGTGCCAGCGCCCCTGGCTAAGCTGCTGCACCACATCTGGCCCGATCAACTGCGGGCGCTGCCGCTGATATTTCTGCAACAGCACCCAGCCGCGCAGCACGTCGCGGCTGGCGCGCGCTAGCGCCTGAAACGCCTGCAACGCGGGCGCCGAGGGGTCTTGCGGCTGGGCCAGATAATAGGCGCTGGCGTCGCGGGCAAAGAGTCGGGCGGCGCCCTGGCGGAAGCGCCACAGCGCCAGATTCCCTTGCTGGAGCAGCAGATCGACCACCCTGACCTGTCCGGTGTTGGAGGTGATCTCCTGCACCGGCCCGCCCAGGCGCTGATCAAGCTGGCGCAAGACCTGATCGATACCGGCGAAATCCTGGCGCAGCCGCTCTACGTCGCCGGCGGGCGCGGGCGAGAGGCCGATGGCGGGCGCGAAGGGGTCGCGTGGTGACAACTGCTCGGCGCGCAGGCTGAACGGCGCGATCTCCGGCTTCAGCCCGGCCTGCGTCAACTGCCGTGCCTGCGCCCCGCCCCGGACGATGATCTCTTGCGGCAGCTTCATCAGTTGGTCGTGCAGGTCGGCGCGGATGGTGCCGTCCTGCACACCCGCCGCGATGACCTGAAACACAATCTTGGCGTCATGGCCGATGATCACAATTTTCCCATCCACCGGCGCGTTGACGTTAATATCGCCGTGAATCGAGGCTGGAGACTGGCCCATGTGATAATACCACCATCAGCGCAACAGCAGACCAGGCGAACCCTCCTGCCGCCTGGCCGCGCATCGTCATTTGCCGCTCGCCATCAGGGCAGGGGCAAGCCGAACCAGGCGGCCACCGCACTGGCGCCGCCCACTACCACCGGGCCAAGAATGCCGGCAATCTTAGCAATAGAGCGTGCCACAGATGAGCCTTGCTCCGCTTTGCCCCCCGAACGCTTCAGCGCCTCGGCGATCTCTCTGATCTGCCCGGCCAGTTCTTCATGGCGTGCCGACTGTTGTTCGGCCATCTCTGTCGCCCGGTCTGTGGCCCGCTGGACATCGCGCAGCATGGACGTTGGCAGCCCCAGCCCTGCCAGGTTGGTATAGAGTTCCTCCAGACCGCCCTTGAGGGCTTCCCGGTTGACGGGAGGCGCGCCGGAGATGACCTCGATGTGCCCCTGGTGGCCGATGTTGACGTTGGCGCCCTTGACCGGCGCGTTGATATGAATATCTCCCCGGATGCTGCCGCCTTGCCCGGCGGGCGGCTGGTTGCGCTCGTCCATCTGAAACCTCCTGCGGCGCCTGTGTCTGCGCTGGCTGCTCTTGCTTACTCTTGCTGCCGGTCTCCTGCTTATGTTACAGGACCGGGCAGGCATTGTCAAGTAGCCAGGTTCATGTGCCAGGCTTTATGAAATAAACGCTGCTCCTTGCCAAATTGGGGCATCAGATCGAAGTTTCTCACGTTTCGCAAATTTCCCAACTCGGACAACTCAGACAACTTAGACAGCTTTCCCCACAGATGGTGAGATTCAGGGGGTGGATGAGTGTGGTTATTGCGGCGCAGCATATGTCAAGAAATGACATATGCTGCGCGAGGACTGCTCAGCAAGCGCCGGGAACGGCCACTATGTCAAGAGATGACATATGCCGGCGCTCCAGGCAATATCGCGCCTGGAGCGCCGGGATCAGTTGGCTGCTCGCAGGATCAGCCGCCATCAAGCGCTGAGAGGCGTTTGCGCACCTCCAGGCGCAGGATGGGCAGGCCATGCCGCTCCCAGATTTTCTGAAAGCGCGATTTCACCTCCGGTTCAAAGCCAATCAGGTAGCGCTCGTCGTGAGTTTTTTTTAACCGGCAATCGGCCTCGATGAGCGTCAACAGTTCGTGGAAGAACTCCGCGTGATCGGTCATCAGGCTGAGTTTACCCTCTGGGACAAGCGCCAGATGGATAGCGTCGAGGAAGGCCGGCGTGATCAGCTTGCGGTGCTGAAACTTGAGCCGCGTGTTCGGGTCGGGGAAGTGAACGTAGACCTGCCGCAGCGAACATGGAACCAGCAGGGGATACATCTGCGCAACATTGGCGTGTAGAAAACGCACATTTTCCAGCCTGAGCGATGAAGCGATCTCTACCGCTTTGTAGAGGGGACGGCTGGCAATATCGACGCCGACAAAATTTGTGCCTGGCTCTCTGGCCGCGAGCGCGCAGAGAAACTCGGCGGTGCCACAGCCTACTTCCAGTTCCAGCGGCGCACTGTTCTCAAAGAGGCGCTGAGAAGACAATTGAGGAAACTGTTCCGGGTGGTAATGCAGGCTTCTGGAATCATAGTGTGCCAGATATTTGCTGAGCGCGGCAGCATCAAGGGGTCGCAGACGTATCTGCCGCGAGAGGGTTCTTCGGGACATGCGTTTTTCTCCTCAGGCTGCCCCTTCCTGGTGCAAAGCGATCCCCTTGTACTCACCCTGCTTGAAGCATCGTGCGCTTGCTAGTGGCGCCCTGCCTCTGCCGGAACGATTCGCGGCGCTACAGCCCGCCCTTCAAGCGGAGTAGGTATGATGCCAGGATGCGGGAACGGCGAGCAGGGGAGAGGAGAAAAGACGGAAGGGCTGATCTCACGCCTGACGGCCAGTGTTCAACACATCGGCAGTGGGGAGTCCGAACACCAGGAAGCGACAACACACATAGAATAGTTGGCAGCCAGCAGCGGCGCCAACTGGTAACAGTGTTGCGTGTTAGGGTGGTGTAGCGGTACTCTTACCTGACCGTTGTGGTCACCGGCTGTGACATGGCCGCAGCAACCTCCTGAGGAAGATAGCGACAGTATAACACATCAGCCCATCTTTCTGATCGGCGAGAGGAACATACCCAGCGCGACCAGGAAGATCAGCGCGCCGGCGCCAATGATGACCGGGGGCAGGCCAAATGGGCCAGCCAGCGCTGTGCCGAGAAGTGCGCCCGCCGGAATGAGCGACCAGGCGATGACCCGCGCTACGCTCTGCATGCGGCCCATCATATGATCGGGCGTAATCGATTGGCGCAGCGTCAGGATATTGATATTGATGATGACGTTGATGGCTCCAAGCAGAAAGAGGGCGAGCATGTAGAGCCAGAACTGGCTATAGAATGCGGAGCTTCCATAGAGCAGCGCTTCTAGCAGCATGGCGACCAGCGCTGTGGGCAGCATGCCAAACCACCGGCGAAATTTCCCGGCGACGAAGCTGCCGAGAATTCCACCAACCGCCATACAGGCCAGGATGACGCCGATGATTCCGGCGCTGTAATGCAATTGATCGCGCATGCGGAAGAGCCAGAGCGGAAAGATGGCGTTGCTGGAGAAGTTGCTGACGGCGATGAGCAGCACCGTCCAGCGCAGCACCGGCTGCCCCCAGACAAAGCGCAGACCCTCTTTGATGTCGCGCACAATGGATGGTTTTGCTGGCAGGCTCACGTCTCCGGCGAGGGGCGCAGCGGCTGGCGCAGCGCGGAATTCACGAGGAATCAGCAATAGGGATATAACTGAAACGGCAAACGAGAGCGCATCAGCAAACATGGTAGCGGCGGCTCCCCATGCCTGGTAGACCACGCCCGCCAGGGGTGGCCCGGCGAACTCTGCCGTTGATGCTGATACCTGGATCGCGCTATTAGCGGTCAGCAGTTGCTCGGAGCGAACAATGGTCGGAACGGCGGTGAGATAGGCCATATCGAAGAAGATCGTTGCCACTGAGGCGATAGCAGTTGCGACGTAGATCACCCAGATTGTTTCGGCGGTGAGCAGGTTCTCCAGCAGCAGCGCTGCAAGCAAGGCGAAAACCAGCATGCGCGCGAGGTCGCAGACGATCATGGTGAGCCGGCGCGGCAGGCGGTCAATCAATGCGCCCGCCGGCAAACCGAGCAGCAGATAGGGTACGAGGCTGGCTGCGTCGTTGATGCCCAGCGCCAGTGGTGTATGCACCAGCGCCAGGATGAGCAATGGCGCCGCTACCTGATTAAATTGATCGCCGAACTTGGAGACGCTCTGGCCCGCCCAGAACTTGAGGAAATTGGCGGAGCGCCAGAGCGTCGGCGCGGGCATCTTGGAAAGAGCCGGCTGGTCTGCTGGCTCCGTGAAAACTGCTGGGGTGTCTGGTGTGCCACCCGGCTCATCGTATTCGGCGGATTGCTCATGCTCAAGAAGAGACATATATCCTCCTGCCCTGCTGATGGGAAGTAGAAAGGTATGTGGATGCTATCGCCCGGCCTATTCCTCAAACGCGGCAAGGACGCGCAACGTTGGATACTGTGCAAACACCGTGAGCCGCGATGCACTGGCAATGTCCGCCATGCGGAAGCGAATAGCCTGGGTTCCAGCATACTCGGTGAGGACATCAGGTTCGCTGACCCAGCGCGGATGACGCGCCCGGAAGTCTTCGACAACTGGATGATCCCAGCATGCAATGCCTCCTGCCCAGGAGATGCTGTTGTGGAAAGCTGGACATTCCAGCACAGCAAAGAAGCGGCCGGAGGGTACACGAAGGCTCATTTCGCTAGAAGAGAAAAGACCTGACTGGAGCGGCTGCTGGCACGTCATACATGGCGGGCTTTTGCCGGCCAGCGCCTCTTGCTGATGGGGATAGAGTACCTTATTGACTTGTTTGAGTGCCGGACGGAAGGCGTGTAATCCATTGAGCGCGATCAGCCCGCCGGATTCGGTCATGTCTAAATCCTGGTTCGCTGAGCAGGCCGGGCAGCGCAGGCGGAAGTTGACACGACCATCGGGCATTGGCTCGAAGATGCCGCGCAAGCGCTGGCGACCACACTGATTGCACCACTCGCGCGATTCGCGCCAGCCGGTGGAGGGTTCTTCGTCGTGGAGCAGGCCAAAGGCTTCGGCATCGGGGCGGAGCGCGCCGCTGAGCAGTTCGCGTAACTGCTGGCGGGCGCGATGCAGACGTTGCTCCAGCGCTCCAATGGTCAGGCCCAGGCGCAGCGCCGCCTCGCGCTGAGGCACTTCGGCCAGATAGCAGAGTTCAATGATCTGGCGGGCGCTGTCGGACAGATGGCCTAAAGCGCGGTCCAGCAAGACCTCTAAATCCTGGCGCTCCAGTTCTTCTGCCGGGTCGAGCGCCAGCGGGTCAGGCAGGTCCAGGGCTGTCGGCTCCGCAACGTCTGCCCCGTCGGGCGCAAGTAAAGAAGGTGCCTGCGTGGAGACTGGCACGGCGCTCTGCTGCGCCCTGGCCCAGCGGCGGCACATATTGCGGCAGATGCCATCGAGCCAGGCATCGAAGCGCTCCGGCGCGCGCAGATGATCGAGGCTGCGCCAGGCTTCCAGCAGCGTCTCCTGGGCGATGTCATCGGCGACATCCAGCGCGACCCCTTGCAGTTGTGCCAGGCGGACCAGGCGAGGTCTGGCTGATGCCAGCAAGGTTTCTATATCCATTACATCCCCTTTCCACGCTCTTGTCACAGTATACCCACGTTGCCTTACGCAATTTTTTTATGGCAGTAAAAAAACGGCCCGCTGGCCTGTAGGCAAAACGCCTACAGGCGAGGGCGGCAAAGTCGCGTCATTTTCCTGACACACCAGACCATCTGGGCGCGCGACAATAGAGGTTGGAGGGAGCGCCGCGAGCCACTGTTACGGCTCCTGGTGAAGCGCTCTCTCAAGGAGACAGACATGGCTCTGCACATCCAACCTCAGACCGAAACACGGCCAGCCCCAGCTCCTGCGCAGGGTGCATCTCACGCGCACCTGCCGCTGCGCGCTCGCCTGAATAATGTAGCTATCCATCGCGCAAAGCCCCAGCAAGTCAAGGTGGTTAGCACGTCGGGCGTGAATATTGCGCTGGCCGGGCTGCAACTGCTCATTGGCTACGAGTGGCTGGTTTCTGGTGTTGATAAGCTGCTCTTCGGGGCGTTTCCCGCCAGGCTTGGCGGGCTGCTGACGCCGACAATCAACGGAGGTCAGTTGCCCGGCTTCTTCGCTGCTCTTTTGCGGGCGCTGGTGCTGCCCAACGCGGCGCTCTTTGGGTATCTGATTGAGTGGGGCGAGACGCTGGCCGGTGTGGGACT
>CAZFWN010000050.1:19176-30149 GCA_964522745.1 uncultured Ktedonobacterales bacterium
CGGCGCTCTTTGGGTATCTGATTGAGTGGGGCGAGACGCTGGCCGGTGTGGGACTCGTGGCCGCCGGACTGGTGGCCCTGCTGCGCCCGTTCGCGGAGCGTCGCTTGAGTGGCTCGCTGGCCGCGCTCTTTGCGTTTGGCGTTCGGCTGCTCGATAGGCTGTCGCCGGCTGCCGCCGCAGGCGCGGGGCTGCTCGGCCTGAGTTTCTTCTTGCTGGATGGTCTGCCGTCGCCCTGGTTCACGCCCAGCATCGCCTATGGCGGGGCTATTGATACGGGACTTTTCCTCGCAGCAGCGAGCGTGGTGCTGGTGATAAGCCAGCTGGCGCAGCGGCGTCAACGGTAATAAAGAGGTGCTTGCCTGGATATACCAGGCGCTTCACCTTTGGCCTTCGGGCTGAAGCTCTGAGGCGGAAGAGGTCGCGCCCCAGGTAACGAATGTGCCTGGGGCGCCGTTTGTCTCTGCTTAGATCGGTTGAATCCTGACCAGTGGGTCGCCTTTTTGCACGAGTTGGCCGTTCTTGGCTGGCATGGCAACGACAGTGCCGGCGACCTCGCTTTTGACCTCGTTGAAGACCTTCATGGCCTCGACGATGGCAACGACCTGCCCAGCCTGTACGGCGTCGCCGATGTTGACGAAGGGGTCAGAGGTGGGAGAAGCAGCGTTATAGTACACGCCGGTGAGCGGCGAGACGACGGCCACGCCAGCATCCGCCGGGGGGCGCGTCTGGCGCGGGCGTCCGGCGGGCGCCGGCTGAGCGGCGGGAGATGGCACGCCCGCCGGCATGAAGCCAGGCATGGGCATTGCCGGGAAGGCCGGCATGCTGCCAGGGGGCGGCGCCAGCACTGTGGGCGTGACCGCCGAGGCGCGGGTGATCTTGATATGCGTGCCGCCCTCGGTCAGTTCGATCTCGCCGACGCTGCTGTTCTCCAGCGCCTCAATAAGGGCCTGGACGCGGGTGAGAAGCACCGATGGCTCGCTCATGCGCATCATCCCTCCCACTTTCTAAATATCAGGCAGGCGTTGTGGCCGCCAAAACCCATCGAGTTGGACATGGCGACCCTGATTGGCTGGTGGCGCGCCTCGTTGGGCACGTAGTCCAGATCGCACTCCGGGTCGGGATGATGCAGATTGATGGTCGGCGGCAGGATGCCCTCTTTGAGCGCCAGCACCGAGAAGATGGCTTCGATGCCGCCGGCGGCGCCCAGGGTGTGCCCAGTCATTGATTTGGTGGAACTGATCGCCAGCTTGCGAGCATGTTCGCCAAAGCTGGTCTTGATCGAGGTGGTTTCGGTGCGGTCATTGAAGGGCGTCGAGGTGCCGTGCGCGTTGATATAGTCCACGTCTTCTGGCCGGATGCCGGCTTTTTGAATGGCGCGGTTTATGGCGCGCACCAGGCCCTCGCCGCCGGGGGCAGGCTCGGTGATATGGTGCCCATCGGCGGTGGCTGCGTAGCCAATGATCTCGGCCAGGATAGTCGCGCCGCGTGCCTGAGCAAACTCCAGGTCTTCCAGAATCAGCACGGCGGCGCCGTCGCTCATCACAAAGCCATCGCGGGTGGCGTCGAAGGGTCGGCTGGCGCCCTGGGGGTCATCGTTGCGCTTCGAGAGCGCGTGCATATTGGCGAAAGAAGCCACGCCGATAGGAGTCAGCGCGCATTCGCTGCCGCCGGCGATCATGGCCTTGGCATCGCCCCGGCGAATCATCTCCCAGCCCTCGCCAATGGTGTGAGCGCTGGTGGCGCAGGCAGAGACGACAGCGAAGTTTGGCCCCTTGGCGCCAAACATGATGGAGACAAAGCCGGCGGCGATGTCGCTAATCATCATGGTGATGAAGAAGGGGCTGATGCGGTCTGGTCCGCGATCATAAAGCAGTTTGAATTGCTCGTGGGTGCTGTGCAGGCCGCCGATGCCGCTGCCGATCAAGACGCCAACGTCGGGGCCGTTGGCGGCGACATCGAGTTTTGCCTGATCGACGGCTTGTTTTGTGGCAGCGACAGCGAAATGCACAAAGCGGTCGTTGCGACGCACCTCTCTATGTTCCAGGTATTGCTTCGGGTCAAAGCCCTTGATCTCGCCGCCAAACTTGACGTCTTGCTGCGATGTGTCAAAGGTGGTGATCGGGCCAATGCCGGATTGCCCCCGGCAGATACCCTCCCAGGTGGTAGGCACATCATTGCCAAGCGGCGTCACCATGCCCAGGCCGGTGACGACAACGCGCGAACTCATCGTTTCCTCCCCTCTGAACTGGAGTCTCATCCTCCGACGGAAGGCCGGCACGGAGGCCGGCGCTACAAGGACCGTGTAGCGCCGCCGTCCCTGGCGGCCCGTCCAGTTCGCCGGCAAGATGCCGGCGCTACAAGCGAGCGCTTCTATGCGCCGACGGATAGTAACTGATCGGCGTGGTCTTGCAAGAACGTGGTGGTCATCTCGCCGCGCAAGAACTGGCGATTGTTGAGCAGCCGCTTATGGAATGGAATGGTCGTGGTCAGTCCTTCCAGGACAAACTCGTCCAGGGCGCGGCGGCCCCGCGCAATGGCGGCCTCGCGGTTCGGTCCCCAGACGATCAGCTTGACCAGCAGCGAGTCGTAGTGCGGCGGCACGTTATAGCCCCGGAAGAGATGCGAATCCACGCGCACGCCCGGCCCGCTGGGCGGCAGATACTCCTCGACGGTGCCTGTCTGCGGGCGGAAATCCAGCGCCATATCTTCCGCCGTGATGCGAAACTCAATGGCGTGGCCGTTGAAGCGAATGTCGCTCTGCTTGAGCTTCATGCGGTCCCCGGCGGCGATACGCAGTTGCTCCTGCACGATGTCTACGCTGGTGATGGCCTCGGTGATCGGATGCTCCACCTGGAGACGGGTATTCATTTCCATGAAATAATAGCGATTTTTCTCATCTACCAGAAACTCCATTGTGCCGGCGTTGCGGTAGCCAATCGAGAGCGCGCCCTGGATAGCCTTGGAGCAGATTTCCTCGCGCAGCTTGGGCGAAAGCGAGTGGCTGGGCGCCTCTTCGAGCATCTTCTGCCGGCGGCGCTGCACCGAGCAGTTGCGCTCGCCCAGATGCACGCCGTTGCCATAGTTATCACAGAGAACCTGCACTTCGACATGCCGGGCGTTTGTCACGCACTTCTCAAGATACATGCCATCGTCGTGGAAGGCTTCGCGCACCTCGCTTTGCGCGGTGGTGAAGAGATGCACAAACTCCTCTTTGCGGTTGACCATGCGGATGCCGCGCCCGCCACCGCCGGCGGCGGATTTAATCATCAGCGGGTAGCCGATGCGGACTGCCTCTTGCTCGGCCTCGGCGACGGAGCGCGTGATGCCGGTGCCGGGCAGCACGGGCAGGCCGGCTTTGTCCATTGCCTGGCGTGCCGAAACTTTGTCGCCCATAACGTTGGCAACCGAAGGCGGCGGGCCAATAAAGGTGATGTGGCAGTCGGCACAGATTTCGGCGAAGCCGGTGTTTTCGGAGAGGAAGCCATAGCCGGGGTGGATGGCTTCGCTGTTGGTGAGCAGGGCCGCGCTAATGATATTGGGAATGTGGAGATAGCTCTTGGTGCTGGGGCCAGGGCCGATGCAGATGCGTTCGTCGGCCATCTTGACGGGCAGGGAATCGTGGTCTGCCTCAGAATAGGCGATGACGGTGCGAATGCCTAGTTCGCGGCAGGCGCGGATGACGCGCAGGGCGATCTCGCCGCGATTGGCGATCATGATTTTGCGAAACATAAGTGCAGGCTCCGTACTGCTGGATGAAACAGCGGATGATAACAAACGGCGCGTATGCCAACTGCTGCGCCGGGCTGGCTCATTATAACACGGCGCGACATGAAACGGTAGCTGGCAAGCGCCAAAGGCTTCCTGGGTCGGATGGGCTAATATTCATTCAACACCCACCCCAGCGGCATGGTGCGCCGCGTGCTGCGCTCGGCGGGAGGGGCAGCGGGAACGGCGGGAAGGAAATCGGTGGTGATCTCGGATTTGGAAGGGGGCGGAAGGACGCGCACAAAAAATTCGCGCCCTATCAGTTCTTGCAAGATCGAGAGCGGCAGCATGTCTTGTTTGAGGGGAAATTGAGAGGCATGGGCGGCAAAGGCGGCCACCTTCTGCTGAATGTGGGCGGAAACATCAATCACGGTGGGCACGATCATTGCCGGGGCGCTGGGCGATCACCTGGGTGTCGTGCTGGTGCTGAATATCCAGGGCGGCGTCTATGTGCTTGCCGGCGTGTGCGTGCTGGCGCTGCTGGGTAAGCCCCTGGTGGCTGCTGCCGGGAAGATGGGCGCTGCGGTAGCGGGTGAATCGCAGCGCCCGGAAGTGCCGGCTGAGCCATCCCTCTAGAGGGCATCCCCTATTTGTGCTAGATGCTTGACGCTCTTTGGCCCAGCAGGTAGAATAGCCACAATTTGCTTATAGGCTGTGTATCATGTAGCGAGCAGGGGCCAGGTTATGTCCAGCAGATTTCCCGACGCGCCAGACCTGATTGATGAGACTGAGGAGCCGCCTGGCGATCTGCCGGGCAGTCGAGAATCGGCGTTTTCTGGCCGGCTGCCGCTGGCCGGCGCGCTGATCCTGGCGCTGGTAGCCGAAGGCTTCCTGGCGCTGTCGCTGGTGTTCTCCAACGGGCAGAGTCCCTCGCTGGTTGAGGTGGGTGTGCCGCTGATTAGCGGCCTCTTTGCCCTGGGCTGCTGTCTGCTGGCGGGTATGGTGCTGCGCGGGCGCGAGCGCGGCGCCTGGATGCTGCTGGGGTTGGCCTGCCTGGGGGTGCTTGTTGCCGAGGGCGCGCGGTTGGTTCCATCGAGCATCCATCCGGGCAATTTTCCGCTGGTGGGCCAGGGGCCATCGGTTGCTACTGTCGCTTTGATCGCCCAGAGCATCGTCCTTTTCTTGGCGTTTCTGCTCTTCCCGCCGCCTGCGCAAGATCGAGCGACGCTGCTGCGGCTGCGGCTCTTCTTCGATGGCGTGCTGGTCATTGGCAGCGCGCTGGTAGGCGCAGGCTATTTTATTGTGCTGCCGCTGGTGCAGGAAACCGATAGCGCCTCGAACCCGGTGCGCTTGACGACGCTGACGATCTGCGTGGCCGATCTGCTGCTGCTGGCTGGGGTGCTGTTTGCCCTGCGTTCGGCGGGCGAGCGCGGCACGCCGCTGCGGGGAGCGCTGCGCGTGCTGGCGCTGGGGGCGCTGCTGCTGATTGCCACCGATGCCGCCGGGCTGATCCAAAATCCCTTGCAGCCCGCACTGATGAATTCCTGGCTGCAAGTTGTCTGGAATGCCGGCTATCTCTGTCTGGGCCTGGGGGCGCTGCTGCGGCTGCGCAGCGAAAGCCAGCCGCCCGCCGCGCTCGATCTGAGTATAGAGGAGGCCGAGCGCCCGGCGCTCTGGCTGACGCTGCCCTTCGCGCTCACCATCATCGTTGCCGGGGGCATGATGGCGCACGCGCTGCTGTTTGCTGCGGATATGCCTCAGCTCATCGCGGCGGTGATCTGCATCAGCCTGCTGGTGGCGCTGATTGGGGCGCGGCATCTGGTTGGTCTCTTTGAGGCGCGCCGGCTGAGCCTGGATAGCTTGCTGCTGGCCCGCGAACTGGCGCTGGCGACAGATGACTTCGATCAACTGCACAACAGTCAGGCCATCCAGGCGGAGCAGCGCCAGCAGACCATTATCCGGTTGCAGGAAACGCTGACGCGCTTTGGCTATGGCGAATATGATCTGCGCGCCGAGATTCTGGAGAGCGAACTGGCTCCGCTGGTGGAGAGCGTGAACGTGCTGCTGGAGGGCATCGAGCGCCAGCGCGGCGAGCGTGATCGGGCGCGAGAGGTGCGCCTGGTGCGCACGCTGACGGATGCGTTGGGGCGTCTGGCGCTGGGTGAACTCCATGATCTGCCCAGCCTGCCGGCCCTGGGCACTGGCGGTGGGCTGGATGATCTGGTGCGCGGGGTCATCCAGGTGCGCACGAGATTGCTCAATCTTGAGCAGCAGCTTCAACAGCAGGAGGCCGAGCGGCAGGAAGTGGAGCAGCAATTCAACGAGATGAGTCAGAGGTGGGAGGAGGAGGCGAACAACCGGCGGCAGGAGACGCTTCAGGTGAATCAGATGTTGGAGGCGCGCTTGCAGACGGAGTATCAGGTGGCCCAGGCGAGCCAGGACCAGCTTCAGCGCGATTTGCAGCGGACCCAGGCGCAGCTTCGTGCCGCCGAGGAGCAGGCCAGAGCCTCGGAGGCGGCGCTCGCCGCGCTGGAAGAGCAGATGCGCGGCGAGCGGCTGGCGCTGGAACAGGAGCGGCTGGACCTGGAGGAGCAACTGCGCGCCGAGCGTCAGATGCGCGAGACGCTGCAACAGCAGGCGTCCCAGCCCGTGCCGGCCCAGCCGGGACGTCTGCGCGAGCAGAGCGAGCGGCTGGTAGGCCAGTTGAGCGGCCAGGCCGAGCGGCTGCATATGGCGGCGGCGGCGCTTCAGACGGCGGCGGAAGTGGCCCAGCGCCTCTCGCGCACGCTTGAAGAGACGGCGGCGCTGCCTGATTTGCAGGCGGCAGCGCCAGCCGCTGCTCCGGGTGCCGCTCCCCCGCCTGCCGCGCCGGCCAGGCCGCTCAGCGCCATGCAGATGCTGGAGCGCATGGCCGGGCTGCGCAAGGATGAGACCGCGCCGCAGCCGGCGGTTTCCCCCGCTGCGAGCGCGCCGAGCGGACCGTTGGGCGAAACGCCCGGAGATCGGGTGGCGCAGCGGCTGCGTGGCGCTGCTGGGCGTGCCGAAGAGATCGCTCGCGGGCTGCTGGAACTGGCCCAGCAATTTATCGCTACTGGCGAAGAGACCGAGCGCGCCGCCGAGGAGACGAGCAAGCTCGCTGAAGGACTCAAGCAGGGCGCGCAGGTGCCGGCCTCGATCCCGCGCACGACACTCCCGCCGCGCCCGCCCCGCTCTGGGCGCTAGCCTGGCGCCCTGCTGGCCCCACGTTTGGGTGGAACCCATGTTTGCGCTTCTCTTGCGACAAAAGCTGAAGTGTGCTAGAGTGAGCGCTGACCGCGCTGGGCAACCAGCGAGGTATTACCTTATTTCTGGTCCTGAGAGGTACTCTATCCCATGTCTAGCATTTCCGATCTGTTACAAACAGCTTCCGCCCGCCGGGCGCGTGGCGCAGTGATACTAAGCGCATTGCTGGTGCTGGCGCTCGCCGCCTGCGGCCAGGGGACGACGTCTGCCAATCAAACGCCCACCGCTGGGGCCACCAAACAGCACCCCACCCCAACGGCTACGCCCCAGCCGGGCACGGCCTTCCGCTATGCGTTTGCGCGTGGCGATGAGATCTGGATTGCCCAGCCAGGCAAAGCGCCGCAGCAAGTCTCCCAGCTTCCCAGCGACGGCCTGAACATTACCGATCTGGCCTGGTCGCCAGACGGCAAGCACCTGGCGTTTGAGCGCTCCGGGGCTGGCAATCCCGTTGATTATGTCATGGATGCCGCCACTGGCGCCCTCATTACCCTGAATGTGCCCTCAACTGCCCAGCCGGCGACGTTTGGCTGGTCATCTGATAATAAGACGGTGATCGTCGCCAAGCAACTCCCCGGCAGCGTCACCCAAATCTGGCAGGAAGACATTACCAGCAGCACCTCCAGCCAGGTTACACAGATCAGCGGCGTCAGCCAGATCGAGGTGCGCGGTCAGTCAGTTTATTACGCGCTGCTGGATTCCACTTCCAATCAGATCATGCTGCACCGCTATGATCTCAATGTGCATTCAGAGGGTACGCCGCTTGCCATCACGCCAGCAGGCGCCTCGACTCTGAACGTCAATTGGGATGTGGCCGCCGATGGCTCGCATGTGGTTATGGGCTTCAATCTGGCGACGGCGGACGCAACCTGGGCCAACGGCTTCTGGTATATCTCAACCACCTCGAATACGGACCGCCAGCAGATCTTTACCGAGCTACCGATGAGCGGCTTTACCGCCAGTGATCCCATCACCCTGAGCTTCTCGCCCGATGGGCAAACAGTGGTCCTGGATACAAATAAAGGCAGCGGCGCGGCCAGCGAAGGCGTTGATGCCAGCAGCTTCCAGCAGTATACGCCGCATGTGGGTATCACCTCCCAGGCGGACATCAGTTGGGCGCCGAACGGGGCCAGCTTTGCGCTCAGCAGCGATGGCACTTCTACCCAGGCGACCATCTTTGTGCTGGGCAGTTCGGCCAGCGGCACCACGCTGGTTTCCAACGCCAGCCTGCTGCAATGGGCACCGCAGAGCTAGTAGACGGTTGAAACCGCGCCTATGGGCCGTTGGCCGCAAGGTCCGCCTTCGCGGACTGGGGCCAGTCAGGCGCGGTTTCAACCACCTGCCTCCAGTGAGGTAGCAGAGCGCGCCACCGCCCTCCTCTGGCTATAGCCAGTATCCAACTGCCGGCTCGCCATCCAGACCACTGGCCGGCGGATTTCCACCAACACCATCGATGCCGCTGGCCGGCGGAATCCCGCCGATGTCCTTTCCACCTTCCACGCCACCGCGCAAAAGCAGGACAGGAATCATTATAGGCATGTTGGTAGCCATTATCGTCCTGCTCGCTGGTGGATTGGGCGTTTCCCTGGACGCGCTGTCGGCACGCGGCGGGCAAGGGCGCGCTGGTAAAGCGCTGCCAACCGCCACGCTCGTCCTCACAGCAACGCCAACCGAGAGAGTCTTATTCCAGGATCCTCTGACCACGAATATGAATATCTGGGCAAATGACACGCATCGCTTCTTTCAGGATGGTAGCTACCACATCAAAACCTTGATAGGGTTCATCGAGCAGCAGGTCGGGCCGGTGCATCAGCGCCAGCGTCAGATTCAGTTTCTGCCTGGTACCGCCGCTGAGCATGCCCACCACTGCTGTCCGATAATTAGCGTAACCAAGCCGCGCGATCAATTCGTCGGCGCGGTGTAGATCACCACCATCATAGGCCGCCCGAAAATAGTCCAGGTGCTGGTTGGCGGTCAGGGCGTCGTTTAAGACGACCTGCTGCGGGCAATAGCCCAGCGCGCCGCGCCGGAAGACTTCGCCCCGATTGGGGCGTAGCGCGCCCGCGAGGATGCGCAGCAGGGTCGATTTGCCAGCACCATTTTCCCCCACAATGCCTACCAGCATTCCGGGCGAAACCGAAAACTCCACTCCTTGCAGAACCTTGCGGCGCCCGTAGGATTTGTACAGATTCTGTGCGTGTAAGACCAGTTCGGTCATGGTTCATAGCTCCTGTGTTCTCGATGGATGAGAGACGCGATATGCGCTTCTCTCCCTAGTATGCCAGGGCGCCGTCCTGCAAAGGTTACAGAAAGCGTTACGAACGCTTTGCCAGGGGTCTACAGCAAATTACCCAGGATATATAAGCCAGATTGCTTGTGCGGCCATCAGGTTGATATGTCTGGCAGACAAAAAACATACAGCATCCTGCGGATGCGAGCAGTGTGGGGTTCCAGGTATGCTTGTGACAGTACAAGAGCAGAGGGATGTTGAAGTGGGGCGAACGAGAACGTGCGTAAGCCGGTCAACATTGCCAGAAAGTTGTCAGAACAGAGCGATACATCAGAAAGGAACCAAACCCATGTTGCGATTGATGAATCGATTAAGTAAAGGCGCGGCATTCCTGGGGATGCTTGGATTGCTGGCGCTGGCGGCCTGTGGTGGTGGCGCAAGCGCGGCCCCGTCTACCGGGAATACCACGCTGAATGCGAACCGCGATGCTGGCTTTAGCTTTGATCTGGTGCCGTCGCCAGGCATTACGGCCTGCCTGCCACACGCGCACGGTTCGGCAACGATTGTCAAGGGCGATTTGAACGATGAACTGACGGTGAGTGTTACTGGTTTGCCTGCTAATACTGGCTTTGATCTCTTCGTCATTCAACTGCCCAATAAGCCGTTCGGAGTTGCCTGGTATCAGAGCGATCTGCAAACAAACGGCAACGGCGAAGGCAGCGCGACGGTGCGCGGCATCTTCAATGTCGAGACATTCTCCGTCTCTACCGGCGGCACGACGACCTTCCCGCCCACCCATCAGTATCATCTGGGCCTGTGGTTCAACGACCCGACGGTGCCGTTTAAGCTGGGCTGCGAGCCTGGCAAGACCGCTCCGGTGGTCACACCGTTCAACGGCGAGCAGCACGCCGGTATCCAGGTTCTCAACACCAGCAACTTCCCGGATAATGCCGGCCCGCTCTCACACGTCTCTGCATAGCTTCCCTTCTCCCTCCACTCACGGGGTCGCAGTGAGGAGCGTCTGGCAACAGACGCTCCTCGTGTGTGTCACTCTACACCGGGAGCGGTGGCGCCGGCTGTTATAAGGGCGGCAAGTGAATCCCAGCAGATGCGAGGAGTGGTAACCGATGCAATTTCTGATTGAGCCAGCCATTTTTGAGCGATTCCCTGGACTCACATTACCTGTCGCTGTGGCGCGTGGAATAGAAAACCAGACGGCGCGGCCAGCCGTGATGGCGCGCTGGCGGGAGGTATGGGCGCAGGCCGGCCAGGCAGGCGCGAGCTATGGCAACGCGCAGTCGCATCCGCGTGTGCGCCCCTGGCGCGAGCGTTTTAGCAAATCAAGCGGCTGAAGCCCCCTTGTCTTTAGACATGGGGATGAAAGCCGCGCGCCGTCAGGCGTATCTTTGTTGACGTGTATTCTATCATGTGCTATAATGGATACATGGACAAGAGACAGGAAGAAAAACGTATCTCAATCCGGTTCCCGTTGGATGTCTTGCAAGGCATCCGGGCAATGGCTCGTGAGCATGAACGCTCATTCAATGGAGAAATTATCTGGATTCTGCGCCAGTATCTCCAAGCCCAATCCCACAAGGAGTCTCAGTAATGGGAGAGGCAACGGCACACAAAACCTATAAGTACAAGCTGGAACCTACACCGGAACAGGCTGTGGTTTTGGGTCGCACGTTGCGTCTGTGTCGAGAACTCTACAATGCTGCCCTGCAAGAACGCAAAGAAGCCTGGCAGAAGTGCCGGG
>CAZFWN010000051.1:0-29969 GCA_964522745.1 uncultured Ktedonobacterales bacterium
GGGAGTGGGTCTCGGACTGGCCGACGGCGGTGCGAGCCGGGCGGACGTATCATGTCACTGGCATGGTATTGGCGCCGCGAGAGGCAGACGAAGGGGCCGGCGATTAAAATCGCGCCTATTGCTCTTTTGTTTCAATCGCTTGCTGACGCTGTAAGATGGTTTGCGCCATGCGGATGTTCGCGGCGTCAACCATCTTGCCGTTCACGCTGATGGCGCCGCGACCTTCTGCGCTAGCCTGTTCATAGGCTTCGACAACCGTGTGTGCCCAGCTCAACTCCTCTGGCGAGGGCGCAAAGATACGATTGGCTATGGGGAGTTGCGCGGGATGGATGCACTGCTTGCCATCAAACCCCATCGCCAGCGCGACTTTGCAGGCGCGCTCGAACCCTGCTTCATCCTTGAAATCGGCGTAGGGGCCATCCATGCAGCGCAGATTATTGGCGCGGGCCGCAGCGACAATGCCGTGCATGACGGCGTGCCAGCGGTGCCCTGGATAGAGGGCGTCGTGCTGGTCTGCTTCGCCGATATTTGCCAGCGGCATACGCATCGATGCGGCATAATCACCGGGGCCAAAGATGAGCGCCTCCAGTCGCGGTGTGCTCTGAGCAATCTCGCGCAGCCAGAGGAAGCCGCTGGCGCTTTCGATTTGTGCCTCAATTCCAATGGGGCGCGAGAGATGCAGGCGCATCTCGATCTGAGACAGCAAGAGATCAAGAAAGCGCGCGTCGCCGGCGTCTCGCGTCTTGGGCAGCATGATCAAGTCGAAATGCTCGCCCGCAGCCTCAACGATCTCGATGACATCACGATAGGCGAAGGGAGTATCAAGCGCGTTGATCCGCAGCATGCGGACTCGTCTGCCAAAGTCGATCTGCTGCAACGCTTGAATTACATTGGCGCGGCTAGCCTCTTTTTGCTCAGGTGCAACGGAATCTTCCAGGTCCAGACACACGGCGTCTGCTGCGCTCTGCGCTGCTTTCTTTATCATGTCCGGGCGTGAGGCAGGCACGAATAACATGCTGCGCGTCAGCCGCGCCAGAGAATCACTCATAGATGCCCTCCTACAAAGATAGTCCCGCGAATCGCTGTCGAACGTGATACTCATTCGATGAAGTGCCTCAATTGCGCGGTGTGTTCGGCATAATGGCGGGTCATTGCTTCGAGCCATTCAGAGAAGCGGCTTTCGCGTTCCAGATCATCTGACGTGACCACCGCGAGCGGCTCTTGCAGCGCTTGCCGGGCGGCTTTGAGTTCTCGGATGGTCTGCTCCCAGGTGAGGTGCTGGCGCGCTGCGACAGATCGGCTGTTAAACTCGTCAACGTTATAAGTGACGTCTTCAGTGGGGCCGGCCAGGAATCGCCAAAAGCGCTCGGTGGCCTCGTGTTCCCAGCCGGTCATATGGGCAACGATGTTTTTAGGCGACCACTGGCCGGCTAGTATCTTCTGCTCGTAGAGGTTTAGGTCAAGGTGAGAGCAGGTGTCTATAAAACTCTGAAATGCGGCTGCAAATTGTTCTTGCAGCGCCGTCCCGTTGGTATCCATGAAGCGCTCCTTTCTATATATACTATCGCATTCAGGTGACGCGCTGGGGTTGGTCTTATGTAAGACCAGGCGCCAGTCTTCTCGGCCTCTTGATAGCGTCATTCGTATAGCCATTACACTTCTTTGCAAAGATGTTTAATAGCCTGAGTTATCTCTTCAATCTGCTTGATGCTGGTGAGCAGGTTTTGGGGGCTGTTGCCTGGGCAGGCCAGGATGGCTGAGATGTGTTCACTGAAGCTGGCCGGATGGAGGGGAAACGAGTCGATGGCTTTGATGGCGCCTTTTTCGTTGATGAAATAACGCTCGTTGAGGGCGAAGAGGACTTGTACAAGGCAGGCGGCGCAGGTGAAGAGCAGGCCGGAGACGCGGAAGATGTCGCCGCGTTTGGCGGATTTCTGGCTGTTTTCGAGGGCAAAGCCAGCTTGCCAGAGGTAGTTATGGATGATGGTTTGTTTGAGGAGCGGCGGGTATAGCGTGGCGCGTGCTTTGAGTGTGGCAAGCGCGCTAGTGGGGTCGTAAAGCGGCTGGCAGTAGAAGATTTCGCCCAGGTAGATGTGATTGTGGAAGCCGTGAGGATGGCCTGGCTGATAGTCGCAGGTGGCAACGCCGGAGCAGCAGTCATCGATGGTTTGGGTGACGCGCTCCAGGTCACGGTAGAGCCAATCGACAGGCTGGCCTTCGATCTGGAGCCAGCCGCCGCCGTTGATCCAGCGGCCCCATTCGCCGAAGTCGGTGACGGCGTCGGTTGGATGGCGATCATCGAGTTCCTGGGCAAGCTGGCGTAGGGCAGCGATGGAGGGAGGCTGGTCGGGATGGTAATAGATGCCCAGGTCGGTGTCTGAATCCAGGCGCCCATCGCCACGCGCCCAGGAGCCACCAAGCGCGACGGCAACGACGCCCTCAATCTGCCCAAGGCGGGCGGCAATGTGTTCCGCTCGTTGTAGCACCCTCTGCATAATTTTCTCTCCCCTCAAATACTACGTATGATTGATCTTTCCTTGCCAACCTTATACAATAGCCTTGCCCTCCGCTTCTTTGGTAGGTTCTCGTGCTAGAAAAGCAGAGACTTGTTCTGATTGGAGACTGCTCATGATAGCCACAGCGAACCAACTCTTTGATGAAATTGATCGGCACTTCCTTGCTTTTCCGAGACGGGACTATCCGCTCGCATTTGCCAGGTCAGAACGGCAGGTTGAAGGCTGGTTTAAGGGTGAAATGATTTTTTTATTCACCTATTTGAAGCAGCAGGGACTCCTGGCACATTGGGATTGCGAAGTTACTGCTTCAAATCTTTCCAAGAAAAAGATCGATTTCATGGCGATGGTCGGTGATGTTCCTGTCTATCTTGAACTCAAAACCCTCTATCATGGCCGACAGCGCGGCTCCCCAATAGATTTAGGCATCTATTTTTATAAGGATGACGTTGGTATTTGGCCTGATGTGCAGAAGTTGGCAGCAATACAAGCTGGCCTGCGCTACTGCCTGCTGTTTATCTACCCCTCGCCAGACCAGATGCTCTGGCAGCGGCTGCTGAGTCTCTATGCTCAGCGGATTGCGCCCATCACAATCAAAGAAGTGGGCGATCTAGTGCAATATCCACCAGTTCTCTCTATTTCCAGGCTGGAAGTTTCTGGGCCTGATATATAACAGCGTGGCTGTGCGTTTGGCTAAGACTCCTCGGTTTCCGACGATGTAAAAGCGTCCCCATCTTCTTGTAGCCATTGCTCTGATTTCTTGCCAGCTTTTTCGGCTCCAGAAATCAGGATGATAAATTCCCCTTTGGGCTGAGATTGCGTCACGCTTTCCAGCAGGGTGGAGATGGTGCCGCGCTCGATCTTCTCGAAGAACTTGGTGAGGTCGTGGGCAAGCGCGGCGGGCCGGTCTCCAAAGACGGCGAGGGCATCGCTGAGAAAGGCGGCCAGACGATAGGGGCTTTCGTAGAAGATGAGCGTGTGTGGGGCATGCTGGTCGATCTCGAAGAAGCGGCGTCTGGGGCCGGGCTTGCGCGGGGCAAAGCCGCGAAAGGTGAAGCTGTGAACGGCCAGGCCAGAGAGAATCAGAGCCATGATGAGCGCGGTGGGGCCAGGAATCATGGTGACGTTGATCTCAGCTTCGATAGCGCGCCGAACGAGCGTGAAGCCGGGGTCGGAGATGCCGGGCGTGCCGGCATTGGTGACGAGGGCGACGGATTTGCCCTGCTGGAGCAGGCCGATCACGCGCTCGCCGGCCTGGCGCTCGTTGTGTTCGTGAAACGAGATCTGCGGCTTTTTGATGTCGAAATGTTTGAGCAGCAGGCCGGTCTTGCGGGTGTCTTCGCTGGCAATGACATCTACCTCGCGCAGCGTGCGCAGGGCACGCAAGGTGATGTCTTCCAGATTGCCGATAGGCGTGGCAACAAGATAGAGCATTGCTGAGGTTGTTTCACTGGTCATACCCGCTATGGTATCACCTGGCGTTGCAGGTTGCTATCCGGTGTTGGGGTAGCTAGGCCAGCGTGGATAAGAAGCTGTTCTGGGAGCTGGTTTGCTCAGGAAGGGCCGCAGGATAAGAGCAATCACCAGTCCAGCCAGGAAACCACCTATATGGGCAAAATAGGCAACGCCACCTTGTGCTTGCTGCGAATCGGCTGAGAGCGCAGCGACCCCGCTGAAAAACTGGAGGAGAAACCAAAGGCCGATCAGGATGAAGGCGGAAAGAGAGACAATGGTGATAAAGATGCCCAGAAAGATGAGCGTTCTGACGCGGGCTGTGGGAAAGAAGACCAGATAGGCTGCCAGCACGCCGGCAATCGCGCCGCTGGCCCCAAGACTAGGGATAGTGGAGTTTGGGCCTACATACGTCTGCGCAAGCGCGGCGACCAGGCCACAGAAGAGATAAAAGATCAGATACCCAATGTGGCCCAGGCGATCTTCAACATTGTCCCCGAAAATATAGAGGAAGAGCATGTTGCCGCCTATATGTAGCCAGCCGGCGTGCATGAACATGGAGGTGAAGATGGTCAGCCAGACAGGCTGAGGCGTTTGGTAGGGAAAGGGTTGCCCAAACTGGCTGGCGCAGAGGCTTGTTTGCGGCATGTTATGCGTGAGGGCGTCAGGAACGACGCCATAAGCGCAGATAAATCCTTGTGTCTGTGACCCCTGGGAGAGTTCGTACAGAAAGACCAGGATATTTACGGCGATGAGGGCATAGGTGATGAATGGAAAGCGGCGTCGCTGGCCTGGATAGTCTTTGAGTGGAATCAACGCGCGGCCCTCCCTACTGGAATGCTGAATGGCAGAGAAGTGAGTGGATACCTTCCTTGTTCTACGGGCAAGAGACGCAAAAGTCGTGCCTTTTCTTCTATGAGTCTCTTGCGCTAAAGTTCGTTTCCCTGTATAGTAGCATGCACGCGGGCCGGATGGTGCTGCGCGCTGCTGCGCGGTTTGTCCTGGCTGGCGAAATTTGGTTTAGGAAAGGGTATTTTGTATGGCTGCACAACGGGAACCATCGATTATCCAGCGCTCGCTGGCTGAGGTGCTGGGAACATTTCTGCTGGTGTTTATCGGCGCCGGCACGGGAACGTCAGTGAGTTCGCTGCTGAAGGGGAATGCTTCTGGGGGGCTGCTTCTGGTGGCATTGGCGCATGGTCTTGCACTGCTTCTTGCTGTCTATGTTGTTGGCAAGATTTCCGGCGCGCATGTGAACCCAGCGGTGAGTATTGCATTGCTGAGTGTGGGGAAGCTGGCCTGGGTTGATGCTATCTATTACATTATCTCTCAGTTGATTGGGGCGACGCTGGGCGCGCTGGGCATTCTGGTCGTGTTTGGGCGCAGCGGGGCATTGGCAGCAGGTTTGGGTGCGACGACCTACGGGTCATCAACCAATTTTGTTCAGGCAGCGGCAATCGAGGCGTTTGGGGCGTTTATCCTGGTGCTTGCGATTATGGGTACTGCGGTTGATAAGCGCGCGCCGGCTGGCTGGGCTGGCCTGGCGATTGGCTTTGCGCTGGCTGCCGCAATTATTGTCTTGGGGCCAACAACGGGTGCTTCGGTTAATCCTGCCCGGACGTTTGGACCAGATATTGTGCTGACCTTGTTCGGCAAGAATGGGCATTGGGATCAATATCTGGTGTATGTGATTGGGCCGATTGTTGGTGGCATCGTGGCGGCCTGGCTCTATAAGTTGATTGCGCGGCCAGAGGAGGCCGAGCGAGTTGAGCGACAAGCAGCGGCGAAGTCGGGAGCGCTGCCTTCAGCGAAACCGGCAGCGGCCACTCCAGCAGCGAAGCCGGCTGGGTCGAGGGTCAAGAGGTAATACTATTCCTGGCCGGAGGCTTCTTGCAGGAGCCTCCGGCCAAGTATTATGGTGGTGTGGGCAGCTTGCTGTGGGTCTGCTATGGTCCGGCCATGCGCGGCCCGATTGCGGTCAGGGACAAGCTGTAAGCCAATGTCGAGCGTTTCCTGGGAGATGAGACCCTGGTGACGTAGTTCTTCCAGGCGGGCGCCAAGCTGGTGCGGCGGCGGACGGCGGGTGCGCTGCTGAATGAGCAGGCCGGCGATATTTTCCAACGACGGGAAGAGGGCGCGCAGGCCGGGGGCGTACTTCCCTTCTCGAAATTGTGCCAAGGCTGCTTCAATATGCTCCCGCTCGTGGTGGGCGACCTCTAGATGTCTGATCAGGCGGGTGAAGTCGTGGTACTCGTCCTCGATGGTGCGCCCGGCGGTAGAGGGAAGCTGTTGCAGGAAGGTGGCAAAGCCCGCGCCAAAGGGGAGGTAATGTTCGCCGTGTTCTGCCAGGCGCAGTAGCGCATGCTGCTGGGCCAGGTTTTTTTGCAGGTCGGCGTGGTCTGCGTCAGGTGTTGCATCTGAGGAGCCTGATCGGTCAGATGGGGAGCGTGTTGCCAGCAGTGCCTGGCGCTCAGGGGTGCTGAGACGCTCCCAGAGGCTTGTGTAGAGGCTGCTGGCGGCGCCAGTATAGCGGAAGGTGGCGTCGGCAAGTGCGGAGCGTGGGGGCAGGTGGCGCGTGAAGCGGGATTCGTAGAAATGCCAGCCGGCCAGTTGTAAGAAGGCGGGATGGGGGCCGGCAAGCTGAATCAAGGCGGCGCGGTCTTCGGGAGTGAAGGTATGATGGCCTTGCCGGGCGGTCTCTTCAAGCAACTCATCAGGCTCATCTTCAGAGAGCAGGCCGAGATGGAGATGGCGCAGCAGCCCAAAGAATGGGGCACTGGCGATGTCGGCGGCGTCCCACAGGTCGAGCAGTGGGCGGTCACTGGTGATGACCCAGGAGACGCCGTACAGTTGGGCGCAGGAACGCAGTTGGGTAAAGAAATCGTCATCGAACGCAGCGGGGTTTTCGATAATGGCCGGGAAATCATCAAGCAGAAAGTGGAAGCGATAGCCGGCGGCGGTGGCTGTATCGAGCAGGTCACGAAAGCGCTCCAGGGGGGCGAACTGCTCGCCGGCTGGGGCACGCGATGGGATGTTCAGCGCGGGTTTGCCCTGCGCGCCCAGGGCCAGCAGCCGGCGGCGCATCTCCTGGAAGAGTCGTTGATAGAAGCGCTCGGCGTGCGCGTTGGTCAGCTCGCGCATGGGGATGAGTGCCTGGACGGTGCGGGAGCGTCGCTCGCTGTGCGTGGCTGGCTCACCGCCCTGTGTGGCGCGAGGTGCTTGCTGCTGGGCCAGCAGGTAGGAGAGCAGCGAGGTTTTGCCAATGGCCGGCGCCCCGACGATGGCACAGCTTTGAGGGTGTTCGGTGTCGAGCAGGTAGGACGAGAGCAGGCGCCGCTCGCGCCTGCGGCCCCAGAAGGCGCCCTGTTCGCTCGCTGGCCTGTTGGGAATAAAAGGATTGGGCGCGGGCATCTTATCCCCTCCGGTGCTGCTGGCGCTCGCGTTCTTCGCGTATCACGAGGTCCAGCCGTTTTTTGGCACGTATCCATTGGCGGAAGAGATCAACCTGGAAGCCAAGATACTCGCCACCATCGCCATCTTTCATTAAATCGCGCAGGGCCAGTTGACGCAGTGCTTGTTCATAGTCCGTCTGGCTGGCAACCAGTTTTTTCTCCTGGAGCAGCGCAAAGAGGCGTTCGCGGTGGCAGGAACCGCTCAGGTCGGAGATCAGTTCGGCGGCGCCGGCCAGAATATAGCGTTCGAGCGAACTGACCTCGTTGGCGAAGAGGATGGAGGTAAATTGGGTGCCACCCTCCTCCAGTACGGTTGGCAAAACACGCTCGACGTCGGCGCGCATGGCCCGGCGTTTCTGGAAATCATTGAGATAGTTAAAGAGGACGCTACAGAGCAATTGAATATAGTAGGGATAGCTGGAGGTGAGGGCAACGATCAGGCTGACGGCGTCTTCATCGTAGGTGATTTTCTGGTCGCGGGCGGGTTCGCGGATGAGGCGGCGGGCGTTCTGTTCATCGAGCGAGCGCAGGATGCGTGTGGGGCCGATGCCAAACAGGGCGGCGTTGTGCTGGCGAACGATGTCTTCCAGGCGCATGGTGCCGGCTAGAATAAAGTCGATGCGACGCGCGCCCTGCATGTCGGCGCGCAGCACCCAGTAGACATCTTTATCCAGGTCGCCGGCGGCGCGGCGCTCTTCGATGATCTGAAACTCATCATACATAAGGACGAGACCCAGCCCGCCGGACGCCTCTTCAGCGGCATCAAGGAAGTGGTGCCAGGCCATGCCGAAGTCACGTTGGAAGTCGGCTAGCTGGGGCTGAGCAAGGGGATACTCGTGACGATGGAGGGCGAGATAGATGGAATAGCTCATCTTGTGAAAGAGGCTGGCGCTGGTGAAGGGGATATAGTTATCGATAGGCAGGTAGATAGGAATGCGCGGCGCCAACACGGATGGGACCGATTTTTTGCCCTCCAGGTGGCGCAGCAGCGAGGTTTTGCCGGTGCGGCGGTGGCCTTCGAGAATGATGACGCGGCTTTGCGCTTCGCCTTCGCTGTGGCTGAGGTTAGAGCGAATATATTCCAGGTCACGTTCGCGGCCATAGAACATTTTCAAGGTGGTGATGGGCTGGCCGGGAACGTAGGGATTGGCCCAGGATTCCTGGCGGAGTTCGCGGCCACGCGGCGCGCGCACGCCAGATTGGCGCAAGCCCACCAATCCCAACGTTTCCAGGCGGGCGCTGATAGATTCTGGGGGCACAGAGAGCTGCCGGGCTAGTTCCTCATCAGGGTGCGAAAGATAGAAGTCGATCAGATAGGTATCTGCTTCGACGGTCCAGCCGCCAGGAGGCGCCGGGAAGGCGCTAGAGGGGTCAGGCGGTGGTGTTTCTGAGAGCGAGTCGGGCGGCAGCGTTGGGGCAGCGATTGTGGGACTGCCCGCCGCGCGGTCAAGCATTGGTGGAGGAGGAATGGAGGCCGATGGGTCGCCGTGTGGAATGGGTGAGGCGGAAAGAGCCTCCAGCAGTGCGCGGGTGGCGCCTCGGCTAGAGGTCGGGTCTTCACAGAGTTGGATAGCGGCGACGCAATAGCGGTCAAGCCATTCGATGTCGGTATCGTTCAGGGTGCTGCGCAGCGCCAGGCGCTCAGCGCCGTCTAACAGACGCCGCGCATACTCACTGATCTCAGTGGTTTCTAAAGAAAGAGCGCTCTCATAGAAGCGCTCGCGGGCATGGCGCACGCGGTCCAATGCCTGGCGGCGGCGCTCCTGCTGCTGTTGGGCGGCGCGCTGCAAGAGGTGATCGAGTTCGCCGGTGAACTGCTCGATAGTCTGGCGGGCGAGATGGAAACGCGCCTCGCCCATTTGGGCGCGGGCGCGCGCGCGGAGCGAGGCCATGCGCTGCTGGTCTTCCTCGCTGAGCGGGAAAGAAGCTTGCTCCAGGGCGCGTTCGGCTTGGTGTAGTTGCGCCTGCGTTTGCTTGTGCCAGGTCTGCTGCTGCTGCTCGATGAAGCGATCCAGGTCGGGGCTGCTGCACGAGGCGGCCAGCCGTTTGGCAAGCGGGATGTCGCCCTCCTGGGTGATCTTGCGGGTCCATTCGACGCGGTTGAGGCCGCGCGCTAGATCAGTGACCAGATCGTTCAGATAGTCACTATAGGTGAGGTCGTTCTCATATACGTGCTGGGCGGCATGCGGGGCGAAGAGTATATCATCGCTCTCCAGCAGGAGGGCGCGTGGCACCTTGTTGGCCTCAGGTGATCCTTCTGTCATAAGGTGGCTCCAGTTGCGGTCAGGTCGAGGACACGGTCAGAAAGTGCGCGACGCAAGAGGTCACGAGCCTGGGGGACTTCGCTGAGCAGACGGCGCAGTTCGGCTTGAAGTGGCTCCTGGTCTTCCCAAGGATACCTGTCCGGCTGAGCGCCCCCCAACCCTACCCCAGCCGGCTGGAAGCCGGCGCTACGGGGATTCTCCGGCTGAGCTTCTGAGGTCGTATGCACACCGTTTGAGAGTACCGTTGCGATAGCGGATGGCTCCATGCCCAGGGTGAGGAGTTCGGCCTGTTTGGTGGCGGCGGCCCGCAGGTGTTCGAGCAGGCTTTCCAGATTGCGGTGCAGCTTGCTGAGGTCGTTGCCATCGATGGGGTCACGGCCTTCCTTGCGGCGGATGCGGGCTTCGTCGTTGATGAGCAGATTGGCAAGTGTGACCGGCTCCATCGTAGCGAGCGCGGTGGCGAGGTCGCCAGTGGGTTGCAGGCCATGCTGTAAAGCGGTGAGCAAGGGTTTGAGTCGGGCATCGATTTGATTGCGCATCTGCTTGGTGGGCGCAAAGCGATAGTTAGAGACGTGCAGGAGGCGGTCTGCTTCGGCAAGGCGCTCGGTAAGTTGGGGAAGGATAGCCTGGATGGTTATCTGTCTGGCTTGTGATGCTGCTGCGCTTTCGCCGGCGCTGTTCTGCTGGCCTGACAGTTGCGCGCGCAGCGCGTCGCTCAAGGCGGGATAATGGTGATGGTCGCGGAGGGTATCGAGGAAGTGGACCGCGAGTTCTTCGCCACGCGACTCGCAGATGTGCGCCAGGCTGAGACTGCCCAGAGCTAGAGCCAGAGCGATACCGGATGTATAGGCGCTCACGTCCTTCAGATGGGCGTCGGAGCAGAGGGCAGCAAGCTGGGCGCCGGGCGCGTGGCTGTCGAGTGTGAGCCGCCAGAGCAGACTATAGAGCGCGTCGAGGCCGATGGGATCGCTCTGTAGGCTGCTTTGCTCCAGGGCCAGGGCACGCCAGGCGCAATAGGCACTCAGGCTTTGCCCCTGATCGATCAAGGTGCGGATAAAGAGACGCCCGGCCTGCACACGTTCCTCCTGGACTTGCGCGGCAGCCAGGAGCGCGGCGCTCAGTTGGATACGCAGCGTCTCCGGTAGATTGATCTGCGGGGCGATGCGCAAGAATTCGAGAGCTGCCAGGCGCACGGCAGGCGAGGTGTCTTTGAAGCAATCGGGAGCAACCGGCGGAAAGATCTGCGAGGCGCAGGCATCGCTCAGAATAGCTTGTACATGAGGATGCTTGAAAACGCTGGCAACGTCTGCGCCAGGATAAAAAAGACTCTCGGCAAAGGTCAGCCCCAATGGAAAATCGCCGGCGCGCAGCGAGGCGGCAACGGCAGTGGCGACGGCGGCAAAGCCAAAACGCTCATAGAACTGCTCGGCGGCGCTGCTCTCAAGCGTCATCAGGAGGGTGGCGCCAACGCGCCAGATAACGCCCTCATAGCCTTCGCGCAGCGAGGCGGCGCCTACCAGGGCGGCGCCTATCGCTCGAAGCTGCTGGGGTGTCAGCTCTGCCGGACTTTCGTTCTCAGCTTGATGCAGAGTTGCCAGGGCGATCTGTGGATTGTAATGAGAGACCGCCTGGAGAAGCCGCTCGTGTTGCTGACGCAGCGCTTGATGACAGGCAGAAATCTGGCTGACTGGAAATGGGAGTGGCGTTGGCGGATTGGGGACGAGCGGGGTTGCCATGAGCGTATGCGCGCGCTCTACTAGAGCTTGCAGGTTTGTGATTTCTAGAGGGTCTGCGGAGAGGGAGAGCGATTGGTTGAGCAAAGATTCGCAGTCGTCGCAGACGCGCTGTAGCTGTTCTTGCCAGTTGTGTAGTAGGTTGCTGCGGAGCGAGAGTGTTTTTGCCTGGAGCTGCTCTGCGCGCTCCAGGGCGCGCTCGATCTGGCTGCTGCTCTCCAGTGGGGTGGCTTTGAGCTTTTCCAGGCTGGCAGAGAGCGGGCCAGGATCGCCATCTAATGCGGCGATTTCATCGAGCAGACGTTGGATCAGCGCGGGGACGGCTTTGAGTTCGGCCCGACGCTGCTCGTTAAGCGCGATGGCGGCGCTCAGCCGTTCATACGCTTCTTGTAAAGCTGCGATGCGAGCGCGAGCTTCATCGACGGTGGCCGGGGTATGGTCTTGGGGGAGTTGGCTGCTCAGATCTTCTGCCAGGCCAAAACTTTCGGCATGCCCGGTTTCAGCACGCAGTTTTGCCAGCAGTTCGCAATCGAGGACGGCAAAGCGGGCCAGCCCATCGACGATTTTCTGCCGGGCGGTGGTGAGCCGGTCAATGACTCGTTGCAGCGCCTGCGGGTCATGGGCCGTTTGCGGTTGGGCAAGTTGCGAAGCGCAAGCTGAGAACGTTTGATCGGTGGCATGCAGGGTTTGCACCTCTGCCTCCAGCGCGACGAAGAACTCTGGTATGGTTTTGGGGACACTGATCTGGGCGCTTCGGCTGGCAAAGCCACCCGATGGTTTAGCTATGGCGGTTCCCAGCGAACCGGAATTGGAAACTGCTCGCTCTTTGGTAGTGGCAGGCGGTGGGTTGGCCGGTAGGCTGGGGTCCGTTGGTTTAGCATGCTCCTGGGATGCTTCAGCAGGCACAGGTAAAACAGGTGTTGGAGAAATCTCACCCCGGCTGAGGCTCTGCCTGATAGTTGTGATGATGTCGCTGAAGGCAGTAGCGCGCGGGTCGGTGCGCAAGGCGTAGAAAGCAAGGGTGCCCCCATGCTCCTGGATGAGTGGAGACAGGCTTTCCAGGGTGAGCGGCGGCTCCAATGCCTGAAGCGCATCGCAGAGCGTGGCGAAGTGTTGTCGCCAGTGCTTGATAAGCTCTTTCAGGGCTTGCTGGTTGAGTCCGGCGCGCTGGATCAGGAAGCGCGCGAGGCGCTGGGGATAATCGCCTGGGAGCCGCCGGCTGAAGCCGGCAAGCGCGCGCTGCTGCAAATAGGCATGTTCGCGCACAAATTGCTCGATGGGTTTGGCGCCCAGCGTTTGGATGAGTTGTTTGACTTCTTCGACTGACCAGCCGATGGTTTCCTGATCCATTCGTGTCTCTCTCTGCTGAATGATGTGCTGGCGGCAAAGCAGCCCTGGGGGAAAGAGCCGACGTGGGCATGGTATAGTGTAATCGTTTGCTGTTGGGTTGTCAATAATCAAAGGCCGTCCCGATCCCTAAAAGCTTTGCAAGCCGCGCGAGGTAAACATATTTCTATGAAGAATGCAGAGAATCTTCCCATCCTCACATTTGAAACCCAGCAACGCTGGGAAACGTGGCTGAGTGAGCATCATACGGAGACACAGGGGGTCTGGCTCAAGCTCGCCAAAAAAGACGCTGGCATCCCTTCTGTCTCCTATGCAGAAGCTTTAGAGATCGCCCTGTGCTATGGCTGGATCGATGGGCAAAAGGCCGCTTTTGACGGCTCATACTGGTTGCAAAAATTCACACCACGCCGTACAAAAAGCATCTGGTCAAAAGTCAATTGCGACAAAGCAACAGAACTGATTGCTCAAGGGAAAATGCAGCCGGCGGGCCTCCGACAAGTAGAGGCAGCGCAGGCGGATGGTCGCTGGGCATCAGCTTACTCATCGCAGAGTACGATCACCATCCCCGATGATTTTCAGCATGAACTTGACAGAAACCAGCAAGCGAAGGCATTCTTTAGCACACTGGATAGCGCAAACCGCTATGCGATCCTGTTCAGAATCCAAACAGCCAAGAAAGCAGAAACCCGCTCTGCTCGCATCCAGAAGTTTATGGAGATGTTAGCGAACGGCCAGAAAATCCACCCATAGTTTTTAAGGCAGCCGATGCTATCCCGGCTGGCCCTTTTCAAGAAGATAGGCTTGCTTGACCAGTTCGTAGCTTTCGGCGAACTGGCCTTTTTGATGGAGCAGTTCGCTATAGCGGAAGTAGGCGCGGCTCAATTGGTCTTCACCATGCTGATGCTGCAAGATGTCGATGGCCTGTCTGAAAGCATGTTCGGCATCATCGAGCCGGCCCAGTGTTCGATAGACGCCGCCAAGGGTGACGAGTACGCGGCCATAGAGGGTCTCATCTTTGATCTGGCGGTCTTCGCCAGGGTGGCAGAGGCTCTCGGCTTCCAGTGCCAGGCTTTCGGCTCGTTGAAGTTCCTCGCCTTTGAGGAGGAGGTCAGCCAGCGCGACGCGGGCGAGGATGCCCTGGCGAACACTGCCAAGTCGCTCGGAAGTGTCAATGGCGCGCTGAAGCTGCTGTTCCGCGCCAGGAGTGTCGCCCATTTCCTGAAGCGTCAGGCCAAGGTTGGAGATCGCCTGAGTGACGCGCTGGCGCGCTCCGGCCAGTTCGTAGAGGACGCGGCTGCGCGTGGCATACCACTCCGCCAGGGTGGTGTGCGCGCTTTCGAGATGGTCCTGGCTGAGATGGGCGGAGGTTTCGGCGAGCGTGGTGGGGTTCAGGACGAGATCAAGCTGGGCGATGGCTCGCTGGTAGTAATCGACGGCCAGATCGAGGCGGTCAAGACGCTGGTGGTGTTCAGCGAAGGCGAAATAGACATCTATGGCAAAGAGCGGGTCACTTGCGGCGCCTTCCTCAATAGCTCGCACGCAGCCGGTGAAGGTGTCGGCAGCCAGCAGGAGTTTGTCCTGCCGCTGGTAGATGCAGCCGAGGATGAAACGGCAGCGCTCCAGAAGTGCGGCGTATCCAGCGAGTTCTTGTTGATGCAACACCTGCTCCAGTTCAGCCGCGTGGTTGGTGAGGGTGTTGGTCTCTAGATCGATGCGACCCAGGAGAGAGAGCCGCAAGAGGCGCTGTTCGGCGGTCAGGCTGGCCGGGCTGATCTGTTCAAGGAGTTCGCCGGCGAGTTGAGGATGGCGCTGGTCGAGGGCAATGTTGGCCCAGATGAGCGCCAGCGGGGTAGGATAGGAAGCGCGACGCTGGCCGATCAGGTTGGCAAGCGAAGGGGCAGGCTCCGGCTCGCCATAGCCATAGTCGTCATTGATGTCAAGGGTATTAGGATGTTCAGCCAGCAGTTCGGCAGAGGTGACTCCAAGGCGGCGGGCGAGAATGTCGAGTGCTTTGAGCGAGGGCCGGATGCGCCCGCGTTCGATGGCGCTGATGTACGAGATGGAGAATTCAGGAGCAGCAAGGTGCTTTTGGGTAATCTTTAATTTGCGGCGCGCGTGGTAGATATTTGTGCCGACAGGCCCGATCCGGGGGGCAGGCTCCTCATAATGTGGCATAACCACTGCTCTCCTTATCATACAAAGATATTCCCTACAAGCGCTTAGGGCAAGTCTGAGTCCTGCTGCCTGTTTTGATAGTGTCATGGGAAAGCAACTCAGATTGCTCTCCCGATGCGATAAGATGAAGAGCTATCCAGCATTTTCTTATTATACCATACAGATTTGGAATGTAAATAGAAAAGGAAATCCATACAAATCAATCAAGAGACAAGTTGAGAGATGCTGGAAACGATGGGGTTGCACTAAAGGTGTAGGGTAGGTCTACCTGTCGTGAGAGTAAAGCGCTGTTAAAGGCGCTTGCCGCATGGGTTTCTGGCCGGTATAATGGGGCGAGAAAGCTGTATAACACGCTATGCCAGGCGTAAGGATCAGCCACTTTTTCTTCCCCAAATTTTGTCTTACAATGAACGATGAGCCATCGTCACGTTTTACACACAAAAGAGGAGTATACAATGACAAGCACAGCGCAGCGCAGCACTGCGGCAGTGGTGCCGGAGTTTAAGAATTGCCCGCTGACAGATTTTAGTGCAGAGGCGAACCGTCAGGCACAGCAAGCTGCCTTGAAGAAGGTAGCGGGCGAACTTGGCCGGACCTATCCGTTGATCATTGGCGGCGAGCAGATCACCACTGGCGAGACGTTTGCTTCGGTGAATCCAGCGCAGCCAGATCAGGTGGTTGGGCATATGGTGAAGGCCACGCCGGAGCAGGCAAACCAGGCAGTAGAGGTCGCCGCTCGCGCGTTTGAGGCATGGAAGCGCGTGCCAGCGGCTGAGCGCGTCGGGTATCTGTTTAAGGCAGCGGAGTTGATGCGCCAGCGGCGCTTTGAGATCAACGCCTGGATGATTTATGAGACCTCGAAGAGTTGGGTTGAGGCAGATGCCGACGCGGCGGAGGCGATTGATTTTCTGGAGTTTTACGGGCGCGAGATGCTGCGGCTGGCTGAGAAGCAGCCGTTGACACGCATCCCCGATGAAGAGAGTGATCTGGTCTATATTCCACTGGGCGTGGGCGTGGTGATTCCGCCCTGGAACTTCCCCTGCGCCATTATGGCGGGGCTGACCTCGTCGGCGTTGGTGGCGGGCAATACGGTGATTTTGAAGCCAGCCAGCACCGCGCCGGTCATCGCGGCACAGTTTGTGAATATCTTGCAGGAGGTGGGCCTGCCGGCGGGTGTGGTGAACTTCTTGCCAGGGCCGGGCGGCGCGATTGGCGACACGCTGGTGCAGCATCCCAAGGTGCGCTTTATTTCCTTTACCGGCTCGCGTGATGTGGGCCTGCGCATTAACGAGCTTGCCGCGAAGCCGGCGCAGGGGCAAATTTGGGTGAAGCGAACAATTCTGGAGATGGGCGGCAAGGACGCGGTGGTGGTTGATGAGACGGCTGATCTCGACGCGGCAGCGGCAGGGATCGTGGCGTCGGCGTTTGGCTTCCAGGGCCAGAAGTGTTCCGCCGGCTCGCGGGCAATCATTGTGGGCAAGGTGTATGATGAGGTGGTACAGAAGGTCGTCGAGAAGGCGCGCCCGCTGACCATAGGCGATACGACAGACCCGAAGACCTACATGGGCGCGGTGATCGATCAAAACGCCTATCGCAAGATCAGTGACTATATTGAAGTGGGCAAGCAAGAGGGAAAGCTGCTGCTGGGTGGGACGCCTCAAGGCGGCCAGGGCTATTTTATCCCACCGACGATCTTTGCGGATGTGGCGCCAACGGCACGGATCGCCCAGGAGGAAATCTTTGGGCCGGTGCTGGCGATCATCAAGGCAAACGATTTTGATGACGCGCTGGCGATTGCCAATGGCACTGAATACGGACTGACCGGCTCGTTGTATTCGCGTGACCGCGAGCGTATTGAGCGGGCGAAGCAAGAGTTTCATGTAGGTAATCTGTATTTCAACCGGAAATGTACCGGAGCGCTGGTTGGAGTGCATCCGTTTGGTGGCTTTAATATGTCGGGCACAGACTCAAAGGCGGGCGGGCGAGATTACCTGCTGCTGTTCACACAGGCGAAGGCGGTCTCTGAGAAGCGATAGGTGAGAAAGCATGCCGGAGAAGCTCTCTAGCAGCACAGGCCGAGCGGTGGGGACGCTGGAGTGGCGGCTGGCCCGGCCAGAGGATGGGCCAGTGTGGGTAGCGCTGACGCGCGAGGGGCGCTCGCCCCTGGTGCCGCGCGAGGCGCTGGCTGAGCCTGACCAGTGGCAGGCACGCGATCAGCAAGAGCAGCGCGAAGAATTGGTGCGGTTTCTGGCAGGATCAATGGAGCGTCAAAGTGGGCGCTTTCTACTGTGGCGCGCCAGCCGTCCCTTGGGCCGGTTGAACTTTGAGGTGGGTGAAGAGCGGGCACGGCTTGGGGGGATCGCGCTGCTGCCTGGAATGGAGTCGGGGGTCATTGAGCAGGTGGCACAGATGGCAGTGCGGCGGGCGCGGGAGGCTGGGGTGCGCTCAGTGACGGCGGCCTATGAAGCGCGATATGCAGCGGCCTTCCGGGCCGCCGGATTTCGTGAACGGCGGCGCTATACGATCTTGGTGGCGGCGACGCGGCGGGTGGAAGATGGCGAGGAAGAGGTAGAGACCATCCCGTTGAGTGCGCTCTACCGGCTGCGCTCCATTGAGGGAGAAGACGCGCAAGCATTGAGCGTGCTGCTGCGCGAAGCCTATCGCGGTGAGCCGAATGATGGGGACCACTCGCCAACCAGTTGGCTGAGCGAGGTGGGGGAATTGCTGGAGGGCACCGATAACCGGGTGCTGGCGAATTGCTCATTTATTGCGGAACTGCGCCGAGGGGTGCATACGCCGGCCAGGCTGTTGGGCGCGATTTTGGTGAGCAGGTGGCAAGGGGCAGCACTGATTGATGAGATGGCGGTGGCGCCCCGCTATCGCCGGCGCGGTATTGGGAGCGTGTTAGTACGCTGCGCGATGCGCGGGCTGCGTGAGAGCAACTATGCTTCGGTGATGTTGATTCTGCGAGATGACGCGCCCGCCCTGTCATTTTATCGCCAGTTGGGCTTTCGTGAGGCGCAGCTGAGCTATGTGGAGGCCGACTATATGCTGCGTTCGTTGTCGCCAGATGGGCAGGCTGGCGATTAAAATCGGGCCTGCGCAGGCTGGGACGATAGTGATCAAACTTGATGCGGGGGCGCGGGGGACGAGACCGCCAGGCCGTTTTCTACCATTTGCACGAGCATCGCGGCGATCTGTTGGTGAGGATAGGGGCCACCCGGTTTGTACCACTGTGAGAGCCAGTTACACATGCCAAGCAGCCCGAAGGTGGCGACCTTCGCATCAATGGATGAGGTAAAGACGCCAGCCGTCTGCCCTTCTTCGATGATCTGCTCGAAACATCGCTCGTAGGCTTTTTTGCGCAGCAGCACTTCTTTTGCGAATGGGCCAGTGAGATAGACCTGCTCACGATAGCAGACCATCATGGCAGGCGAACGGTCAGCAGCGACGGCGATCTGATGTGCTATTGCTCGGCTTAACTTTTCCTCTGGCGCGAGCTGCGCTCTGGCAATCAAGGCCAGCGGCTCTTCGCAGGCTGTCATTACCATTAAACAGATGAGGCGCAGAATTTCCTCTTTATTTCTGACATGGTAATAAAGAGCGCCCTTGGTTGCCCCTAGCTGGTCGGCAATATCGTCCAGGCTGGTGGCGCCAAAGCCTTTTCTGGCAAAAAGCTCGGCGGCAACGGCGACAATCGCCTTTTGCGTCAGGCGCACGCGCTTGCGGCTCTTCGCTTTGCCTTCTTCATGCGCGCGGGGGTGAATAAGTTTTTGTTGCTGGAGCATCGGTCTTCATTCCATTTTCTACTGGACGTTCAATTCTATGATACGAGGGGAGCGGGGTTTTGTCAACAGATATAAATACATCTATTAAAAACTTTTATACATCGCCCTAGACATGATGCTGCGGTTGATGACGGTATTTTTCATCATCCGGTTGAAATAGGCAGGGAAAAGACGATTGACTTCCAGGCGTTTATCCCTTACAATCCTACCAGTTGTTCAATTCTTCTGCCTCGCCTATGATGAGTTTCCTTGAAAGCAATCTGAAGGGTTGACAGAATCGCCAGAGTATATTACTATTGTCTCAACGAGACAACATGACAGTTCAGTCAGGTTTTGCCTTTCTCCCGATGCCCTTCGCCTATAATCCCGGTGTTTTTTAGCCATGTGTGAGTGTCTGTCACTGGCGAGCGTATTTTAAGATAAGCAATTTTCTGCGCATCCCCTTCTCTGCATGATGCTTACGGTATACGCGCATCCTGATGGTGCCATTCGGGGGAGCGCCAGGAGGCTGGCATGCTGGTTGTCCAGGATATTGAAGTCAGCTATCATGGGGTGATTACCGCCGTGCGTGGGGTGTCCCTTGAGGTGCCCGATAGCGGGGTGGTGGCGCTGCTGGGGGCAAATGGGGCCGGCAAGACGACCATCTTGCGGGCGATTTCTGGGATGCTGCGCATTCATAGCGCGCGATTGACCAGGGGAACCATCCTCTTCAATGGCGAGCGCATTCACAATCTGGATGCAACACAGACAGTTCGGCGTGGGATTGCGCAGGTGTTGGAAGGACGTCGACTCTTTGCTGATCTGACCGTTGAGGAGAACTTACGTACTGGCGCGCTTTCTTCGAATAATCCGGCAGCAACCCAGCAAGCCTATGACCGTGTGATGGAACTGTTTCCGGTACTCCGCGAGCGGCGTAAGAGTATGGCCGGCTATCTTTCCGGCGGCGAACAGCAGATGCTGGCGATTGGCCGGGGGCTGATGGCAAGCCCAAAGCTGCTGCTGCTGGATGAGCCATCGCTGGGGCTGGCGCCATTTATGGTGCAGCAGATTCGCTCGATCATTTCGGAGATCAGCGCCAGCGGGACGGCGGTGCTGCTGGTGGAGCAGAACGCACAGATGGCGCTCTCGATAGCGACCTCTGGGTATATTCTCGAAACCGGCAAGGTGGCGCTGGCTAAGCCTGCCGCAGAACTGTTGCAGGATGAGAGCGTGCGCACGTTTTATCTGGGGTTGCACGAGGGCGAGGAATTGAGCAGCTTTGCTATACTGCGCCAGCGTCGGCCAGAGCGGAGGTGGGCTATATGAGTGATGTGACGCCAGATGCCCTAATGCCTCTTCCTGTTGATACAGCGCCGCTGCTGCTTTCGGTGGACGGGCTGACAGTGCGCTTTGCCGGAGTGACAGCACTCTCAGAGGTGTCTTTTCAGGTACAAAAGGGCGAGTTGTTTGCGGTGATTGGTCCCAACGGTGCCGGGAAGACGTCGCTGTTCAATGTCCTCTCGCGGGTGTATCAGCCGGTCAGCGGAAGCGTGACCTTTGATGGGCAGAATCTGCTGCGGCTGAAGACGCATCAGACGGCCCAAGCCGGGATTGCGCGAACGTTCCAGAATCTGGGGCAGTTTCCCCATACAACAGTGCTGGACTATCTGCTGCTGGGCCGGCATACTCGTATGAAGAGCGGCATTTTGCTTGGCGGACTCTACTGGGGTCCAGCAGCCAGAGAAGAGAAGCACAACCGCGCTTATTGTATGCGTTTGCTGGAGCTGGTTGGGTTGGCGTCCTACCACAAGTTCCCACTTGGCAGCCTGCCCTATGGATTGCAAAAACGCGCTGATCTGGCCCGCGCGCTGGCGCTGGAGCCAAAGCTGTTGCTGTTGGATGAGCCAGTGGCCGGGATGAACCTGGAAGAGAGTGAGGACATCGCCGCCATCATTCTGGACATTAAGGAGCAGCTTGGCGTCACGCAGATTTTGGTTGAGCATGATATGGCGATGGTCATGGGTATCTCTGACCGGGTACTGGTGCTGGATTTTGGCCGGGTGATTGCCCAAGGCCGTCCGGCAGACGTACAGGCGAACCCGGATGTCATCAAAGCTTATTTGGGTGAAGGACTCAGCAGCCAGGCGCCAGCGGGCGCGCGTGCTGCCGACACTATGAGCAACCTATAAGAGCCGCAGGAGGATCTATGACCTTCTTTCTGCAAGTGTGCTTCGCCGGGATCGCCCTTGGCTGCATCTATGCTCTGATTGCTTTGGGATTTAGCATTATCTTCAAAGCCAGCCAGGTGATTAACTTTGCCCAGGGCGAATTTCTACTGGTGGGCGCGTTCATCGCTTCCTTATGCTTTATTGCTCCGCATGGAGCGGTGCTGGCTGTGGCAATTCTGCTTCAGGCGGGGATCACGCTGGCTTTGGCGCTGGTGGTTTCCCGTGTGAAAGGGATTCCAACCATCCTTCAGCGAGATACGGGCCTCCTGCTGGCCCTGGTCCTGGGTATCGGTGGTGCCACGCTGATTGCCAACATCCTCTCTGGCGCGGGTCTCCTGCATGAATCGGCGGGATTCTTCCTCTCAGTTCTCGTTGCCATTGTCGCCACTGCGCAGGTCGGCGTCCTGTTTGAACGGCTGGCCCTGCGACGGATGATTGGGAAACCTATTTTCGCCATCTTGATGGTGACTATTGGGCTGGATATTCTTCTACTCACAGGAGTGACCGTCAGCCAGAGCAACCTGATACGCTCCGATATCCAGGCCCCGGCGACTCCATTCGATACAAAAAGCGGCCTTGACATCAGTGGCATTCATTTGGGCGCGCTGCAACTGACAATTATTGTCATAACCGTCCTGCTGTGCGTTGGCCTCTATCTCTTCTTCCGCTTTACCAGATATGGTCTGGCGATGCGTGCCACTGCGCTTGACCAGGAGGCAGCGCTGGCAATGGGTATCAACATCCGCACGATCTATGCGCTCGCCTGGGGCATTGCTGGCGCCATCGCTACGATTGGTGGTGTCTTTCTGGCTGCGCAATCCACTGCCTTTGATGTGAGCCTTGGCGCGACTGCGCTCCTGGCCTTCCCAGCCATCATTTTGGGCGGGCTGGATTCGGTGAGTGGCGCCGTAATTGGCGGCATCTTGATTGGGCTGGCTGAGGATTTGACTGCTGGCTATGAAAATACGCTCGCGCGCTTTTTAGATCTCCACGGCTACACCGGGATTGCTCCCTATCTGCCGGGCTTACATGAGATTGCCCCTTATCTCATCATGCTGCTCGTCCTATTTATCCGGCCCTATGGCCTCTTTGGCACACGAAAGGTGGAGCGGGTATGAGCGCAACAGAGACGACTGGTACTGCTGCTCCAACGGCGCCGCCGAAATTGCTTGGTTCTGCCAGCCGTCGAGCGGTGCTGGTATTTGGCGTAGTCATCATCTTTCTGGTCTTTGGGATTGCTAGCGATCATTGGCTGGATATTATCGACCGTACGATGATTTTCGCCATCGCTGCGCTGGGGTTGAATGTGCTTTCGGGCTACACCGGCCAGGTCTCATTGGGCATCTCCTTCTTTATGGCGATTGGTGCCTATACTGCCGTTTGGCTTGGCGGCGATCCGAGTGCCACCGTTTTGGTGAACGCTCAACAAGTTCCGGCTCTGGGGCTGGGCCTCTCGTTTGTGATCTGGCTACCAGCCGCGGGCATCGTTGCCGCCATTGCCGGCGCGCTGATCGGCCCGGCGGCCCTCCGGCTCAAGGGCTTTTATCTGGGTATTGTCTCGCTAGCGCTGATCTTTATTGGCAAGCATATCTTTAGCAACTCGCCCCGACTGACTGGCGGCCCTGAGGGGCGTAGCTTTCCCGTGCCGGTGATTGGCTCATTCGACTTTTCTCAGCAAAATGACTTTTTCAATACCGGCTTTGCCCTCATCAAGGAGCAACAATTCTTCTTGTTGCTCCTGCCGGTGCTGGTGGTGTCGGCGCTCTTTGTTGGCAACGTGATGCGCTCGCGCAGCGGGCGCGCCTTCCAGGCCGTGCGCGACCATGAGGTGGGCGCGGCAATCATGGGTGTCAACCTGTTCCGCGCCAAGATGGGCGCGTTTATCCTCTCGTCGTTTCTGGCGGGCATCGCCGGGGCGCTGTTTGCGTCTTATAGCATCCTGGTCCGCCCGGATTTTTGGGATCTGGTACTCTCCATTCAGTTTGTTGCCGCGATCATCATTGGCGGAGTCGCCAGCGTCTGGGGGTCGATCCTGGGAGCCGCCTTTGTCTTTGGGTTGCCCCTGGTCATTGACCAACTGCAACTGATACCGCCGAGTACCAACGGCACCGGCATCGCCAGTGGTGATCTGAATACTGTGATTTATGGGCTGCTGATTATTGCCTTCCTGCTCTTTGAGCCGGGAGGACTTATCGGACTCATCCGTCGAGGCCAGCGTCTGGTCCAGCGGCTCAATCATCGTTCGAGGAAAGGAGACCAACTCACCCCGACACTCCCCGCGTCCGAATTCGATTCCCAGTCCGATGTTGAGAGCATGCCGCTCTCAACTGGCGAAGGCGCCTAGCATTGTTGCCAACATCCTTACACCGTTGTTGTCACGAGGAGGGGAATACTATTCATGGCTATCAAAAAACTGTTCCAAGCAAAGACGGCGATTTTTCTTGCTATCCTCACTCTGCTGCTTGCCGGGTGCGCAAGCAGCACTAACTCAAGTGGTGGTGGTCTCAAGACCGGCCCTGGTGTTGATACCAAGAATAAGACGATCACTCTGGGTATCTTGTCACCGCTGTCTGGTCCGGTCGCCGCACCTATCGGCATCCCGCTGACCAAGGGTATTGAGGTCTTCTTCAAATTCGTCAATGACCAGGGTGGCATTAATGGCTACAAGGTGGTTCTGACGGAGAAAGACACCAAGTACGACCCTCAGACCCAGGTGCAGGAGTACACTGCGATTCACAACGACGTTGCCATGATCGCGGAGAGCCTGGGCACGCCTACCACCGTTGCCACCCTACCTCTAGCAGATGCCGACCATATGCTGCTCTCTGCCGCCACGCTTGCTTCCTCCCTGGCGCGTGAAAAGTATGCCATCATGGTGGGGACACCGTATCGACTCCAGGTGGAGAATGCTTTTGACTATGTGGTCAACAAGTTGGGTAAGACTGCCCCAAAGACGGGCATCATCTACCAGAACGATGACTACGGCCAGGATGGTTTGACCGGCTACAAAGAATCCATCACCGCCTACCATCTGAACGATGTCGGCCAGGCGTCCTATGGCGTGACCGATACCGATTTCAGTGCGCAGGTGTCACAGATGAAGGCCGCCGGTGCGGAGTATGTCTTCCTCACAACCCTTCCCACCGTCACGGCTAAAATCATCGGCACCGCTGCCGCCCTTGGCTACAACCCGCAGTGGATTCTACAAAGCCCGGCCTATTCCCCACTCTTGCTGGGCGTGCCTGCGCTAGTGCCGCTGCTGACCAACGGGCATGTCTGGCTTGTCGCTCAGGGCGCTACCTGGGGCGATACCAGCAAGCCAGGTATGGCGGAGTTGATTCAGAACGTACAGAAGTATGCTGCTGACCAGAAGCCAGACGGCTTCTTTGAATTTGGCTACACGGAGGCCAAGATCACCTACGCGATTCTGAAGAAGGCGTTTTCCAACAATGATGTGAGCCGCGATGGCTTACTCAAGGCGTTTGAGTCGCTGAAGAATGTGGACCTTGGCGGCCTGTATCCGAACGTGAGTTACGGCTCCTCGCCAAATGATCGCGTTCCAACACGCGATAATACGGTCTATGCGATTGATCCAACACAGCCAACAACGATTAAAGACCTGAGCGGCGATTTCATCGGAACTGCCGCGAAGGCTTCGCAGTTCTAGTGTTCTGACACCGGCTCAACGAGAGGCTCCCCCTGCGAGCATGCTCGCAGGGGGAGCCTTTTACTGCATGCCCAAAAGTACGGGGAAAATGCGCGATTCATGGTAGAGCCTCTTCGGCTCGTGTATACTAGGCGGCAGGCGCTTCACAGAGTTTCTTGTGCTGATGGTCGTTTTGATGCCCCAGCCCCGTATCGTTCGCACATGATTTCACGACTATGCTAGTGAAGCGTCTCCTGGGTCGGCTGGTTTCAGAGGAGATGGAAGGCAAGATGACGGTGTGGTTTCGGCGCTCAACGCCTTCGCCTGGAGATGGACAGCGCGCGCAGGGAAAGACGCGGCAGTTTGAAGACCTGATCGAGCGGGCAAAGCAGCTTGATTCGGACGCGCTTGGGGCGTTGTATCAGCAGTTCCTTCCGCTCGTCTACCGCTCGGTGGCGGCGCGCGTGGCTGATAAACGACTGGCGGAGGACATCACCTCCGAGGTGTTTGTCAGCATGCTGGAGTCGATCAGCCGGCTGCGTGCCACCGATGAGGCAGGGTTTGCCGCGTGGCTGCTGCGCATTACGCGCTTTCGCGTGGCCGACCATTTTCGGGCGCAGGCTGGGGAAGTGCCGCTGGCGCCGTCTCAGGCTGCCTCGGAAGAGGGCGAGGAAGCCGAGATGTTGCTGAGGATACCATCGCGTGATCCGGCAGGCGATCCTGAATTGAGTGCGGAGGCACGCGAGGAGTGGGCGCAGGTAGCGGCGGCCATTAATCAATTGACCGAAGAGCAGCGGCAGGTAATTGTCGGCAAGTTGATTCTCGGTTATGACAATGAGATGGTGGCGCGCATTGTTGGCAAGAATGTGGCCTCGGTGAAGGCACTCCAGCATCGGGGCTTGCAGGCGTTACAGCGTCTTTTACAAGGAAGCGCCGGAATTTCGGTGAGCCAACCAGCGCGGCGGCCCGCACCGCCGGGCAGGCCATCATCCCTGGGCAGAAAGGAGGGCATGCGATGACTCAGCCACATGAGCGGCTGGATGAACTCTTGGAAAACTGGCATACTGGCCGATACGATCAGCAGATTCGCGTGGGGTCGCGTCTGCCCTCGCTGCCATATGGGAACGAGGACGAGCCGGTTTCCAGCCGGCGCTACAAGCCCTCCCCTCACCCAGAAGAAAATGAGGAGTTGCAAGGGCTGCTCGAGACGGCTCAACGCATTGAGGCGCTGCCAACACTCCAGCCCGATGCAGCGTTTTCGCAGCGGCTGGGCCAGCAGTTGCAGGCGCGGGCTGCGGCCATGCGCGCGGACGGGCGAAGACGCAGCCAGGCTCAATTAACGGTGGTGCGCGGCGAGCGCCCACGCCGCTTTGCGCTCTGGGGCGGGATGCGGTTGCATCCAGGGCTGGCGGCAGCAGTGGTCATGCTGGCGGTGCTGGGCCTGCTGGGCGTGGTCGGCGTGGTAGGGGCGCAGGCAAGTAACCCAAGCAATCCGTTCTATCAGGTGAAATTGTTTGAGCAGAGTATCCAGCTTTCGTTTGCCAGTCCGGCGGACCGGGTGCGGCTGCATATTGGCTATGCGCGTGATGATTTGCAGGCGGTTCAGCACGATGGGGCGACTGGAGATGAGGCAAACTACGAGCAGGCGCTTGGCTATCTGAGCCAGGAAACTAGCCAGGCTCAAAGCGCACTGGCGGATGTGCCAGCGGGGGCGGAACACGATCAACTGACGCAGATGCTCAGCGCGCTTACATCGGATGAGCAGCAAACGCTGCGGGGGCTGCTTAAACAGCTTCCTGTGCTGGAGCGCTTGAATACGACGGCGGCGCTCAAGGCTCTTGGCGCGTCGGTGCCGATCATCTCGACGGTGACGATAACTACAGGCGATGGTGGCAAGGCCAGCGTGGAGATTCTGGGCGCCGGGTTTGAGCCGGGAGCGATGCTGCTGGTCAACGGGCAGGTTACGCCAGCTGTTGTAGTAGTGACGGCGACTCAGGTGACGGCGATACTAACGTTGCCCCCAGGGATGAATTCGGCGCAATTTGGGATAGCAAACCCAGATGGCACGGCGGTGCAGAGTGGGCCAGTGGTATTGAGCGGGGGGACGCCAACCTCGCAACCATCCGGTGAGCCGACGGGAGAGCCGACCCACAAGCCGGGCGATGGACCAACGCCAACGCCGCGTGGCGACGGGCACCCGACGCCTCAGCCGAAGCCATCGGAAACGCCCGGACCGAACCATTAGCTAGAATGGGAAAAAAGTACCAATTTCCCGTTCTTTCTTCGTAAGCCGTATCGAAAGAGCGCGAGACTCCGACTAGCTCACTGTTAAGACCATTCTTGCGTGATATCTTCATTTTTAAGGAGCGAGCTGTATGCTGAGAAATGTTTGGAAATTGCGTATCATTATTGTGATTGCGGCTCTGGTGCTGGTAGCCGGAGGCGCGGTGGCGTTTGCGGCTTCGGAGGGTGCGCTGAGCAGCAATTCCCCTTCGGGGTCCAGCGCGGGGGCTTCCCAGAATAGCGAGAGCCACGGGAATACCGGGAATACGGAGGCAACGGCAACTCAGGCGCCGGCTGAGCCAACGGCGACGAAGGGTACAGAGCCAACGGCTATCCCCCATGTGAATAAGCCGGGCCATATCACCTCGGTGGATTGCACTGGCGGGACGATCACTATTGCCGTTGATGGGAACGGCGGCTCGTTCACGGCACAGATTACGAGCAAAACGGAGATTAATCTCAGCGGCAAGCCCGGTGCGTGCAGCGGCCTGAAGGTTGGCTGGCATGTGACCATTGAGGCGCAGCAATTGAACGGCCAGTGGGTAGCTCAGACAGTTGCTCAGGACGATAGCGGCCAGGGCAGCGGTGGCGGCGGTGACGCCACCCCAACACCAGGCGCGAGCCACTAAGCGGCTTTGCTTCCTTACCTGGCAGATGTTGTATGCCTGCCAATGTAGTTGAGGAAGAGCGAGAGAGCCGGCATACGGTAGATTCTGCTACCGTATGCCGGCTCTCTTTTTCTGTAGCGCCGGCTTCCAGCCAGCACTGCAAGCAGCATGGTACTATTGCTGGCTTGCCGGGCCAACCACGCGATTGCGCAGCATGCCGATGCCCTCAACTTCGGCCTCGACCAGATCGCCGGGGTGCAGGAATTCGGGTGGAGTGCGAGCGAAGCCAACCCCGGCGGGCGTGCCGGTGGCGATGATGTCGCCTGGCTCCAGCGTCAGGCCGGCGGAGAGTCCTTCGATGATGGCCGGCAGGTTGTAGATGAGCAGGCGAGTGTTGGATTCTTGCTTGAGGACGCCATTGACTCGCAGCCGCAGGTCAAGCGCGTGCGGATCGGCGATCTCGTCGGCGGTGACGATCCAGGGACCAATGGGGCAGGTGCCATCCAGGCTCTTGCCCTTAAACCATTGATTATGCTTTGCCTGAAGGTCGCGGGCGGTGACATCGTTGATGACCGTGTAGCCAAAGATATAGTCCATCGCCTGCGCGGCGGGGATATTTTTGCCGGCGCGGCCAATGATCACGCCAAGCTCCACTTCCCAGTCCATATGGTCGGAGATCGCCGGGTCCATCGGGATGTCATCGTAGGGGCCGTTGATGGTGGTGATGGCTTTGCTGAAGAAGATGGGGGCTTCGGGCACTTCGCCTTTGTCGTTGCGCGCCAGGGTAGATTCCAGCGCGTGTTCGACGTAGTTGCGGCCCAGGCAAAAGATATTTTTGCGCGGGCGGGGAATGGGCGCGAGCAGATGAACCTGTGTTAATGGTTGCAGCGCGCCGGTATGCTGCAACTGCTCGTCGCTGGCGCCCGCCAGTGCATCGCGCAGGCGTGCCAGGGCCGGCGCGCCCTGATCGATCAGGCTGAGCATGTCGTGGGCGCCAGCGAAGCCTGGAAGCGCCGTTACCTCGATGATCTGTTCACCGCGCACGACGCCCAGGCGCGGCCCATTGTTGCTACGATAGGTTGCCAGTCGCATGAAAACTCCTTGTGCTGTTTTTACAGATAAAAGTATCTCTTCCCATGCAGACCTTGCAGGGTGTAGTAAAGCTGTAGCTCTGCTTCCTGAAGCATCTGAATGACGGCTGGCTCTTCCTCATCAGCGCGGAAAAACACCCGTGAGAAGGCCCACTCGTGCTTGAACCAGGAATGAAGGGCGGTCAGCAGCCGGTGATCGAGATGGCCTGCCAGCCTGCTCTGCCGCACCCAGAATGTGACCCAGGCATCATGCGCTTGAAGTGTATTGATTTCTTCCGTGTTCGCGTTCAAGCGTTGGAACAATGGGAGCAGCGGATTGAGATAGACGCAGCCAAGGCATTGCGTTTCTGTGGGATTCATGACGGTGTAGGTAAACGCTTTGCGCTCCAGGTGTTCTTGCTCGTGTCGTTGTAAATCAGCCAGATTCTCTGCGAGGGAAAATCCCTCAACCGGCCAGTCGCCCCCGCTTCTGATGAGCAATTGCTGGCGGCTGGAGATAACAGCGTCGTAGTCGAGTTCGACATCGGTGGCGCGCAACATGCGCAGCAGGAACTCGTCGGTGCGCAGACCCTCTGGCACGGCGGCGGCGGGTGGGTAAAATGTCATGCTCTTCGTATAGCCTCTGTTCGTGGATGGGATGGTTCTATGTGCTGCGTCATGGGCCTTGCTCTCAGGCGCTTCAGGTATTGTATGTTCTATTATATCTTAATTGCTGCGAATCGTGTGTACTAGAATGGCCTCAACCTATAGAGGGTAAGCATGAAAGCGATTACGTCTGAATGTCGGGACTTCTTATTAGCGCAGACCAGAACTGCCAAGCTCGCAACAGTGCGCGCGGATGGGCGCCCGCATGTGATTCCTGTCTGGTTTGATCTGGATGGCGATACGCTCATCTTTACTACCGGGGAGAACTCGGTGAAAGCGCGGAATATACAGCGCGATGCGCGGGTCTCTCTGTGTGTTGATGATGAAACACCGCCGTTCAGCTATGTGCAGATCGAGGGCACAGCCGTTCTGACGGCAGACCTTGACGCGCTCAAACAGTGGGCAACGCGCATCGGCGGGCGCTATATGGGCCAGGAGCGGGCTGAGGAATATGGAGCGCGCAATGGGGTGCCAGGCGAACTGCTGGTGCGAGTGACGCCCACAAAGATTCGCTTCGAGCAGAATATTGCCAGCTAGAGTCGGGGCAGCAGCACCGGGCAGGGCGCGTGGTCGAGGACAAAGCGCGCAGTATGGCAGGCAGATTTCGGCCCCGCCCCCCGGCGGTTGGTGGCAAGCCATAGGCGCTGGATGCGAGTATTCCCTTCAATACAATCTATCCCCTTTAGTAAGATTCTAGGCCGTTTTCCTGAACGCAGACAAGAGCCAGGTCAGCCAATGGCATATCTCTTGCATTCTTCCGGCCAG
>CAZFWN010000052.1:0-21447 GCA_964522745.1 uncultured Ktedonobacterales bacterium
CCGGTGATCGGGTGGACTGCGATGCCAAAATCATCGAACAGGTCACGGTTGCCGGTACAGCTGATCCCGCCCTCACAGACCCCTCCATAGTGATTGATCGGTGACGCCTGCACCTGGGTAAAGCTGCTGCCAGCGGTGGTGGCGCTCAGGTTTTGCGCAAAGTAGACATACCAGGCCGCGCTCAGCGGGTAATTATCCGGCGGGTTGACGCCATCGTAGTAGGACGTGCCATACCAGACAATATCCAGGCCGCCGTTGCCGTTGGCAACGCTCCACGGCTCGATAGCCGTGTTGGATGGCGCCTGATTGACCTGGACGGGAGTTGACCAGAGGCCGTCCAGGGGCTTCGTGCTGTAGCTGTAGTAGACGTTGTGGTTATCGGTGAAGACCGAGTAGGCGTTGCCAGCGCTGTCGATACTCAGGTTCACAAACTGGTGTCCATAGCTGACCTGGGTGTTTGGGTTATTGTAGACGATATGATCGGTGAAGGTTTTGCCGCCATCGGTGGAAATTGCCACCCAAACGGTATGGAAGCCACAGGTGCCCTGCTGGCTACAGACGACCTCGCTGGCATCGTGAATGCCGCTGAAGGTCTGGTAGATAACATGACTGTTGGGGTCGATCACCAGATTGCCGATCTCGTTATTCTGAAGGAGAAAGGCGTGGCTGGTATCAATGGCATCGCCAAGCTGGGTGAAGGTCAGGCCAGCATCGGTGCTGCAATTCACATTGATGTTAAACGTGGCAACGTCATGGTAGGAGAGACAGACTTTGGAAGCGCCATCGGCAGCGATCCACTCACGATCATCACCGGGAATGGTGGCGCTGGTGGGATTGAGCCGGAAGGTATTCCCCCCATCTGTGCTGGTGCTGACATCGACGTTCGCCAGGTTCAAGCTAGCGATATAGATATTGTACAGCCCGGTGCCATTTTTGACTGGCGCGACGGCCACATCTGTATCGCCGCCTCCTGGGGCTACCGGGAAGCCCTGCGAGAGGGCGTTGGGCGAAGGCAGGGCGGTGTAGTGGTTGCCACCATCCGTCGACTTCCAGGCTTCCGTGCCGCCGCCCAGGCCGTTCTCCGAGGAGGCATAAAAGGTGCCGGCCCGGTCGGCGCGAATCTGCGGCTCGGCGGCAGGGTTGGTGCAACTGGTGCTGCCGGGGCAGGTGGTGCCAACGACGCTGCTCAAGCTAAAAGTAGTGAAACTGAAGCCGGTTGCGCCCGCACGACTCGTGGAAAAGAGCAGGCTCGCGCTGAGCAGCAGGAGGGCGATCAGCAGTCCAGAGGTCACGCGATGGAAGAGTGATCTCATCATAGCTCCTTTGCTTGTTGGGAGACAACACGCACGACAAAGCGTGTCGAAGAGCGGCTCCACGAGAACCGACTGCTCGCAACGCGCGGTGATATATCGTCGGTCTCTTATCTTCCTTAATCGCACAATGGTTGCCAATTTTATTGGGAAGGGCGATCAGCTTCAGATCCCGAATGCAGTGGCGCAATGGCGGGTGTATGCTGCTCCGCCACTGCTGGCGCTCCAGCTTTTAGTCCACACACCAGACTTTTGAGAAGCCCTGCCGTATATATGGTAAGATAGGGGTGCAGATAGACAAAAAGAGCAGGAAAGATGCAAAAGGCGAAACATAGGCCAACACAGGTTCGCCCAGACGACCTGAAGGCTATCGTCGAGCGCTGGATGGAGCAGGTCTGGCGGCAAGGCAAGATTGAGGCTATCGATGAACTGCACGCCCCCAATTTTCAAGACCACAGCCCCGCAGGCCGCGCCACAGATAACGCAGCATATAAAGAAGGGCTGCGGGAACTGTTTGCTGCTTTCCCTGACTTCTCTGCCGTCACCGATGATCTCATCATTGACCCGGCAACGGGCAAGGTCGCAGTGCGCTGGCATGGCGCCGGCACCCACTACGGCGATTTCATGGGCGCAAAGGCCACCGACAAGACCATTTATTTTCACGGCATCGAAATTCTGCGCATTGAAAACGGCCTCATCATCGAGCGCTGGGGCGAATGGGACGGCATTGATCTGCTAGAGCAGCTTGGGCTGCGTCCCTAAACAATCCTCCAGCTAGCCGTTCTTCCAGGCCTCAAGGGGCGCCTTCAGGCGCGGTTTTAGCTGCCAGCTTCTCCCAGCAGCGCGACGACATCCTGCGCGCAGCCCCAGGAAAGCGTCACGCCGGCGCCGCCATGCCCATAGTTATGCAGCAGCACCCGATCAGGCGCGATCTGCTCGCGCTCCAGCCGCACCTGAGAGCGCACAGGGCGCCAGCCGGAAACCTGTTTGAGTATCTGCTCCGGGGCAATGCTGGCAAAATGCGGTGATAGTCGGGCGCAGCGCCGCACAATCGCCTCGCCCGCCGCGTCAAGCTCTCGGCTCTCCTGATATTCCTCGCCATGATAGCCTTCGCCTGTCACGTCTTCCTCATCCGTGCCGCCCAGCACCATATCATCGATGCGTGGGATCACATAGGCCATGCTCTCCCGCTCTTCATCGTCCAGAATCACCCGATGGAAGCCATCTTGCTTGAGACGCACCACCCGGCCTCTAGAGGGATGCAGGTCTCGATCACCCACCAGCGTTCGCGCCCCCAGGCCGGTGCAATTGACCACTATGGGATGCTGTGCAAACGCCTCGCTCAGATCACGCACCGCCCGCTGTACGATCTGGCCGCCCTGGGCCAGAAAGCGCCGACGCAGATACTCCAGATAGCGGTTGGTATCAATCACCAGCGTCTCGAAGACAAAGCCGTCCGCCCGGCCAGGATGCAGTTCTTCCGCCGTCGCGTGGCGAAAGTCCGGCACAGCCACCTTCCAGTCTGGGTCTGCGGCCCGCTCAACCTTCAAGTCCAGCAGCGGCGCCCGAATCACCCCGCTCTCCGGCAGCGCTTGCAGGGCTGCAAATCGCTGAAAGGTAATATCCCCCCATCTGGCAACCTTCTCCGGCGGGTTGACCTTGAACGGATGCCAGACCGCCGCAGCGGCGTTTGAGGTCGTATACGGCGGCAGCGTTTTCGCCCAGATGTTCACCCGATGCCCGGCCTCTTGCAGCAGCACACCAGTTGTCAGCCCAGACACCCCGCAGCCAAGCACCAAAATATCGAACGGCTTTTCTTCCAAAACAGAGCCTCCCTTGCTTATACAATATGCCCTGCAACTCCTCTCAGCAAGAGAAAAGCAGAGCCTCTATGGATAAGTATATGGAAAAAGTCAAACCAGCGCCACGCCAGTCAGGCCGAGAGGCAGGGTTTGTGAACGATCAGCCTTGAGCGAGCATCCGGCCTTCGTCCTAACCCGCGAAGGCGGGTTTTGTGGCCGCAGGTCAAGAAGCCGCGATCTTTAGTCGCCTGGCTCCTTGGCCTGACGCTCAGCCCCCCTATGGTATCATAGGTGGCAGTTATTGGTTGCAGCAGTTCTGCTGTGTGAGAATAGGAGGCTCTTGATGAATACTCAAGCAGGGCACATCGTTTTTCGTTCACCCATAGCCATATTCAGAAGGAGTATCCAGCATGACCGAACGCGAACTGCTCCGCCTCCATATCGAGGCGGTGTGGAACCTCACTCTGCCAGCGATTGACGAGGCGGCAGACGAACTGGTTTTAGCCCAGCGCCTTCCTCCCTCCTGGTCACTGTATCTGGGCACGTTTGCCCACGAGCAGGTGGCTATCTGGCGCCCTGAGATTGTGCCAGAGCAGCGTTTGCTGTATCTAGAAAACGCCCGTAAAGCCGATGTTGTCTGGGATCCGGCTCTTGGAATGCGCCGTGAAGTGGTGTTTCACTATCCTCTCATTCGCCAGGAGCAACAAGCACAAGCCCAACAATTGGCGCGGGTACTGCATGCAGAAGATGTTGACCTCATTGACGCTTTTGAACCAGAAGGCGCCCCTCATGTGCTAGACCCCCACAAGGCTCCTTATATCGGCGTGGTGGTTGATGGCCGACTGATGAGTATCGCTCATAGCTCTCGCCAAACACCCTCAGCCTGTGAATTGGGCATCGATACGCTGCCAGAGGCGCGCCGTCACGGCTATGCAGCAGCGGCGACCACCATTTGGACAGCCATCGTGCAGCAGAAGGGACTGGTTCCCATCTACAGCGCCTTCGCCTGGAATACCGCTTCATTGCAGCTCGCCAGGACAACAGGCTATGTGCCACGCATCGATGGCGTCTACGGCCCTGTGACCGAAACAAGCGAGTAGGTTCTATTTTTGCAGACAGAAGATACGCCATCGCTCTTACTGATGGCGTATCAAACACACGCATAGCCAGCATGATGCGAAAACACGCGCAGAATCGCCTCTTGCATCCGCCAGCGATCCCCGCACAGATTCAGCCGGAAACCCTGCCAGTCCTCGCCCCAGTGATAAAAATACTCAGAAGTCATCAGCAGCACCCCCAGTTCTCGCGCCACCGCCGCGCTATCGATCTCTGGCAGGCGCCCTCGCTCGATGCCCGCCAGGGCGTATGGTCCAGAATCGATGGGCGAAAGCTTGAGGCCATAGCCGGCCAACAGCGCGCCCGCCGCCTCATACTGCTGGCGCAAACGCTCAACCAGCGCTCGCTTCCAGGCCCGCATCGGCCCGACGCGCCCTTCCCGGTTCTCCTGCATCCAGGCCAGCCAGGCATCCAGATAGACCAGTGCCACCTCCTCAGCGTTGCCCGCGCCGGAGCCAACCAGCGCCTCGCTCAGCCGCTCCACCTCGCGCAGCACCTCAGCAGGCCCAAACAGAAAGCTCGTCTTGAGGCCATTCAACAAAAATATCTTGCTTGGCGAGCGCAGCACCAGCGTGCGCGGCGAAAATGCTCCCCGATACCAGGGCAGATCATGTCGCCAGTTCAGGCCCAGCCGCGTCTCATCCAACAGCACCCAGGCCATCTCAGGCAGAGCGGCAAACAACGCCTGCAACTGCGCTTCGCCATATTCTACACCAAGCGAATACGCCGGATTGGTCAACAACAGCGCTGCCGGCTCATCCGCCAGGGCAGCAGCCAGGGCCGGCAGATCGAGCGCGCCGGTAAAGAAATCCGCCGCCGGCACCAGCGCGACCTCCAGCCCTAGATGTTGGCAGATCGAGATGGCCGCAAAATAGACCGGCGCGGCTACCACCACGCGCCGCACGCCCTGCTCGCGCAGCGCCGTCAGCGCCAGCAGCAAGCCCTGCGAGCTATTCTGCAAGACAGCCACCTGCTCAGCCGCCAGGGGCGCGCCACCAAAGCGCGCCCCATCCTGAAAGACGGCAGCCGCCTGGGCCTTGGCCCGACAAAAATCCTTGCCATAGGCGTAGCGCCCCGGCCTGGGCCTGACCTCCAGCAGCCGATCCAGCAGCCCAGGCGGCGGCCCAATCCGGCTGTCCTCCACTTCCCAGCCACCCAGCATCAGCGGATCTATTCCAGTCGTTTGTTTATAAACCCCCAGCGCCTCAGTCACCCGATTCAGATCAGCAGACAAACCAGTGCTACAACACGCTTCCACAAGTGACACTGCTCCTTTGTTCCTTGGATACCTATCAAACAACCTGCACCTTCAGATGCTGCCAACCAGTCGATCCACTGGGGACAGTGCTGCGTGGTGTCTCGACCTGCACCGTGCCCGTCCCATCGGTGGCCCGCACCGTCAGCGTATACATGCCACGCGCCGGCGGCGTCCAGGTCCAATTCCAGAACACCCAACTCTGGTCAGAAAGCGGCGGCGTCAGCGTTGCCTTGTTCCAGGTCACGCCGTCATCTGGACTCACCTCAACCTGCTCAATGCCGCGAATGCCGGCAAAGGCGATACCCGCCAACTGCACCGGACCCAGCGGCAGCATTGCGCCAAAGCCCGGTTGATCAATACGGCTGGTCGTCTCCAACTGCTTAGAACTCCAGCCCTGGCTCTGATACAACCCGCCGTTGTACGGCTGATCGACCACCTCAATATTCGTCAGCCACTTGCAGCTTTGCTCGCCATAGCGCCCCGGCATAATCAGCCGCAGCGGATAGCCGTGCTTGTCTGGCAACGGCTGACCATTCATGTTCCACGCCAGCAGCGCCCGCGCCTCCATCAGATTGTCAAGCGTCTGGTTATATTGATAGCCATCAACGCTGGTAAACGTCACATACTGCCCGCCCGTTTGCACACCGCCGGCCTCATCCAGCACCGTCTTCAGCAGCACGCCCGTCCACTCGGCATTACCCATCAGATGCCCGCCAGGGCCATTCGCAATACACTCCAGCGTGACCGCGCGCGTCTCGCTCGGCAGCGCCCGCACCTGATCGTAGTTCCAGGTCTTTGACTGCCCAACCAGACCCATCACCTGCAACTCCCACCGGCTGATAGCCACCTGCGGATCCAACACATTCTTGCTGACCACATAGAAATTCTCAGCAGAAGTAATTGGCGCCAGGCCGCGCGTCTTCATGCCCTCATACGAGAGATTCGAGCGCATCATATAACTGGAAATCAAGCGATCAATACCTACGCCACCGGCGGCCACCGCCAGCACCACCACGCCCGTTGACCCCAGCACCGCCCGGCGGCTGATCCCGGCGGGCGCCGTGTTTGCTGGCGCTGCCGCCGGAGTTGCCTCAGGCGTTACCATTGCTGCCGGCACCGCCCGGCGAGACAGCAGAGCGCGATGCAGCCAGTGACTCGCCAGCATCGTCACACCCACAAAGCCGATAAAGGTCGCCAGCATACACAGCGACGTAATCACCCGCGCCAGCGCCGGCGGGTCACCCACCAGCCCGGCTTCCAGCACCGGCCAGAACAGCGCAATCCCTACGGCCTCCATCACCACCACAAAGATCGCTGCCGTAATCCACGCCCGTCGGCCCGGCCAGAAGCCGCGCCGGCCATCCGGCCTGCCAGCTACAAAATAAAATAATGGCCCAAGCAAAATACCGATAAGAAATTGACCAAGCAGCGTTAAGCCTAACGGCGTCGTCTTAGAATTGGGCTGGAACTTCACCAGCAGCGACACAAAATCATTGGCGTTCAGCGTCAGCAAAATGCGTTCGGCCAGCAGCTCTGGCAGCGATGGCGAGCCGACGGTCAGCCGCAAAATGCCCATCACCAGAATCGCTGTCAGCGAGCCAAGCAGCCCAGCCACCAGCGGAATGCCGCTGGCGCGCACTATCGCCAGCGCGCCGCGCGAGGCCGCTTTCAGCCTCCCCCCAAAATCGCGCTCGCTCGGCGTCTCCATCTGCTGCTTATGCAGCGTGTCCGTATCCATCACAAGTACCCCTCACAAACTCCATTTACTGCCGCAGCCCGCGCATTGATCCCAGGGTTCATCGCTGTCAAAGGCTGCGCGGAACGCCTGATAGCGTGGTCCGTTCCAGATGTCGGCAAAGCGCTGCTCAAACGCATTGCCCAGCACGCGAGTCGAGGCCGGGCCAGGATGAAATGGCGCAAAGCAGCAGGAAAAGACATTGCCCGTTGACGTGATATACGCCAGCTTGCGCGGGCGCTGGCAGGGCGACCAGGGCCGCCGGGCGACCTCCTCGGCCTTCTGGCTGATATACTCAATCGGCGTCGTCGCGCCCGTCGCCCGGAACGATAACCCATGCTCCTCGCAGCGCTGCTCCGTCTGCCAGATGATCTCCAATTCCTGCTCGTGCGCGTGCCGGAAGATCGCCTGATCCTCACGCGCCAGCCCCTCGCCAAAATAAATCAACCGCTGCACGTAGATCTCACGCACGCCCGTCTCCAGCGCAATATCCACCAGCCTTGGCAACTCTGGCAGGTTCTCGCGCATGGCTGTAAACCAGAAGGACAGGCGCGGGCGCTCGGCCCCTAGCTCACGTTGCAGCCGCGTAAACGCGCTCAGATTGCGGATAATCTTCGGCAGCGTCTTCTCGCTCACCCCGCGCACCCGCGCATAGGTCTGGGCCGTCGCGCCATCCAGCGAGACACGAAGCTCGTTGAGATCAGCATCAATCAGCCCGCGCCCCATCTTCTCGCTCAGCGCCGTCGCATTCGAGTTAAAGAGGACATACGCCCCGCGCCGGCGCAGATGGGCCACAATCGCCGGCAGTTCGGGGTTCAGCATCGGCTCGCCCAGCCCATGCAGCACCACCCGCTCCAGCACCGGCAATTGATCGGTAATCTGAATCACCTCGGCCAGCGACAGATCGCGCTCAGCCTCGCGCTTCAGATGCGTGCGCGGGCATTGATCGCAGAGTTCATTGCAGCGATTAGTCGTCTCCAGATACAGTTCGCGGGGCAGCGGAACGACCTCGCTGCTCGCCAGGGCGCCGCTGCCACGCTGACTGGCCGGCAGACGGCTGAGTTGCGTCAATTGCATGGGAAGACTCCTCTAGAAGGGCCGCCAGGGCTGCCCCTGAAATGACTGGTGCAAAAGAGCGCCGCAGGAACACGCGCAGTGCCACCCGCCCCTTTCGGGTCAGCAGTGGCAGCGCCGCCAGCGCAAATGCACCCAGGAAGCTAATTTGAAAGAGCGTCGGATAGAACGCACCCGACGAAAAGTAGACATACGTAAAGGGCATTGCCAGCACAAAGAACCAGATGCCCAGCGCCGGCGTCGCGTACCGCCCCGACAAATCCGCCTGGCGCTGCTTGCGCTGGCCCTTAGGTGTGGTTTGAACCGCCAGCGGCAGCCGCAGATAGAGCGCCAGCAGCGGCAGCAGCACCGCGACATACCAGGTGAACAGATGGGTTGACAGCAGAATCCAGACAACATTGATCGCCAGCACACCCGACTCCATGCGCAGCCCATTGCGCCACCAGAACCAGCCAACCAGCAGGCTCAACACCGCCAGCGCCAGCAGTTGCAGCGCGATCACCCAAAACTCGGTGCCACCCAGCGTCGTCACAAGAAAGTTGATAACGCCCAGCAGCGCCCCGCGATCAAACGTGCTTTGATTTACATAGGTTGAGAGAAAGCCCCCCGATTGCGCTTGAAACTTCCAGAAGGCCAGATAACCCACCAGCACTGTCCCAACCAGTTCCAGCGCCATCGTCCAATCGCGGCGCTTGCGCACCATCACCAACGCAAACAGCGCTGGATAGAACTTGGTCAACGTACCCATGCCAACCAGCACGCCCGACACAAGCCGCGAGCCGCGCCAGCGCATCCCGGCCACCAGCAGCGCTGCCAGCGTCCAGACAATCACCTCGGCATCCAGATGCGCGCTAAAGGCGAACTCCAGCACCGGAATCGGACTCCACCAGTAGAGCAGCACCCGCCGCGCATCCAGCTTATGCCGCCTGAGCAAGAGGATCGTCAGCACGGCCACCAGGCCATCACAAACCTCAATGCCCGCCTTCAGCGCGCCCATACTCAACGGCTTGAGCCAATAGATCAGCAAAAACATCGCCTCCGCGCCAGGCGGATAGATCGTCGGTGAATTCCTGAAGCGCAGATTCGGCCAGATATTTTTATCCTGGAATGGCTTCACAAACGGATCAAATGGCGAATGCAAATACGGACTGACCCCATGCGTAAGCAAATGCGCGTCCCAAACATAGCGATACGCATCGTGCGAAATCGTCGGCGGCGCGCCAAAGAAGAGCGCCCGCGCCGCCAGTCCCAGCGCCAGAATCAGCCCCAGTTCAAGCCAGCGTCCCACGCGGCTGCCCGCCGGACGCGATGAAAAAACCAGCCAGCAGGCCACAATCCCAATAACCGTCACCCCAAGCAGCGGCCAGAACAGCATACCCGGCTGTGTATCAAACGAGCCGGCCACCTCCAGGATACGCTGATACAGCGGCAGCGCCAGCACACCCAGCAGCACCAACAGTCCCCAGCGAAGCACTGGCCGGTCCAACAGTGCTACAAAAAACCGCTGATTGCCCGACCCAGCCACCACTTCCGGCATCACATCCCGCCTGGCATCAGTTATTGCCATGCGCCACTCCTTCTGCGCTGCCGATTGCGTTCAGAGGCGCGTCTCCTGCATGAGCAGCAAGCGCGCCGAGCAGGCTCTGCGTCTCCGGCGCAGGGTCCGCCTCAACTGAGGGTGCCTTGCACAACACCTGACGCAATCGGTTCAGATCATCAACTTCATCTATATCAAAGGTCGCCGGCGTCAGCGCCACGCGCAGACCAGCCGCCCGCGCTCGCGCCAGCGTCTCGGCATACACCGTAGAGGTACTCATCGTAATGCCGCTAAACAGATCAACCGGCACGCCGCGCTGCCCCAGCAGATAGTAGCCACCATCACACGCCGGCCCCAGCACCACCTCATCTGTCTCCAGTGCCGCAAACGCCTGGGCAACCCACGCCGCCGGCAGGTGCGGCGAATCTGATCCAATCACCACGATCCGCTCATACCCGCGCTCCCTCACCGCCTGAAATCCCTGCCACAGCCGCGCCGCAAAATCGCCCTCATCCTGCCGGATGAAGCCGGCGCCAGAGGGCACCTGCGCGGCAAACTCAGCCTCGCTCAATCCACAGGGAGCCGCGTAAAACCAGTACAGATCATAGCCATCGCGTGCCGCCGCCCGCGTAAAGCGCGCTCCCAGGTCACGCAGGAACGCTTGATACAGCGCCGTCGCCGCCTCGTGTCCAATCACCGCGCCCAGCCGCGTCTTCGTTTGCCCCGCCACCGGCGCCCGCGCCACAATAAACAACGCCTGCTTTGGGCGGCTGGTTGAGGCTGCCGTCTGCTCAGCAGCCTTTCTCGGCTCGTAGATCATCGTCTTATATTCACTAGATTGGTTGTTCCTCTCGGTTCCCGCAGTGTCGCGCTGCGGAGCAATCTCAAGGTGCATCTTGGGGCGCCGATTCCCTTCGCTTCTATTTCCACTCGGCTGCCAGCGCCGATAGCGCGTAATCGTGCGCAAAATCCTCCCGGACGCCTTCACCGTCCCGCTGACTGTGCCCGCCACCTTTGAGGTTCCGCCGGCACGCTTGCGATAATCCACTGGCACTTCCTGAATACGCAGCCCCAACCGCCCCGCCTTCGCCAGCATCTCCGCCGACCAGCCATAGGTCATCTCGCTCATCTCCAACCGCAGGAGCGTCTCGCGCCGGATGGCCCGTAACGGCCCAATATCCGACACTCGCACGCCATATAGCAGCCGCAGCAACGTCGCCCCCACCGCATTGCCCACCCGCTGCTGTGGCATCAGCGCGCCCGGCTCGCAGTGGCCGCGCACCCGCGACCCCATCACCAGGTCAGCCACGCCCGCCTGTACCGGCTCCCACACGCGCAGAATATCCTCCGGCACATCGCTGCCGTCCCCATCCATCAATACAACCACATCCGCGTCTTTTGCTGCCAGGACGCCTGCCAGACAGGCTCGACCATAACCACGCTGCGGCTCCTGCACCACCCGCGCACCAGCCGCCCGCGCCACTGCGGCAGTCTCGTCATCACTGCCGTTATCCACGACCACAATATCTGTAATACCAGCCTCCCGCAGCGCCCGACACTCTCGCAGGCGTGTCACCACCTGTCCGATCACCGGCGCCTCGTTTAATGCAGGAATAATCACGCTGGTAGAACACGCCATCAGATTTTCTCCTATCACTCACCCTCGATGGGAAGAAGCCTTACCTCAGAACTGCTCTCTCACAACAGGCTTTGCTCTGACTATAAGCGCTATCTCTTACAAAACCCTGCATCATTTCTTACAAAAAAGTTACGAACCAGATACATTCCATCCATGCAAGACACTGACCAGCCCTACACACGGACAGATCTTTCCATCGAACATGCCATTTACTTGACAAAGGCAACTAAATAGTGGACAATAGCAACTAATAACGGGGCGTGATCTATCAAAAGAAGGAGATGGTTCCATGTTGTCTGATCCTCTTGAAGAACGGGTCGGCGCCGTTCGCCACTTCAACCGCTTCTTTACCCGCCAGATCGGCGTGCTGCGCGAGGGACTCTTGCACAGCCCCTATTCCCTGACGGAATCCCGTATCCTCTTTGAACTGGCCCACCGCGACGACCTGACCGCCTCCGACCTCTGCCGCGAATTGGGCCTCGACGCGGGCTACGTGAGTCGTCTGCTGGCACGTCTCGAACAGCAAGAACTGATCGAGAAGGTCCGTTCTGAAAACGACGGGCGCCAGCGTCTCCTCCGCCTCACTTCGCAGGGCCAGGACGCCTTTGCCTTGCTCGACCAGCGCTCACGCGATGAAATCTCAGAGATGCTCACCGACCTCAGCGAAGAGAGCCAGCAGCGTCTTCTGAAGGCGATGCAAACCATCGAAAGTGTTTTTGATAAAGGCTTGAAGTTTTCAGAGCCTTTTTTCCTGCGGCCACACGAGCCAGGCGATATGGGCTGGGTCACCCACCGGCACGGCGTTCTCTACGCTCAGGAATATGGCTGGGACGAGCATTTTGAAGCGCTGGTTGCTCAGATCGTCTCCGACTTCATCAACCACTACAACCCGGCGCGAGAACGCTGCTGGATCGCCGAGATGAATGGGGAGATCGTCGGCTCCGTCTTTGTCGTCCAGGCCAGCGACAGTGCCGCCAAACTGCGCCTGCTCCTGGTCGAACCCAAGGCGCGCGGCCTGGGCCTCGGCAGCCGGCTTGTCGAAGAGTGCATCCGCTTCGCCCGCCGCAGTGGCTATCAGAAACTCATGCTCTGGACCAACAGCGTCCTGGAAGCCGCCCGACACATCTACCAGAAAGCGGGCTTCACGCTCGTTGCCCAGGAAGAACATCACAGCTTCGGCCACGACCTCATCGGTGAAACCTGGGAACTGCCCCTCTAAATAGCCCCAATCTCATCTTCTTTTGTACTAAAATCTCGGAGATTTATAGTCTTCCGAGATTTTAGTACATTTGCTGCTTATTGCTTCCTTACGTACTAAAACCCCGGAGATTGATATTTCTCCGAGGTTTTAGTACAATATTCATATGAACACACTTACTATTGGCCTGGTCCAGATGCGCTGTGAGAAGGGCGCTGTCGAGCAGAATCTGGCGGCCATCCAGACAACCATCCGACAGGCTATCAGCCGGGATGTGGACATCATCTGCTTTCCAGAGATGAGCATCACCGGCTACCTGGACCCACAGCGCTGGCCCGAAGCCATCTTGCGCCTGGACGGGCCAGAGGTGGCGCGCTTCGCCGCCATGACCGCAGGCGCGCCCATCACCGCGCTGGCCGGCCTCGTCGAAGCCAACCCCGATGGCAAACCCTTTATCACTCAGATCGTCGCCCGCAATGGCAGGCTGCCTGGCATCTATCGCAAGAAGACCATCATCGATGACGAGGCCGCCTGGTTTGCGCCAGGAGCAGTCGTGCCCGTCTTTCCGCACCCCAAGGGCACCTTTGGCGTCTCCATCTGCGCCGACATCGATGACCCAGCTATCTTTGCCGAAAGCGCCCGGCAGGGTGCGCGTATCATCTTTGAGGCTGCCGCCCCCGGCCTCTACGGCGAGCAGGCCACTCGCAACTGGCAGAGCGGCTATGCCTGGTGGTGCGACAAATGCCAGGCGCAACTCGGCCAGTATGCCCGCGACAACCGCGTCTTTATCGCCGTCGCCACCCAGGCAGGCCGAACCATCGATGAAGACTTTCCCGGCGGCGGCTATGTCTTCGCGCCAGATGGCGCCTGCATCAGCGCCACCTCTGACTGGTCGGAAGGAGTGTTGTATGTCAGCATTGCACTCGACTGAAGAGGCGCCACAAAGCGACACAGGCGCGCCGGTTATCTATGAATTGCCCCAGGCTCAGGCAGGCGTCGCTGCTCCGCTTTTCAAAACCGCCTGGTTTGATGAAGCCTTCATCGACGCTTTTTTTGAGGGTCGAGATAGAGGCCGGCTCTTTGTTGATGACCCACACCGTCCCGCCGCCGCGCTGCTCTGCCGCACCTTCGAGTATTACGTGGCTGGCGATCCTGGCTCGCTTGCCCTGCGCCAGTTCATCAAAGATGCCCCCGCCGAAGTTGGCGTCTTCCAGCAGCTTTATGGCTACTGCCCGGTAGACAATGCCTGGGTAGACGCGCTGCTGACGGATCAGGAGGGTCGCCTGGAAACCATCGGGCGCATCGGCTTCAAATATCCTCACAACGCCATCTATGACTGGCGGCGCTCGCTCCCACGCAATGCCATCATCCAGCCCATTGATCGCGGTCTCGCCGAACGCATTGATGCCGAGATGCACCAACTCATCGGCCTCTTCTGGAACGGCTATGACCGCTACGCCGCTGGCGGCTTTGGCTTTTGCACCTTGATCGATGGAGCCATTGCCAGCATTGCCTACGCGATCACCGTCAGCGCCAAATACGCTAATATCGGTGTTGAAACCGCCGCGCCATTCCGGCGCCAGGGTCTCTCCACCCTCACCTCTGCTGCCTTCATCGAGCATTGCTTGCAGCACGGCCTGATCGCCACCTGGGACGCTGACACCAACAACGCCGCATCGCTCGCCACTGCGCGCAAGCTCGGCTTTCAAGAATACCCACCCTTTAGCCAGCTCAGTCCCTTACAAGGTACAAAGCCGTTCACTTCCCAAGGACGCTGGACGAAAACAAGTGTATTCACAAGCGCATCACCGACAATCACCTGTTGGCAGCAAACAGCAAATGAAGTGCGATAAAGCACAGAGGAAACCGTTTATGGCAACTTTTGTTCTGGTACATGGCGCAACCGGCAGAGGCTGGCACTGGCAATCCGTTGCTGGCATGCTGCGCGCAGCCGGGCAGCATGTCTACACACCCACCCTCACCGGCCTGGGCGAGCGCACCCATCTTGCCAGCCCGGCGGTTGATCTGCATATGCACATCCAGGACATTGTAGCCGTTCTGCGCTATGAAGACCTACACAACGTCATCCTCGTCGGCTACAGCTATGCCGGCCTCGTCATCACCGGCGTCGTCGAGCAAGAGCCAGAGCGGCTGGCCCACCTCGTCTATCTCGATGCCATCGTGCTGCATGATGGCGAGACATTTCGGGACGTTGCCCGGCTGGCGAATCCAGCAGCTGATGCTCGCGCTGAGGAGTTGGTCCGCACGCAAGGCGACGGCTGGCGGCTCCCAATCACCTATAACGACTACTACAAGTACGACTGGCGCGACACACCCCAGCCGTTCAAAACCATGACCCAGCCGCTTCAGATCAACAACCCTGCCGCAGCGGCGCTGCCGCATACCTACATTCACTGCACCGACAAATGGCCGGTGCAGGCATTCGACCCGATGACCGTCTCAGCAGCCAGAGCGCAAGCGGCAGGCTGGCAGTATCGAGAGTTACCAACCACCCACATGGCGATGTGGACCATGCCCCACAAACTGACTGATCTCTTGCTTGAACTTGTTTAATGCACTCTTTCCTTGGAGAAGATTAAATCTCCGAGAATAGAGTACATCCATTTTGGACATTCCTATGACACAGAAAACACCAACATCACTTGAGCGCCTGGAAACCTACCTGGAGGAGCATGCCGGCCTGGTGCGCGTAAAAGACCTGCACGCGCTCGGCATTGACCGCCGCGCCCTCTATACCCTCGCGGCGGAGGGCGCGGTAAAACGCATCGGCCAGGGTCTCTATCGCTCCACCGATGGGCTGCTCACCCCAGCGCATGACGATGCCGAAGCCGCTATCGCCGTCCCGCAGGGAGTTATCTGCCTGACTTCCGCGTTGGTCCATCATGACCTCACCGACGAAATCCCACTGAAGATTCATATGGCTATTGAAGGGAAAGAGTGGCCGCCACACCTTGCCTGGCCGCCAATGCGCTTCTATTCCTTCTCCGGCGAGGCATATCATGTCGGCATCGAGGAAATCGAGCTTGACGGCATGCCCGTGAAGATATATAACAAGGAGAAAACCATTGCCGATTGCTTGAAATATCGGCATAAACTGCCACCCGGCGTACCACAGCAAGCCCTGCGCGCCTATCTCAGGCAGCGAGGCATCATGGTTGATCATCTGCTTCCCTATGCGCGCATCTGCCGCGTCGAGCGACTCCTAAACAACTATCTGGAGGTCTTGATCTAAATGGCACATCGCGCCGGAAACGTCACCAATATCGCCGCCTCGGTTCAGGCGCGGCTCAAAAACCTTGCCAGCCAATCTGGACAGCCCTTTGCGGACCTGCTCCTCCTTTACACACTCGAAGGGTTTCTACGGCGTCTGGTGTCTTCGCCCTATCATGAGCGATTGGTGCTAAAGGGTGGATTCCTCTTGTTTGGCATGCGGGCCAGCCTGGGCCGAACCACCCGCGATCTCGACCTGATGGCGATACAGCAGCCCGTCAATCTTGTCGCTGTAGCAGAGCTGGTACGCGACCTGTGCGCGCAGGCGCTTCCTGAAGAGGATGGCTTGCGTTTCGACCCCGAAAGCGTAGAGACCGAGATCATCCTGGAGGAGAACGACCATCAAGGCGTGCGAGCCAAACTATACGGCTACCTTGATCGCTCCAGAAGCCGCGTCATCATTGACATAGCAACAAGCGATCCCATTATCCCAGGCCCACGCGAATTTTCGTTCCCTACTTTGCTTAATAAAGATAGGCTGCTTCTGCAAGCCTATAGCCTTGAATCCATCATTGCTGAGAAATTGCACGCGCTCGTGCAGCGTGGTCTGCATACTACTCGACTCAAAGATTGCTATGATCTCTGGTCGCTCTCAGCAGAGAACCGCTTTGATGGCGCAATCCTACAGCAAGCTATCCAGGCAACCTTTGCCACACGAGAAATTGCCTTCACGCCAGAGCTACCTCTCATTCTGACCTCAACCTTCGGCGAAAACGAGCAGAAACAGCAGCAGTGGACAGCCTTCCGCGCAGAGAAAAATGCTGCCGCCGCTCCCGCTTCGCTGGCCGAAGCCCTGGCGCCAGCCATAGCGTTCCTCAAACCCATCTGGGAAGCCAGCGCCGCCGGGCAGCCATTTGCCGGCAAGTGGGACTACAGCGCTGGGGCATGGCACGAGAGTCCAGAAGAGCAACCTACCTTGGAAGAGGCTTTCGCACCAGAAGCAAAGACCACTCCTGAGAATCAACACGCAACCAGCGACCAGACCGATCAGGCAGAACAACGTACTTCAGAGGATCAGCCAACCCAATAGCCTGCCGTAAACATCACCATATGCAGCACTGAGAAGCACGCCATCGTCAGCAACACCCCCTCGCGCAGATTCGGACGTTTGGCCGTCCAGAGACACGCCACCAGCAAGAACGGGAACAACACCAGGCTATAGCGGTTATAGGCAAAGAGCGTCCCCGAAAACAGTGGCAGCAGCATATTGCCCAGCACAAACAGACGGTAGGACCAGCGCAGCGAGCGCCACATGAGCAGCAGCAAGGCGACATCCACAAAGAGCGCAAAGACACTGATCCAGGTGATAATAAATGCCCGGTCAGTCCAGGGCCAGGTCTGAGCAAGCCAGCCGATATAGGTCTGCGGGCCGGTCCAGATCGCCAGGGTGAAATGCTGCTGACCCCACCCATGATTGTACGCATGCTGAAAGGCCAGCGGGTCATGATAGACGACCCCCAGATACAGCGCGTAGGCGCCCAACCCCAACGTCCCAAGCGCCGCTGCGCCTAGACTCTGCCAGTATTTGCGGCGCGTGAGACCTTCTACCAGCACAGCCCCCAGCAGCACCACACCTGGCAGGCGCGTGGCTGTTGCCAGCGCGCAGCACACCCCCGCCAGCAGCCAGCGCTCGTGTCGCATCGCCAGAAAGCAGCCCAGACAGGCCAGCAAAAACAGGGTCTCGGTATAGACTGCCAGGAAAAAAACCGCCGCCGGCACCAGCAGGAAAAAGAGCGGCGCGCTCGCCGCAGCGCGCTCGCCGGCTTCCTCGCGCACCAGTTGGGTAAAGATTACCACCGTTGGGAGCAGCAGCACCCGGTTGAGCAAAATGGCCGCCAGCAGGTAATGGCCTCCCAGCACCCCTCCAAGCACATGAATCAGCCCAGGAAAGGCCGGAAAGAATGCCGGCAAGATGCCAGCCGGCGGGCCATACCCCTGCTGAGCAATCATCAGATACCAGTTGCCATCCCAGCGCGCCCAGATCGCCCCCAGCGGCGAGTGCTGCCCTGGCAGGAATGCCGCCTTGTCGGCAACAGGAGGGAAAATAATGAACGCCAGTATCCCTATCAGTTCGGCCACCACCTCCCATACCAGCGTGATAATCACCGCCCGAATGAGCAAGTGATAGCGGCTATAGAACCTGTGGAATGATTGTCTCCGCTCTCTTAGATCAGGGAGCCGCAGCGATGTTTCCGAAAGATCGTCAGAAATGCCCGCTTCAGGGCTGCTTGTGGCAAACAGCCAGGTCGTTCTCCACCCGGCCAGCACATTCCGTAGGTACGCCATGTTCCTCTATCTAGCTCACCGTGTACACCATCTCAGGAAAGAAGAGACTAACATCAACTTGCCTAGTACCTCTTCAGCGCTGTCACCAAGAGAAGGCGCCAGCGCCTTATCCTCACAAGGGTTGCACGGCATGTGCCAGCCCCTCTGGAGGAAACAAGAGTGCGGCAGTCTATCATCTGCTAAAGAAACGCTCTCGTTCGTTATGCACTATGGCAGAAGGAACAAGAGCAAGCACTGGTACGGACGGTTGAGATATGCTATTATGCACGTCTGGGAGCAATGGAGCATCCGCATCGGGAGGTTTCTATGGCTGGATTGGAAGGGGCGCGGCTGGGCGCCTACGAACTCGTTGAGCGCATCGGCAGCGGAGGGATGGCCGAGGTCTATCGCGCCAAGCAAACCACCGCTTTTGATCGTGAAGTCGCCGTCAAAGTCATCCGCCAGGGCTTCAGCGAAGATGAAATGTTCCGCGAGCGCTTTCTGCGCGAGGCTCAGGCCATTGCCAAACTCTCACATCCAAACATCCTGCCACTCATCGAATTCGGCCAGGAGCGCGACCTGCTCTATCTGGTCATGCCTTACGCGCCCGGCGGTACGCTGCGCGACCTCATCCAGCGTGTCAACGGTCCGCTGCCGCTGACCGATGCCATTGAAATCTTCACTCAGCTCTGCGATGCCGTCCAATACGCTCACGAGCAGGGCATCGTCCACCGCGACCTGAAGCCCCAGAATATTCTTATCCAGCGCGGCAAGCACCTGCTGCTGGCAGACTTTGGCATCGCGCGCAACGCCAACGATACCAAGCTCACCATGACCGGCGCTGGCGTCGGCACAGTAGAGTATATGGCCCCAGAGCAGGCAATGGGCCAGAGTGACGCGCGCAGCGATCTGTACAGCCTGGGTATCATCCTTTACCAGATGATTACCGGGCGTGTGCCCTTCAGCGGCAGCACCCCATTTGAAATTATGATGAAGCAGGCCAGTGAGCCACTTCAGCCCGCACGCAGCCTCAATCCATCGCTGCCCCGCGAGGTCGATGGCATTCTGGATATGGCCCTGGCAAAAGACCCAAGCAAGCGCTTTCAGAGCGCCGCCGCGCTCATGCGGGCCGCGCAAGGTTTGCTCGGCTCGCCATCCCTCCCAGGCGCCCCTACCGGCGCGGACGCTGACGTTCCACCAGGGCTGCCACGCGGCGCCCGCCCAGGCGGCCCCACATTTTCACAGCGGGGTAGCTCCTCGCCTCAACACGTTCGCAGCACCCCTGCGACCTCTAGCCGCCGCCCGGAGAGCGGAAGCTACAGCGGTCAGCGCGGCTATACCGGGCCAGCCGGTTGGGGTGGCAAACCCTCTGGCCCACCACCTGCTTCCTACGACGATGCTTATCCAGAAGAGGGCACCTTTTCCACGCCGCCACCGCCGCGTCGGCCTTCCACGCCCTACGGCTCAGGCGGCTCACCCAGCCGCCCCGGCGGGCGCCGGGCGGGCGTAGACCCACAAATGCCAGCCCCGTCCAATCCACAGCGACGCGGCAACGTCCTGCTGCTGGTTGCGGCTGCTGTGCTGCTGGTTGCCGCCCTTGGTATCGGCGGTATTGTCTTTGCCAAGCTCAATGCAAAGAACAACACCGCCAATGGACCAGCAGTGACGCAAACCGGCCCCTCTGGCACAAAAGGGCCGAGCATCACGGCAACGCCAGTTCCGCCGGCCAAAGCCTCCTACGCCTTCCTGAATCAATGGCAGGTGTATGTCTCCATACACGGCCAGACGCCTCAACAATTCACCCATATTCCCAAGGTCGGCCAGCCCAACCCGGCGCTCGGCAGTGGCTTCAATACCGATTTCCTTGCCAGTCCCTTGCTCTTTTCACCAGATGGCCGGTATGTCGCCTGCCTCATCCAGATCGTTGATGCGCCGCGCGACGGCTTCCCCGGCGGCAATCTGTATATCATCGATACCCAGGCAGGCAAAGTCATCCAACCAACCGAGCCAGGCTCCAACAAGTTGCTCTTCTCCAATGGCGGCGGCAACTCGCTTTCCTGGCAGAACAGCCATACCTTGCTGATTGCCGGCGATACCACCACTACCCACGTCCGCGCCTATGACATCAACACCGACAGCTATACTGTCGCCTTCAATCCGGTAAACCCGCCAGCCGGTTCTGTCATTGTGCGTGGTCACTACGCCTTCTACAGCAATCTCGTCCCACAGAGCGGTGCCAGCAACAACGACCTGATCCTGCACCGCTACGACCTGACCGCTCATACCGACCAGGCACTCTTCAAGCTCGGCGAAATCGGCGCGCCAGCAGGCCCAGGCCCGGCGCCCGATGGCTACGCGCCCTTCGACATCTCATCTGATGGCGCCCATATCCTCTGGCGCGGCTTTGCGCAAGGCGGCAACACCGACGGTCTCTGGTATGCTAACATCGATGGCACCAGCGTCACCCAATTGCTCAATGGCATTAATCTTGGCACGCCTGGCCCCTTTGAATACGCCCCAACCATCTCGCCTGATGGAAAAAAGGCGCTGATTCAAACGGACATCGCTGTCTACACGACCAATTTGGATGGCAGCAACCTGCAAAAATATACCGACTTCGGCCAGCCCGACTGGCTGCCCGATAGCAGCGGCATCACCATCTCTGTCACAGATGCCACCGGCTTAAAGTTCAAAACCGATCAATGTACGCCCAGCAGCGGCACCTGCACCTCCTTCCTGAGCAACGCCGAAAGCTTCTACTGGCAAAGGCCCTGAGCAGCCGGAAACCACACGCCCCGGAGCATCAGCAACAATGCAAACACTCCGGGGCGCGCACTGATAAGTGGAAAATGGATGTCACTCCTGTTTCGAGAAGACCCAGGTTGCTGCGCCCATCATGATGACCGCAAAGCCGGCAACGACGCCCAGATCAAGCGCCGGGCTATAGGTCCAGAACCCATCGATCAGGCCGCGCAGCAGATCAACCCCGTAGGTCAGCGGGTTGAACAAGGCAACCACTTGCAGCCAGCCCGGCGCGTGATTGAGCGGAAACTGCGCGCCGCTGATAAAATAGACGGGCAGAATGATAAAGTTATTGATCGTGCCAAAGCCCTCAAACGAGCGCATGCGCGCCGCGATCAGAATGCCCAGCGACGTTAGCCCCAGTCCGATCAGCAGCATCACGCCGATGCTGACAAGGATCACCCAGGGCGCCGGCCAGAC
>CAZFWN010000052.1:21547-29873 GCA_964522745.1 uncultured Ktedonobacterales bacterium
TCCAGGTCCAGCATGCGCCGCAGTGCAAACCGGCTCTGGCGAACCGGCGTTGGAGTCGGGGCCGGGGTCATAGGAATTTCTACCATCACGCGCCCCTTCCTCCCCGGCGGCGTAGCGCCGTGCGCAGCCGGTCACTACTTGAAGCCTCTTCTTCACGAATAGCCCGGCCCGTCAACTGGAGAAACACATCATTGAGCGTTGGGCGTGCAATATCCACCGCCTGCACCGCAACCGGAAAGCGGCGCAGCAATTCAGGCACAAAGGTATCCCCTTGCTCGACCTCAAAGCGTAGCTGCCCCTGCTCCTCGGCTGGCGAAAGGCCATACTCCTGGCGCAATAGATCAGCCAGTGCCGCGTTATCTGCCGCGCGCAGACGCACTACGTCACCGCCAATCCCCGCCTTGAGGGCAGCAGGCGTATCCAGAGCGACGAGATGCGCGTGGTCCATAATGCCGATGCGGTCACAGTTCTCCGCCTCGTCCATATAATGCGTCGTCATAAAGATGGTGATGCCCTCGCGTTTGCGCAGCGCGTGCAGATGTTCCCAGATGTTCTGGCGGGTCTGCGGATCAAGCCCAACCGTCGGCTCATCCAAAAACAGCACCGCCGGATGATGCAGCAAGCCACGTGCAATTTCTAGCCGCCGCTTCATCCCGCCCGAAAACTGGCGTACCCGCTCGCCGGCGCGATCAGTCAGGTTGACCATCTCCAGCACTTCTTTGATACGCGCTTTGCGCTCGTGGGCCGGCATGTGATAGATCATGCAGTGAAAACGCAGATTCTCCTCAGCCGTAATACGATCATCCAGACTGTAATCCTGAAAAATAATACCAAGAGATTCTCGCACCTGCGCAGGCTGCTGCACCACATCATAGCCATTGACCCGCGCCATCCCTTCCGTTGGCCGCAGCAGAGTACAGAGCATCTTAATGGTGGTGCTTTTGCCGGCGCCATTGGGACCAAGAAAGCCAAACACCTCGCCAGGCCGCACGGTAAAGGACAGGCGATCCACCGCCGTAAACGCCTCGAACCGCCGCACTAAATCATGTACCTCGATGGCCGGCGCTGGGTCCGCCGGCGAAGGCAAGACCAGACCATCCTGTGTACGCATATCGATCACAGGCTACTTCTCTCTTTCTACCGCTGCCGCATCCTACTCAGCAGGAGCATTCAGATCGGCATCAAGCAGCATGCCAATATCTTCCAGTGCAGCTAAGAGCTGCCGTTTCTGCCCCTCATCCAGAGGAGCCAGGAATGAACCCATCCAGTCGTTCATCATCGCCTGATAGGACGCCAGCAGCGCAACGCCAGTGGGCGTCAATCTCAACTGTATCTGGCGGCGGCTCTGCGGGTCTGGTTGCCGCTCGACCAGCCCACGCTCCACCAGCCCATCAATCCTGCTGGTCATGGTCGGCATCGTTACGCGCATCTGCTCGGCCAGGCGAGTGGTCAGCGTCGTGCCACGCGCCGCAATCGCCTGTAAGCATCGAAACTGCGGAAGCGTGATTTTTTCTTCGCTTGCCGCCTGTTCCACCACATGGCGGATGGTACGAAAGTAGCGAGTCAGCGTTGTCTCCATCGCCGCAACCAACGCCGCGTCAAGCCTGGCTCGATCAGAAGGCTCTGCAACTGGCTCTTTTATCTGACTCTCATTGATCATGCCGCCTGGCCTCCTCTCTTTCACCAGGAACCAGCCGATGGTCTTATATAAGACCATCAGAGGAAAGCTTACCATTTCCTCTTCTAATAGTAAGATGATCAAAGTATTTTGTCAAGGTTTATCTGAGATTTCCCTTGCAATAACAACGGGACTTCTCCAGACCAGATAAGCTGGAGAAGTCCCGTCCAAGCAGAGCAATCCCTATCAGCGAGCCTGCTGTTCACTTCCTACGCTAGCGCAATCCTACGAAGAGGTCATCTGCTGCCGCCGGGTCCGATGTATCCACCGGCACCCCTGCCACCAGTGCGAAATACTCAGTTCTTCGCCACTCCACAAGCATTTCCCTGGGGAGTTTCGCAAACGAGCTGTTTGGGTTCATCTGCGTGCGATGCTGATTCAACGACTCCAGCTTGCGGTCAACATACGCGGCAACGTTGATCCGGTTCGTAATCTGCTCGTCTGGCAGCCCCAACTTCTCAACATCCATCCCGGTAAAATTGTTGCTCATCCCCGCTTCTTCAGCCATCTTCGCCAGTTGGCGAATGCGGCTGCGCGGGATAGAGGAATAAAACAGCCGCTTCGTCTCCCACGCAGGGCCAGCCTCAGGATACTGCGAGGCATCAGCGGCTACATGAAAGGCTCTAGTCGTCAACTGAGAAATGCGGATATGATCGGGATGCCCATACGCGCCGCTCTCATCAAACGTCACCATCACCGTTGGCCGAAAATGCCGAATGATGCGTACTACCTCTCCCAACGCCTCCTGCTCATCCACATTCATAAATGCCCTGGAGTCGTTATTCCCTTCCGTGCCTCGCATCCCAGAATCGCGGTAATCCAAAAACCAGAGATGCTGCGCGTGAATTACCGCAGCGGCCCGGCGCAGCTCTTGCTCGCGCACCTGCCCCAGATTATCCGGCGTTGCCAGCGTCGGATCTGCAATTTCTCCCAGTTCGCCGCGTGTTGCGCAGATCAGGCCCGTGCGCACACCCTGATCCGCAGCGCGGGCCAGTACCCCACTGACCCCTTGCTCATCATCAGGATGCGCATAACAGGCTAAAATTGCTAAATCAGCCATGTGCTTCCAATCCTTTCCAGGCCGATGCCCCTCTATCTCGCCAAACTTATCGGCCTCGACTCTCTTCTTACTACCAAAATTTCCTCTAGCACTATATAGCCTGGCGCCCACAATCTGCAACCTTGCCCGCTTGACAGACTGCTCAGGACTCTGTATAACAGAGCTTATAGCGCTGGCCCATAATCTGCAAAATAGGAAAAATAGAAGAGCAGCAGCGAGGAAACAAGAGGAGGTAGCTTATGTCAAATCCGACAACCCGCCACCCAAAATTAGCCCTCGTTGTCGATGATGAAGTCGAGTTGCTGGATGTCCTCAAAGCCATTTTGATCGAGGAAGCCGATTTCCGCGTTATTACCGCCGCTGTTCCAGAACTGGTCGTGCCGCTCGTCGAAACGGCTCCGCCGGGAGTCTTGCTGCTTGATCTGGGGCTGCCTGGACAAAGTGGCTGGGAAGTGCTGGCAGCGCTCAGGCAGAACCCGCGCTTCCGCACGCTGCCGGTCCTCATTGTCAGCGCAGCGCATGACGCAGCCTCGCGGGTTGCACAGATGAATGACCCCTGGCTTGATTTTCTCGCCAAGCCAGTCGATATTGAGATACTTTTAGAGCGGGTGAACAAATTGGTCGAGCGCCATGTACAGGAAGCCTCAGCATAATACCCTACTCAGGCAGCGTGCAATTGCTCAATGCTCAATTGCTGTACATCCGCAATTGAGACAACCGAGAGATCGGGCGGCAATTCGCCAGGCGCTGGCGCCACCTGTGCATACTTTCCCTGTCGCACATGCACCGTAGTACACATACGGCCCATCTGCGCTTTCTGCGCGCTTAGCACCTTAGCTTTATCATCAATCACAACATAGTGTTCAGCGGGAAAGAGCGCTTGAATCTCTGCAAGATGCTGTTCTTTATGCAGATACAGCACGACACGCCCTTCCACCGCTGCTGACACTCCGCTGCGCGCAATCTTCAGACCTTGAAACGAAGCATCTCCATCTGAGGTAATCGCCGTTGTTCCCAGCCTTCCAAGAAAGGCCAGCGTCTCCAGCGCCCCTGGATAGAGATGCTCGTGAAAGGGAAACGAGAGCAAAAAGCTAGCTAGCTGAGCTAACTTCTCTTTCGAGACCTGCCCACCAACTGCTTGAGCGAAACGCGCCAGCGTCAGCGGGTAGTCCACCACATCCTCCTCACGCCGCACCTCTTCATACAATTCCCAGAAGCGCGAGGCTGGCTCGGCTCCCAGCAGATCACGCAGATAGTCCGCCTCATCTGCCTTGGCCTTATCGTTATCCAGTAAGGTGTTATCCACATCTATCAAAAATGCCAGAGATGGGATAGGCATCCAACCAGCCTCCTCTTCTAAGCGCAGGAACAAACCCTGCCAGCTATGGCGCGTTCCCAACCTGCTGCACCGCCTGAATCAGCGCTGGCAGGAGTTGATCGACTATTGGTGTGCCCCATCCGCTCGCAAGATCGTAGCCAGGCCCGGCTGAATAGCCCTGCACCACCGTCGTCTTGTTAATGGGAACGGTGTTATTGCCTGCAGTAATATCGTGCATATCCTTGCCTTGCAGGCTATACAGACCTGGCTGAATAAACCCAAGCGGCTGGCCCGCCATCTGATCGGCCAAGGCAATGATTCCAGCCCAGGATGGCGAACTAGCGCTTGTGCCACCAATGATGTCCCAGTGATTCCACTTGGCCTGCACCTGCCCCATTGCTCCCTCTGCTGCTGAAAAATAGAGGGAATAATTCACCTCTGCTGGAAGGGATACATCTGGAATCCCGCGCATCCCGTTAAACATCGCCTGGTTTGGCACTTTCTGCTGATAGCTCGGCTCCTTATACTCAATACTCAAGCCACCGCCGCTGGCAGCGCCAGTACCATCATTCCACACCTTCTCGCTGCCATAGGTGCCACTGGCATCCTGAATCGTCAGAGCAGTGCCACCAACCGCCAGCACATACGGGTCAGAAGCAGGCCAGGAGATATTCGGCTTATCCCAATACAGCGTCGGATTATTCATATCCTTTCCGTTGGTTGCTCCGGCATCACCGGCTGACGCCAAAACGGTGACATGCTCCTGTGCCGCCCGCTTGAAGATGGCATGGCCGGTATCAAACTCTTGTTGCTCATAGACCTTGTCCTGCGAGGTATCTGTATCGCCGCCCAATTCACTGCCGCCGTAGCTGATCGTGATGATATTACCCAGATGATTATCCAGCGCGTAGGCGACATCATCTTCCAGATAGTTCAGCCCGCACTTATTCTCATTCGGCGGCGGCGTATGCTTTCGCTCGTTATTCGCCCCGATCACCAGCACGATGCTTGCTCCCGGAGCCATGGCGTGCGACCATTCGACATCCAGCGTGTTCTCAATTTGCAGGCCATCAAATCCGCCTGTACAAACATAGGGAACAGGCGGACCAAACGGTTGAAGTATCTTAAAGCTCGGTGGGTCAGGCAGACCATAGGCTTTATCAAAGGCTTGGAGATCGCTCTGGATGTTCGGCGTATTGCCTGCGCCAATAATCACTATCGTCTGACCCTGGCCGGTGATGCCTTGCTTATAGAGCGACGTAAGGCCAAATGCCTGCTGCATTTGCTCTGGGCTGTAGCAGGGAATGGCGATATTATCGTTACAATCCTTGGAACTTGGAGCCGTGCCATCTGGCGTGAAGACGGATCCGCCGCCGTTCGGCGTGGCCGTTGCCGTTGGCGCCTTCGGCGTCGCAGTCGCCTGAGTTGTGGTTGGTTGAGGAGAAGACCCGCGCGACGCAAGCAACAACAGCACTGGCACCAGAATCACCAGCACTGCCAGCCCACCCAGCACTACCATCAGCAGGCGCGGATTTTTGGGCGGTGGGGGCGGCGCTGCTGGCGCGACACCACGCGGCTGCTCAGGTGGCTGCCAACCACCAGGCGGCATTCCCTGAGGCCATGCTGGCGGAGCCTGCACTCCCGTTTGACCGGAAACGGGCGACCAGGGCGGCACGCCAGGCACGCCATAGCCGGCTGCCGGCTGTGGCTGCTGAGGATAGACTGGCGAAAAACCCGCTGCTGGACCCTGCTGGGGATAACCTGGCGGTGGGCCAGCAACAGGGCGCTGCTGAGCCGGCCAGGCGTTCTCTGGGCTAAACTCATAAAACGCATCGTGGGCGGGCGCAGCCGGCCAGGCTGCCGGAGGAGGTGGCGCAGCCGGCTTATCTTCTTTTTCAGGAAGCATATTATCTGGCATGATTGAGTCCACTTCTTTTCTTGTGATACGCTGCAAGAGTCCGATTGGCTACTATCATACAGCACTAAACACTACTATGCTAGAGGGAAGCGCATAGGTCTAGCCCTTCCTGGTCATCCGTATTGTTGAGGAACGAAACGCATGGCACTCAGTCACTACACCACATCATTGAGAATCCGCAGCTATGAAATTGGCCGCGACGGCATTGTCTCAGCTGGAACCCTGCTTCGCTATCTCGAGCAGGTCGCTACCGAGGCATCTGCCGCCGCCGGCTTCCCGCGCTCCTGGTACGATGAACACGACTCCGCCTGGGTCGTCCGGCAAATGACCTTTGAGTTGACTCGGCCCCTCACGCTGGCTGACGATCTCATCCTGGACACCTGGCCCGCGCAGTATGCACGCATTCAGGCGTATCGGGAATATATCGTTTCTGATGAGCAAAATCAACATCCCCTGGCGCGCGCCCATGCCCATTGGGTCTATGTCAATCGCCAGCGAGGTCTGCCCATTCGGCTGCCGGCAGAAATTCCAGAGCAAGCCATTGCGGACCCCGCGATGGTAGACTTTTCTCCTCTCCCTGCGATCATCCCACCTGCCAATGGACCCCTCACCTTTGAATTGTCTCTGGTCGCCCGCTCTTATGAGGCAGACATTATGGGACACATTAATAACACGATCTACATGGACTGGTTGGAGGAAGCTGTACATGCTGCGCTGGCGAAGCTCCTGGCTGATCATATTCCCCAGCCATCTGGAGAACAATTAGAACGGCGTGCCTTCCTCCAGCGCGGAACTATTGACTATACGAAGGCATCACTTCCTGGCGACCACCTGCTTATCAGCAGCACTCTTCAGGGTAGCATTGAACAGGGGCTTGCCTGGTCACAGGTTATTCAGCGGGCAGACACTACAGAACCACTCGTCCGGGCAGACACCTTCTGGTCCTGGCTTGTTTAGCCAATCTATCGTAACAATTGTCAAAGCACAGCCGTTTCTGATAGAATACAACCGTCGATGAGTTCTAGAACGTGCTGGGAGGACACCTGGCTATGAAGTATTTACCTAAACGTCGGCTGCTTCAATTGATCATGCTGGGTCTGGCTCTGGGACTAGGTTTGAGCGCCTGCTTGGGGCTAAGTACGACACAAAATGGATCAGCTACCATCACCATCAATAACACATTCACGAGCCTCTCGCCAACGCCCACCGCGCCAGCCTATCTGGTTGGCGCCTATGTGAGCGATAGCACCCCAACCTCAACCAGTGGCAACATCATTGTCTATGTCATTTTCCATCATGGTCAGCAGCCCCAGCCAGACGCACAGGTGAGCCTTTACTTTCATTATCAAGATGGTGGATCAGTGGATCAACTCAACAATCAGGCGGGCACCAAAACGACTGGAGCAGATGGCTGGGCCAAATTCTATATTGGCTTTGGTAATCTTCCTACGAATACTCCCATTGGTATTGATGTGACGGTTCACTTTTCTGGCATCCCAGATGTGAAGGAAGCAAATGCTACCTCATTTTCCGTTGTCAGCCTGACTCCGACCATCACGCCCAGCCCTGTAGCCACTGGAGGCTAGTTTCAGGCGTACTGTTCCCATCACGCGCCGAAAAGATAAGATAGATACTCAGCGCCGGGCTGACAAATCTTTGAAAATATGCTATGCTTAATAACAGAATGAGGAGACAAGGGAGTCTCATCCTTTTGAGACGTTTGCTCAACAGTGATGCAGTGCAGCTTATACAGTTGGGCCGATCAGGAAAAAGGAAGACCCCATGAAGGAAACTGATTACCTCACAACAACCTCGTATCATCACCTTGCAGGGCTTGACGATCATCCTTCCGTGAAGCATGTGTCCGATGCTCGTCATAACGTCCTGGTCCATCATCGGGTAAGCGCTGGCCCCAACACCTGGCACGTTATCACCCGGCGGCTGTTGGAAGTCGCTCTTCCAGAAGTGGACAACGCCTGGAGTTACGAAACGGCAGTCTTTCCAGAGCGCTCGCCCAACCAGCCTGATCTGGCAAATGGGCGGTATGTGCGCTATGGAACCGAGACAGCAGCGCTTTCCGGCCATACGCATGCCATCCATCGGTTGTTGCAACAGCAGGCCACCGACTAGGAGACGTCATTCGCTTTTTCCTCTCGCAAGGCAGGAGAGACTTACATGGCGCGTGTAAGTCTCTCCTGCCTTTCTGTTTCGAGGTCGCGCAGATCATGCTGAACTATGCAGGCCAGAAGCATTGACTACGTTGCTTCCTTTGTGCCGCACGTTCGATAAAATTGATGAATAGAACCGATGACAAATGGGAATTTGAGAGATATAGTTGTAATTGTCGTATAT
>CAZFWN010000053.1:0-9625 GCA_964522745.1 uncultured Ktedonobacterales bacterium
TGTTATAGGGCGTAAAGGAGGGGCTTGTCAAAAACCGCTGGCTTTGGCAAAGAGAAGCGGCTGCTTCCGTGAATCTGCGCCGGCATGCCGGCAGGGTTTCTCAGGAGCAGCCGCTGAGGCAGTGCTTGCGGGATAGAAGCTCAACTTGCCACGCGATAGCTCGTTACAGCGCTTCCGGTGGCGGCTGCGACAAAGCCCTGGAAGAGCCGCAGCATGTGTTCGTCGCCGGCATTTGCCACCAGTTCTTCAGGGTGCCACTGCACCGAGAGGGCAAAGCGATGATTGGGCAATTCGATACCTTCGATAATGCCGTCGGGAGCCGTTGCTGAGACGATAGCATTGCGACCAGGAGTTCTGATGGCCTGATGATGCAGACTGTTCACCCACAGCGGCTCCGTGCCCAGCAGGTCTGCCAGGCGTGTGCCAGGAACGATCTGCACCGTATGGGCGCGATAGGTACGCGGCTTGTTCGTAGTGGGGTGCTTCAAGGTGTCGGGGCGCTCGGAGCGAATATCTTGATAGAGCGTGCCACGCACCGCCACGTTGAGCAACTGCTGGCCCCGGCAGATGCCCAGCACAGGCCGGTCCATCTCCAGAAAATAATCAACCAGAGCCAGCTCCAGATGGTCCTCATTGAGATCGACGCCGCCCAGCAGGGGATGCGGCTCCTCACCATAGGCGCGCGGATGAATATCGGCGCCACCAGGCAGCAGTAACCCATCCAGCCGGGAGCAGAGGGACTTGAGCGCCGCCAGATCATCCACATGCGGGATAAGAACAGGGGTTCCGCCGGCCAGTTCCAGGGCTTTGACATAGGCGCGATTATTGCCGTAGAAGGGGCGGAGCGTACCGGCGCGCTTGCCGGCATAACAAGGGATGCCGATTACAGGACGCTGAGACATACACCAGACTCCTTATACCACCAGAATATATCTAGAGATTATAGCGCAAAAGAGAAGGCGGGGCGCCGATGCGCCCCGCCGCAAGGACTGATCTCCTAGAGCGGCCTGGCCCCGGCGGTCTCCATCGACTCAGCAGCAGTGGCCCGCACTGGATCAACCAGGCCAGCGCGCTCTGGCACGTCGAGCCGGGCCACTCTTTCTGATGGCCCGGCTTGCTCTGGCATCTTCTGCGGCGCTGCCGACGGTGTATCAGCCTGGCCCTGCTTCGGCCCAACACGCAGCGTCATCAGCGCTGAACAGAGCAGCCAGATCAGGAGCATCGAAAAAACCGCTCCAGAAAGCACCGATGATGAAGAGAGTAGGTTGGCTGGCATAGGTCTCCTGGTCTTCCTCTCCGCGCATTCTGCAACGCGGCTTTCCACCTTGCGGCAGACGCCCTTTATTACTCGTTATACATAACGGACCTGAGGGCGTTCAGGTAACGACGCCCGGCGGTTGCTGTACCAGACAACAAGCCAATCAGAGCGTCGCTTCCGTTAGTAATACTCTAGCATACCTGAGGTCTCTTTCCCTATCTCGCGCATTGCACTGCGAAGGTGAATCGGGCAACACTTCCTCAGGCAAGCCTCTGTTTTGCAAAAGACATGCCAAATCGTGGCCCATCTGCCCCATCAGACTTGCCCAACCAGGTTTGAGTAGTGTATACTTCATGAAAACGAGCTAGCCTTGCAGATATGTCTGGCCAGCATCATTGTGGATGAACGTCAGGTAGTGCGCATCTGATAAAGTGGAAGCTCATCAGAGATGATGGATGAAACAACCGATTACTACGAGCTTCTGGGAATCGAGCCAGGCGCTAATGCGGCAGAGATTAAAGCTGCATTTAAGCGCATGGCCCTAAAGTACCATCCCGACGTGTACAATGGGCCAGATGCCGAAGAAAAAATGCGCCTGCTCCTCGCGGCCTACAAAACGCTCAGCGATCCCAGCAAGCGCAAGACCTACGATCTGGCACATGGGATCAGCCGCAGCCGGTCACTTCACCAGGAAGAAGAGTTCGGCTTCTATCGCTCAGCCACTGGCCGGGGCTTCACGGCCTGGAGCGGCCCGCTGCCCACCCCCAACAAAGCCACCACCAGCGAAGCCACCACCCAAACGCCTCCACCAGCCGAAGCGCCATCGCGTGTCACCGAAAGTAAGGTAGCCGTCACCTTTCCCCGGCTCGACGCGGGCGCGGGGGCGGTTATCGCGCTGGAGGGGTTTGTCTACACGCTGACGGCGCCACAGGCGGCGCGGCTGCGCGAAGATGGCCGGCTCTTAGGTGCCGACCTGCCGCAGCGGCTGCCGGCCAGCAACGGCGCTGCGGCAGGCCGGCGCTGCACCTGCCATCGCTGCGGGCAGAGCTGGATCGTTCCGCCAGATCAACGCCGCACCAGCACCGAGCGCTGCCCGAAATGTGCCGCGCCCGACTGGGCAGAGTATCTCTTACTGCGCTGCCAGGAATGTACCGCCGTCTTTGAAAGCCAGCAGATTCGCCGCTATGATCGCGTCAAGATCGGCGAGCGCTACTACGGCGACTATCATCTTTGCTCGCCCTATGAACTCTTCCCCACGTGTCCGAACTGCCAGGTCACCGGCTGGTGCGCCGGCGAAGAGATGCGCCTGAATGGGCGCAAGCCGCCCGCGCCGCACAACTCCGGGCCGACCCCACAAGCCACCAGCAGGCGCAGTGGCTCCGGTGGTCTGCCGCGTGTTGGCTTCACTGGCGCCATGCCGGCATATCAACCTTCACGCCCCAACGCCGCCGTGCGCAGGACGCGCGTTCCCAAAGCCTTACTCACGCTCATCATGGCCCTGGTCATCGCCGGCATGCTGCTTGCCATCTACGCCATCCTGGTCGCCACGCACTAACAGCGCGCAGCTAGTGAGCTTCCTTAGTCTCAAACCGTGCCCAGATCGATCTGCCCGGCTTTCGAGCCATCTGGATTGAGGAAGAGAATCGTATACGGGGCCGGGGTCGGGTCAATCACCCAGGAATCGAAGCCCACATCCTTACTCTCCGCTCCCTGCACAACCTCATTGATGGCAGTGTTGTATCGGGTATCTGCCTGCTTACGATCTCCATTGGGGTAGATCAGCACATATTGCGGCGGGGTGCCATCGCCCACATTCACGGGAAGCGCGGTATTGTTGGTCACATGGAAGTAGAGCCGCAGGAAACGCATCCCCTTGGGCGCTTGATAGCCGGAGTTCCAGGTCGCGGTGATGACTTTCGTAATCACCCCGGTAATATTCCCGTTGCTATACTTGATCGGCTGGTTCAGCCCCATCGTATGGGACATCTCCTGATACATGGTTGGGTCATAGGGGCCAGTGAGGGGGATCGTCACTGGTAATTCGCTCGGTTCACCAATCACCAGCTTCCAATCGCCAATCTTCGTCCCTTTCGGGATCTCGAAGTACCAGGCGCCAGTTTTGGTAATTGGCTGGTCTATAATCTCTGGAAACTCATCCGTTGGAACGCCGTGACCTATTCCCCGGTCATATTTATTGCCAGTCGGGTCAAGAACCTGGACCGTGAACGAAAATCCACCGTGACTGCTCGTCTGGTTGTCTATCATCCCTTGAATCCTGAGAATCTCATCATGGTCAGGATCCCTATTTGTATAGCCTTGAGAGACATCATGTGTCTGCGTGGCGCTCGAAACAGTGATATTCACGCCGGCATAGATCGCCTGGCGGTTGATGTTATTCAGCGTCTGTGACCCATTGGGGCCGGTGCTGGGCGTGCTGCCCGCGCCAGGAGTGCTGCCCGTGCCTGGTGTACTGCCCACACCAGGGGTGTTGCCAGGATGCTGGCCTGTCTTCCCTCCACCGGAGAGTGCTTTAATCAACAGATAGCCGCCGCCGCCCAGCAATGCCACCACCAGCACCAGCGCAATCAGGCAGCCTAGCCCGACTTTTAACCCCGTGCGCTGCTTCTTAGGCGGCTGCGCCCAGGGCGCCACACCACCTCCAGGCGCCATCACCGGCGCTGGACCCGGCGCGTAGCCTGGCGCTGGCGAGGGCATCATCGGCACTTGTGGGCCAGGCGCCAGAGGATACATACTGCCCGGCCCGGACCCACCGGGGCCAGCGCCGCCCGGTCCCATCGGCCCCGCATATTGCGAGTATGGCGGCGGTGGGGGTGGCGCGCCATACTGCGCGGCATAGGCGTCTCCCCGCACTGTTGGAGCGCCCGGCGGTGGACTGGCCGGCGGGGGCGGCGGGGGCTGCATCTGTGTGGGCGCGTAATCGCTGGCCGGCGGTGTGCCGGCTCGCATGGTCGCGGCCCCACCTGCCGGCGGCAGTGGGGCCGGCGAAGGCACATTCTGGTTGGCCGGCGTCTGGCGGGCGCCACAGTTTCCGCAGAACGCCGCGCCCGCTGGCAAGGGCTGCCGACAATTAGAGCAAAAGGTTGATTGCATCGGAGGGTGCCTCCATTGTTGGTTGTGTCACTCAGGCGCAAACGCCTGCCATCAGACAGCCTCATGCCTTGTTAGCTAGTGTAGCATGCTCGCCAGCGCGCAACTATGAACTACTCCATACCTGCACTGTCTGATCGGCCCCAGCCGAGACGATAGAGCGGCCATCCGGCGACCAGACGGCATCATCCACCGACCCTTGATGCTTGCGATAGGTCATCAGTGTCGCCAGGCTGCCGGCATCCCACACCTGCGCGGTTCCATCCCGGCTGGATGAAACCAGCCGCTTGCCATCAGGCGACCAGGCCACCGCCGTGACATAATCGCTATGGCCGCGATAGGTCAGCATATGGGCGCCGGTCAGGGCATCCCACAGCTGCACCGTATGGTCATAGCTGGCCGAGGCGATGCGTTTGCCATCCGGCGACCAGGCGACTCCAGCCACGCCGCCGGTGTGCCGCGTATACTGATAGAGGGGATTGCCGCTGCTGGCATCCCACACCTGCACCATCGTATCCTTGCCCGCCGAGGCGATTGATTTGCCGTCCGGCGACCAGGCCACCGTCCAGACATGCGCGCTGTGGCCCATATACGTCTGGATAAACTGCTGGGTCAGCGCCACCCAGACACGCACCGTGTTGTCGTAGCTCGCCGAAGCAATCTTCTGGCTGTCCGGCGACCAGGCAACGCCTTCCACCTCAGCACTATGCCCGGTATAGTTCGTGAGCTGATTCAGGTTGGTCGGATCCCAGACCTGCACCGTCTTATCCTTGCCCGCCGAGGCGATATATTTGCCATCCGGCGACCAGGCCAGCGTCCAGACCTGATCGCTGTGCCCGCGATAGGTCAGCGCGTTGGCGCCTGTCAGGGCATCCCACACCTGCACGGTGCGATCAAAGCTGGCTGAGGCCACCCGCTGGCTGGTGGGCGACCAGACCACCGCATCGACCTCGCCCGCGTGGCCGTGATAGGTATAGAGCGTCGGGCTGGCAACTGCCGTCGCTGTGGCCGTATTCGTCGCCGTCGCACTCGCGCTCGGAGACGCGCTGGGATCGGGCGCAACCGTTTTTGAGGGTGTGGGCGTTGGCCCATGATGCGTTCCCTTGCCCGACTGCTGCGTGACCACCAGCAGCGCCGCGCCCCCACCAATCAGAGCCAGGCCACCCACCCCGGCCACCAGTACGGCTCGCCGCGAGACGCCCGACCTGGGCGGCGATGTGGGCGCACCTCCAGGCGGGCGCACCGGAGAGGCCACCCCGGTGGCAAACGTCGCCGCCTCATCCGGCGGGCTTGACGGCGCCCCGGCCCAGCCGGCGTTTGGCGGCGTCGCCACCGGCGCCTGCACTGGGGCTGCCCAAACCGCCGCGCCCACAGCCGGGGCTGGCGGCAGCGGCGAAGCCAGCGCGCCAGCCGGGCCGGTCCAGCCGGGCGCCTCACCACGCGGCGGCGTCTGGATCGTCGGGGCCGAAAGGATCGAAGGCTCCGCCCCTGCGGGCGGATTCACCGGCGGCGCGGGCTGGGGCTGGGTGGAGAAAGACGCGAGCGAGGCATCGCCCTGGCTGGCCTGCTCAAAGGCCGTCGCAAAGGCGCGCATGCTGCCAAAGCGCTCTTTCGGATCTTTCGCCAGCGCCGTCAGCACCACCTGTTCCACCGCCGGCGAGAGCATGGGCAGTTTGGCACGCAAGGGCGGCGGAGGGACAAGGATATGCTGGCTGGCAATCTCGGTGAATGATCCGTGAAACGGGCGCTCGCCGCTCAGCCACTCGTAGACCGCGACGCCCAGCGCATATTGATCGCTGGCCGGGCGCGGATGCCCTTGCAACTGTTCGGGCGCCATATAGGCCGCCGTGCCCGCGATGGCCTGCGTGCTTTGCTGGCTGGAGGTCTGCGAGACCGTCGCAATGCCAAAATCGGTGAGCAGCACCTCGTTGTTGCGCCCCAGCAGCATATTCTCCGGCTTCACATCCCGGTGAATCAACCGCTGGTCATGGGCGTATTGCAACGCCTCGGCCACCTGGCGCACAGAAAGCGCTAGCAGAGCCGGCGCGATAGGTTTGCCAGGCGGAAACATCTGGCGCAGCGAGCCATTAGGCGCGTAATCCATCACCAAAAAAGGCGTGCCCTCCTGCACCCCAAAATCCAGCACGCGCACGATATGCGGATGCACCAGCGTGGCAACGGTGCGCGCCTCCACGCGAAACTTCTCCACCTCGCCCGCGCTTGCCAGCTGGGTATGCAGCAGCTTGAGCGCCGCCTGGGTGCCCAGATAGAGATGTACGCCCAGATAGACCTCGGCAAAGCCCCCTTTGCCCAGCAAACGTACTAATCGATAATTGCCAAACTGCTGGCCCTCGCGTTCGGCCATCGGTCGCTCCCTCCTGAGGGGTTGCCTAACAAGTCGATGGGAACATGCAAACATATTGAGGAACGCAAGACAACGCATAAATTCGGGGCAGAGCTAGACCGCCACCCAGACCCGCGCCGTGTGATCATCGCTGGCTGAAACAATGCGTGTGCTATCAGGGGACCACGCCACTGCCTCTACTACCGAGTGATGGCCTGTATAGGAGTAGATCACGGAATCCAGCAGATCCCAAATCTGGACCGTTGTATCCTGGCTCTTCTTGGGATACTTCGTATTCCCGCTCCCTGAAGCGACATACCTGCCATTGGGTGACCAGGCAAGCGTATTGACCCCATCGGTATGGTGTGGGCTAATGCGCACCTCAGTCTCTGCGAGTGGTTGCCAAATCTGTACAGTGCCATCATGCCCTCCAGAGGCAATCTGTTTCCCATCGGGCGACCACGCGACTGCCCACACTTCTTCCTGCTGATGCCCATCATAGCGATACAGGGGGGTGCCATCGCTGGCCCGCCACACCTGGACCGTTGTATCCAGGCTTGCAGAGGCAATGCTCATTCCATCTGGCGACCAGTCTACGCTCTTCACCGGAGCGCTGTGCCCGCGATAGGTATACAGCAGCGTGCCTGTTTTCGCCTCCCACACCTGGACCGTCGTATCATTACTCCCAGAGGCAATCAACGTCCCATCCGGCGACCAGACGAGCGTACCAACATAATTACTATGACCGGAATAACGCTGCTGGAGCCTCCCTGTCCCGGCTTCCCAAATCTGGACGGTGTTGTCGTTGCTGCCAGAAGCGATAAAGCTTCCCCCATGCGGCGACCAGGCCACCGCATTCACCGAGCGCGTATGGCCGCGATAGATAAAAACATCCGCGCCGGTTGCAGCATCCCAGAGCCGCGCTAATCCATCGCGCCCGCCAGAAGCGATCTGTGTCCCATCAGGCGACCAGGCCACCGTATACACCGCATCAGTGTGCCCGCGATAGATGAAGAGCGTCGTTCCTACCGGAATGGGCGTAGGCGTTGCGCCAGGGGGTGGGGTCGCTGTTGGGTGCCGCACCAGGGGAGGCGTTACCCGCTGGTGATCGAGCGCCAGCCAGGTCAGGCCGCCACCGGCCAGCGCCAGGCCGGTCAGCCCGGCGGCCAGTACGGCGCGCCGCGACACGCGGCGCGCTGGCAGCGGCGGCGATGCCGCTGGCGCCGTCGGCGCCGATGGCGAAGAAAGCCGCGCCGATACCAATACCTGCGTCGTGAAGGAGGTTTCCTCAAGATGCAGGCTCGTTGAGGCAAGAGGGCGGTGCAGCGAGTACGAGCGCCGGGCGATCAGCGTTGCGCCGCCATCGGCGTTGGCCGCTTCTTCCAGCGCCTGCGCGAAGGCTTGCACGCTGGGAAAGCGCTCCTGCGGGTCTTTGGCAAGCACGCGCAGCACCACCGCCTCCACCTCTGGCGAGATCGTCGGCATACGGCTGTGCAGCGCGGGCGGAGGAACCAATACCTGTTTGCTGGCAAGCTCGGCAAACGAGCCATCAAACGGGCGCTCGCCGGTGAGCCACTCGTAGACCACCACCCCCAGCGCGTACTGATCGCTGGCCGGGCCGGGCCGGCTCTGAATCTGCTCCGGCGCCATATAAGCCACTGTGCCGCCCACGTTCTGCATACTCTGCTGACGCGAACTTTGCGCGATAATCGCCACGCCAAAATCGCTCAGCAGAATCTCGTTTTCCGACCCAATCAGCAAATTCTCCGGCTTGATGTCCCGGTGGACCAGCCGGCGCTCATGTACATACAGCAACGCGCTGGCGACCTGCCGTACATAGGGCAGAATCACCGCCGGCGCCAGTGGGTTGCCTCTGGTGTGCCGCTGGCGCAGCGTGCCGTTGGGCGCGTACTGCATTACCAGAAAAGGCACGCCCTCTGCGACATCAAAATCCAGCAGCCGCACGATATGCGGATGAATCAGCCCGGCGATAAGGCGCGCCTCTTTGCGAAAGCTTTGCCACTCTTCAGCAGCAAGATGGGTGTGCATCACCTTGATCGCGGCCTGCGAGGAGAGATAGAGATGCTCGCCTAGATAGACATCGGCAAAGCCACCCTGCCCCAACAGGCGCACCAGGCGATAGTTGCCAAGCTGCTGCCCCACGCGGTCAGCCATGCGCGCATTTCCTCCAGCAAAAAGAGCAGAGATGCCAGCCCCCCATCGGCCACCCAAACAAACTGCTCCAGTCCATTCTAGGGCAGCGCGCCCAACCCGTCAAGGGTGCTTGCATCAGCAACAGAACGGTGGAAACATCCGTTGGTGCATTGCGTTATAATATCGGCATGCTGCATCGTTTTTTTCTCCCGCCCCACTTGTGTACCAGCGAAACGATCACCTTGCCAGAAGAGATCGCCCGCCAGGTGCGGAGCGTGCTGCGTCTGCGCCCCGGCGAGCATATCATCGTGCTTAACGGCCAGGGCGCCGAAGCCGAGGTTGAGCTAACGGAGGTGAGCCGGGAAGCTGTCAGCGGGCGGGTGCTGGAGCGTCGCCCCGGCAGGCGAGAGCCACGCACGCATGTCATCCTCTGCCAGGGTTTGCTCAAAGCCGACCTGTTCGAGTGGGTCTTGCAGAAGGGGACCGAGCTTGGTGTCAGCGCCTTTGTACCAATGCTGTCGCAGCGCTCGCTGCCAGGGCCAGAAACGATCAGCCTGGCGAAGATGACACGCTGGCAGACCATTCTGCGCGAGGCCGCTGAGCAGTGTGGCCGCAGCCTGATTCCCACGCTGAGCCAGGCGCAGCCTTTTGAGCGTCTGCTGGCCGGCCTACCGGCAGGCGCCCTGGCCCTCGTCTTCTGGGAGGGCGCGCGCGAACCTTCGCTGCGCAGCGTCCTGCGCGCCGCCCCGCCAGACCTGGCG
>CAZFWN010000053.1:9725-29243 GCA_964522745.1 uncultured Ktedonobacterales bacterium
CCATTTATCTCTTCATTGGCCCCAGAGATGGGTTGACGGCAGAAGAGGCAGCCCTGGCGGTTCAACACAGCGCGCAGGTCGTCACGCTCGGCCCGCGCATCCTGCGCGCCGAGACCGCCGCGCTGGCAGCGGCAACACTGGTCCTCTATGAGTGCCACGAAATGGAGGAAATGTCATCTACTGCTGGCCCGCATCGTGTATAATACTAGCAGCAGAGAAACTTTGTCCTACCTTTGCAGAGAGAACGGCCTTTTTTTATCTCTATGGACGGAGTAAACAATGACGACGTTTTATGAACGCGAGAGCGCGGCTCCAGCACGGCTTCAGCAGCCGGCTGATCGCGTAGCAACTTCTACTGAGACCCGGAATATTCTCGTTGTTGACGACGACCCTGCCATTCTGGAGGTCGTAGCGTGGACGCTCGAAGAGGCCGGCTATACGGTAGCGGCAGTGACGAGCGGGCGCGAAGCCTTGCAATGGATTCAGGCGGCAGAAGCAGCAGGCGAACCACCTGCACTGATCCTGCTCGACCTTGCCATGCCAGGGATGAATGGAGAACAGGTCATGGCGTCGCTGCGCCAGAAATGGGGCGTCAACAGCGCCCCCATCATCATTCTCAGTGCAGATCACGAGGCGCAGCAGCGCAGACAGGAATTGGGTGCCGTCTCTGCGTTGACCAAGCCCTTCGAGATTGAGCAGTTACTCAAGGTCGTGAAACGTTTTGTTACCTGAACTCAGGCAGCAGCATCGCCTGCGCGCCGCGCCCAAGAAACTTGCGAGGGACACCAACCTATGACTGCACGCGCCACACCGCTGGAGCAAGACCGAGCCACCCGCTCAACGCCGCTGTGGAGACGCTTCCCATTCTATGGCTATCTGGCTATCGCGCTCAATCTTATCGCCTGGTATTTCGCCTGGTCGCACATCGATCCATTCTACCGCTATACCTTCTTCCCACTGTGGTTCAGCTTTATCCTCACACTGGACGCCCTGGTCAAAGCCAGGCGCGGCAGTTCCCTGATGACACGCGCGCCGGCCAAATTCGCGCAGCTTTTTCTCTTCTCCACCGTCTTCTGGTGGATCTTTGAGGCGTTCAATCTCCCGGTGCAAAACTGGCACTATATTCTCGACCAGAACTACAGCCCGCTGGCCTATAATCTGATCGCCACGCTCAACTTCACGACGGTCTTGCCCGTCGTCATGGAGATGGGCGAACTGCTGACCAGCTTCAAGCCGCTGCGCCCGCGCCTGCCCGCTGAGGCCGTTGGCGAGCGCGCCACGCCCGCTGTGGCTGCCCGGCTGATCCTGCTGGGCGCGCTCTGCGTCATCCTGCCCTTCCTCTGGCCGCACCAGACCTTCTTTGTTCTCTGGCTCTCGCTGGCCTTCCTGCTCGACCCGATCAACAACCTGCTGGGCCGCAAATCGGCCCTGGCGCACCTGAAGGCTCGTGACTGGCGCTTCTTCCTCACCATCCCGCTGGCCGGGCTGTGCTGCGGCTTCTTCTGGGAGATGTGGAACTCGCAAGCGCTGCCGAAATGGTACTACACCGTTCCCTATGTCGGCTTTAGCAAGGTCTTCGAGATGCCCATCCTTGGCTACAGCGGTTATCTACCCTTTGCGGTAGAACTCTTTGCCCTCTATCAATTTTTGCTGGCCGTGACCGGCCAGAGCGACGACGCGCTGGCATTCTGAAGGAGAGGTTGCCCGATGCCGCAAAACCGGCTATACTTTTTCCGTCGTGGCAATACCTTTGCAATACTGGCTGACGAGCCGGTGGCATGCTTCCTGCCAACAGACCATGTGTAGCAACCGTAGCGCGTCCTTGTGAAACAACCAACTCAGCCCAAGAAGGGGCAGACCATGCCAGGCCCAGATCAGCAACCATCGCCGCCTACGCTGCCAGCAGACCCACCTGCTAGCCGCAGACAGCCGCATATCCATCATCTTAGAATCAGTATTGCCCCCAGAACCATCTGGCTTGCCATCTGGGCTACTGTTGGCACGATGCTTCTCTTATTCTTCCTGAACAATATCCTGGATGTGCTGCTGCTGCTGTTTGCCGCGATCACCATTGCCGAGGCCATGCGCCCGGCGGTTCTCTGGATGAATCGCCGGCATATCCCACGCTGGCTAGGCGTGTTGATTATCTACTTGATCGCCTTTGGCATCCTTTCTGGCCTGGGCTATCTGATCAGCCAGCCGCTCGTTGCCCAGATCAGCCAGCTCATTGATCGCCTGCCCAAATACATCCAGGAGATTCAGGACTGGGCACAGCAGGCGCAGGGCGCCCTCAACCAATTACCCGGCGGCAGCACCCTGCCCCAGCAGCTTGGCAATCTGCTCGGAAACATCACGCCCTATATCCTGGGCATTCCCACAACGATTATCACCATCATCTCTGACGTGATTATTACCCTCTTTATGGCCCTCTTCTGGACGGCCTATACCGATGGGCTGCGCGAGTTCATCCTTAGCTTCTTCCCGCCGCACCTGCGGGTCACTGGCGCCCGCGTCCTCACTGAGATGAGCATCCGGCTGGGCGGCTATGTGCGCGGCATCATCATCAATATGTTTGTGATCGGCACGCTCTCCGGCGTTGCCGTCTGGCTGCTCGGCCTGCCCTTCGCTCTGCTGCTCGGCGTCTTTGCCGGCCTTACCGAGTTCATCCCGCTGGTTGGCCCCTTCCTTGGCGCGGCCCCGGCGGTGATTATCGGCCTGACCATCTCGCCCACCAAGGGTCTAATCGTCGCCCTCGTCTATTTCCTCATTCAAGAGTTCGAGGGGCACACGCTGGTCCCGCTGGTGATGAATCGCATCGTCAAACTGCGCCCGCTGACGATCATCGTCGCCCTGGCGATTGGCACGCTGCTGCGCGGCCTGGAGGGCGCGCTGCTGGCCGTGCCAGCAGCCGCCGTCGTCCAGGTCTTCATCCTCTACGTTCTGGCCCCCTGGATTCGCAGCGCCACCGGCGGCAGCGCCCACGACACCACTGAAGAAGAGGCGCGCCCGCCCACCAACAGCCGCAAAGAGAACGAGGCGCTGCTGCGCGCCGACCTGCACGAGACCGAGCGGCGCATCAGCGACCGCAAAGCCGCCGAGGCCCGCCAAGCCTTTGAAGAGCGCGACGACAGCGAAGTCCCCTCGCGGCGGTAGGGAACCAGCCGCTCCACACTCACTCTATGATAGAATGCCAGTGAGAGGCGTTTTTACCCGGAAAGGGGCCGCATACATGGCAATCGAACACTATTACAGGGAGTACGAGGGAGATTTGATGACGGCAGCCGAGTATTGCCGTCTCCCTGAAGTGCAGCGGGGCAGCACCGAACTCACTGATGGAAGGTTGGTGTTCCTCTTGGGCGTGCATTACAGCAAGCATGATGTGATCGCACTCAACATAGCGATTGCCCTGCGGGCCTATGTTGATCCCCGCGACCTGGGCAGAGTCACAGCGCAGCAATACGAGTATGACCTCAGCCAGCCAGGGGACGAGGGCGAGACGGTCTGGCACCCCGATCTGGCCTTTGTGCGCGCCGAACGGCTGCCCATCATCGATGCCGCCGATCAGCGGGAGGTTGCCCCCAAACTGGCGCCTGATTTCGTGGTCGAGGTCGCCAGCAAGAGCCAGTTTCGCCCCAAAATGCGCGGCCATATGAGGCGCTATCTCGCTGCCGGGTCACAACTGGGCTGGCTGATCTGGCCGAAGCGCCGCGAGGTGGAAGTCTGGCGGCCAGGGGACCAGGATGAGCCAACCACCATCAAACACATCGGCGACACCCTGGACGGGGACACAGCCATCCCCGGCTTCAGCATGACAGTTGCCGAAGTCTTTGCACGAGCGTAAGCCAGGTCGCTGCGACTGATACGAGCGGCCACAGCAGCATCAGCCAGTTTGAGCCTTTTGGATTGATCCAACTGAGGTGGCGATCCCATCCTGAAACCTCCTCTGCGAATATGTACTGACTGATTTCTCCTCTCATCTGGGCGGCGGGGTTGAAGTTGCGCTTGATGTGCTGGTTGGCGTCGGCGTCTTCGTCGCAGTCGGCCCTGGCGTGGACGTAGTGGTTGGCCCTGGCGTCTTCGTCGGCGAAGGGGTAGAGGTATTGGTCGGCCTGGGCGTAGCTGTGCCAGTCGGCAGCACGGCAGGCGTCGGCGTTGGGATGGGCGTATTGGTCGGCGTCGGCCCTGGCGTCTTCGTCGGGGTAGGCGCAGGTGTGTTCGTCGGCCTGGGTGTAGACGTGCCAGTGGATGGTACTCCCGGCGTGGGCGTTGGGGTAGGCGTATTGGTCGGCCCTGGCGTCGGCGTATTCGTCGGCCCTGGCGTCGGTGTGTTCGTCGGTTTTGGCGTCGGCGTATTGGTCGGTGATGGCCCCGTAGTCGGCGCAGGCCCATTGGTCGGGCCAGGTGTCGGCGTCGTCTGCGACGGCACTGGCGTATCGGTAGGGGTATTTGTCGGCGTTGGCGTAATCCAGGGCACCGGCGTCTCTGTAAAGCCCGGCTGCCCACCTTGCAAGCCATTATCAAAGCTGAAGTTTATCAATCGGGCCTCATAGGTGCGCTCATCCACCAGCAGCACACTATCCGGGCAGTTTTGCGAGACGGTGACCGTCGTTCCATTGGTTGGCGAGTTGGGCGCGCCCTCATTGTTTGGATTCGGCGTCGGCGTATTAGTCGGAGTGGCCGTATCCGAAGGCGTCACCGTCGTATTGGCACTCCCCTGGCCGCTGTTGCACGACGGCCCATACTTGCCGATAAAGACCGTCCAGGTGGAGCGGAAACCAGTATATTTCGCCTGGTTCTTCACCAGCAGATCACTGCCAAAGCCCACAAACGAGATCATCCCCGCGCCCCGATCATAGAGCAGGAAGCTGTCCGCCGCGCTGCTCAATCCGCCAAAGTGGCCGGTATAAAACTCCCAACTCTGGCCCCAGTTGGTAAACGTCACCTGGCGGCGCAGCTTCAGCGCCGGGGTAAAGGCCAGCACCTGAGCCTTGCCGCTGCTGCGATCAAACAGGAAGAGACTATCTTGCAGCGTCCCATCGAAGTCGCCAGCGTAGACCTCCACGCCGCCAGGAACCTGCTGCCGCTCATAGGTGGCGCTGATGCGCAGTTGGTTATCAAAGAGGACCACCCGCAGATCGCCTTGCTTGCGGTCAAAGAAGAAGATGCCATCGCGCCCAACTGGCCCAAACTGGCCGATGCGCACCTCCCAGGTATTATGTTCGCGGCTAAAATCGACCTGGCGATGTACTGTGAAATCGCTGGCATTATAGTCCACCACCGCCAGCGTGGCCGTGCGATGATGATGCTCCCAATCGTTGGAGTTGGGGTCATAGGTACTGCCGGGCGGATTCTGGTTCTGCGAGCCGGCGCCCGTCACGCCTACCGGGACCGCCGGCTCGCCAGGTTTCGGCGTCCACTGGCCGTGATCCTGGTCCGTCTGGCGATCATAGAAGAGCAGTTGATCGTGGACGCCATCAAACTTGCCGACATAAATCTCCCAGCTTGGTTTCCAGCCCGTCTGGGTCACATCAGTAACAATATTGAGGCCGCTATCAAGGGTGATAAAGCGCGCCTTACCTTGGGTTCGATCATAGAGCAAGAGATCGGCGTTGCCAGTGCCACCGAAATCGCCGACATACGCCTCCCAGGAGGACCTCCAGGTGCCATCGCTCGTCGAAGGGTCTAGCAGCGGCGTATCATTCAGCGTCGAGAGATCATCGCTCAGTTCGAGGAAATCCATTGTGCCCTGGTTGCGATCATAGCGCAGCACCTGCGTATGCCCATCGCCGGCAAAGTCAGCAGTATAGATACTGACACCAGAGGTAATGCTGTTATTGCTAGGATTGCCTGTGGGGCCGGTGCTGCCGGGGAAATAGATAAAGCGCAGTTCGCCATCCTGATAGCGCGGTTCCTGGATAACCGAGGCCCGGTAGCGATGCCCATAATGCACCAGCGTCGCATCGCCATAATTTTGATAGGTCACATCAAAGGTATCGAGATCGCTATAGACCTTGGTGACAAAAGCCACATGCCCGGCATCGCTAAAGGCCCAGACGCCATCGCCACGTGGGAAGACCGCAATCGAGTTGACGCGCGGCACCGTGCCCACCTGTAACCCATAGGCGGCGGCGCGCCTGGCCCAGTTGGTCGCATCGCCCCAACCGGGCAGGTTATAGCCCAGGTCGTGCCATTGCTCCCAGGACCACCAGGTACAATTTCCGCCCTGCTGAGGCATCGGACCAGGACAGACCGGATAGGGATCGCCATCCGGCGTGTGGCTACCCCCACCGCTGCACCCGCTGCTGCTTGAAGACGGCAGCGCAGCCTCACCATTTAAGGTTGTATGGATTTGTGGCTTGAGACCTGTTTGGGGAACCGTCATGCCGTCGGGCGGAAGGGGATTGCCGGCGGCATCTGTCGGCGGCACCGGCAAGCCACCATCTTGTGCCGCCAGCGGAGCCACGTCGCGGGCATACACCGGGGAGATAGCCGTAGACGAGGCAAACATCGTCATCACAAAGAGCGCGGCCACCGTCAGGGCCACCGCCAGAGGGCGCCGATCTCGACGTCGGCTTCGCATCACGGGCCGGCGGACCTGTCGCCGTGTGGGTTTCTCACCCTCACTCGCATCAAATGAGTCATCAGAAGCAGCATGTAGAGGCAGTGTCATTAGCGGCCCCCTGCTCACACATGGCGGGGCAACAAGGCCCCGATCTCATACATAAAGCGACGAACATCTCGTCGCAGCCTGCATCCAACTAGCAAGCCGGATGCCATAGATTTTTCAAAGGATTCAGGGTCGCCAGGAGAACACCAGAGTATACACGCCGGGCAGAGAAAAGTATTACAGAAATCCGTAGCAATTATACCTGATTGTTGCCACTAAAGACAAGCCAGGTCGGTGAAAAATCGGTTAAAAACGTGTTGCGAACAGGCACTCTGCGGGGAAGGTTTGCAACGCCGGGTATCTGTGTGGCTGCCCGCTCGAATGGTGATTGCAATATTTTCAAAGCAGAGTATACTTTTCATAGGGCGACCAGCCCGTCTTGATTTTGTTCAGCACAAGAAAGGAGCCGCGCGCCCGCCTCGCATCTGGGCGCGCCCAGAAAAGCCGATGGATATTTCCTCCAAACCCACAACGGGGTCACTCTCAACCGATCAGGCTACAGCCCACCATGACTACCTGCACATCCCCGAATCCCTTCATCACCTCCACTTCCCTAAGTTCAAACATGAACACCCGCCGCTCAGAAACGTCAACGAACTGGCGGATCAGCAGTTGACCATTGGTCAGAAGGTGGCCGATAAGGTCGCGGCAAACATGGGGAGCTGGCGGTTTATCATCACCCAGAGCTGCATCCTGCTAGCCTGGATTGTGCTTAATTCAGTCCAATTATTCTTCAAGCCTTTTGATGCCTATCCGTTTATCTTGTTAAATCTGACCCTCTCCTTTGAGGCCGCATTTGCAGCACCATTTATCATGATCTCTCAGAACCGCCAGGCCGATAAAGACCGGCTGACGGCGCAAAACGACTATCTCACCGATGTCAAAGGGGAGCAGGAAATTGCTCATATGATGGAGCATCTGGATCATCAGGACATGCTGACGCTCCAGATCGTGCAGCGCCTGGAAGCACAAAATGAGCGCCTGATCCAGCAAGAAAAGCTCACGCTCGACATTGTGCAGCACCTGGAAACGCAAAATGAGCGCATGAAGGAGCAGCACCAGGAAATGTTGGCAGCGCTCCGTACCTTCTCTCCTGAGGCGGCTCAGCAGATAGAGCGCTCCCTTGAGGAGTAACGCGCACCCGAACACACCCTATAGACGGCCAGTAAAGAAAGAGTACCCACGCATGAAATGGATAACCCGCGAGCATGTGAAGGTGGACCGCGTAGCCTGTCCCTGGCTCATCAAGAAGTTTGTGGACCCAGCAGCCGAATTCCTCTTTGTGCCTGCCGATCAAGTCATGAAGGTGGCGGCACGCGAGGGGGCCACGCCCTATGATGTGCCGGGCGTCACGCTGGGCCATCATGGCAAAGCATGTTCTTTTGAGGCAATACTGAAAGAGTACCACCTGACGAACGACCCGGCCCTGGTCTTGCTGGGCAAGATCGTCAACGGCGCCGATACTGATAACACTCTCTGGAACCAGCCCGAAGGGCCGGGGCTGAAGGCCATTGCCGAGGGCTTCCGGCATCTCGGCTTCCAGGACGATCACCAGATTCTGGCCCACGAATCGATTGTGTACGATGCCCTCTACGCCTATTGCCAGCAATCTACCAACAGTGCAAAGTAGGCCGCGCCTCGCCAGGGATGCCTGGCTGATCACCTCGATGCGCGGGCTGCGCTCCTGCGCCTATGGGCTGCTGGCGGTGGTGCTGGGCATCTCGCTCAGCCAGGCCGGCATCGCGCCGGCGGCCATTGGCGCGCTGATCACCGTCTCGCTCGCGGGCGATTTCCTCGGCACCTATCTGATCGGCTTGCTTGCCGATCACTGGGGCCGGAGGCGTACGCTCGCGGTCCTGGCACTGCTGATGGCCGCCACTGGCGCTGTCTTTGGTCTGACCCGCTTCTATCCGCTGCTGCTCATCGCCGCCTTCTTTGGCACACTTGGCACCAGCGCCTCAGAAACCGCGCCCTTTCTGCCCATCGAGCAGGCCATGCTGGCTCAGGTTGGCCCGGCGGCGCAGCGCACCAGCCTCTTTGCACGCTACAACTTGATTTCCTCATTTGCCGTCGCGCTCGGCTCGCTGGCTGCCGGTCTGCCCGACCTGTTAACGCGCACTGGCCTCTCCCTGACGCTTGCCATACGCCTGATGTTTGGCCTCTATAGCGCGCTGGCGCTGGCCGTTGCCCTGCTGGCAACGCGCCTCTCGCCCGGCGTCGAGAGCCATCCGCCAGCCAGCATCGAGAAGAACGCCATGAGCCGCCATAGGCGCTTTATACCGGCACTGGGCCGCTCGCGTGGACTCGTGCTGCGCCTGACCGGCCTCTTCAGCCTGGACGCGCTGGCCGGTGGCTTCATCGTCCAGAGCCTACTGGCGCTCTTTTTTCACCTGCGCTTTGGCGTGCCGCTGGCCCTGCTGGGCGCGCTCTTCTTTGGCGCCAACCTGCTCTCCGCGCTCTCGTACCTGGCAGCAGCCCGGCTGGCGCGGCGCTTCGGTCTGCTCAACATAATGGTCTTCAGTCACCTCCCCTCAAATATCCTACTGATACTCGTCGCCTTCATGCCGAGCTTCCCGCTGGCCGCCGGCGTCTTGCTGCTGCGCCAAACGCTCTCGCAGATGGATGTGCCCACCCGTCAGGCATACACGATGGCGCTGGTAGCCCCGGATGAGCGCACAGCAGCCGCCAGCGTCACATCGCTGGGGCGCAGCGCCGGCGCCGCCAGCAGCCCGGCCTTTTCTGGCCTGCTCTTGCAGGGCGCGGCGCTGGCGCTGGGGCTGCCGCTCATCATCGCCGGCGCCCTCAAAGCCATCCAGGACATTACCCTCTGGTTTGTCTTCCGCCGCGTTCACATCGACGAGCATTCCTGAGTTTGAACAAATGGCCTCAAGGGTTTCGCAATTTCTTTGAAGGTCGTACCAAGTATCCGACGTTCAAAAAGAAGCGAGGGAGTCGGGAGGATGCCAACATGTTACTTGCCCCTTTGTTGCTCGTTTTCTATTCAGACCCGTTGCAACAGCGGTTTATAATGAAAGAAGGATCATAGTTTTCCTAGAGCGACTCTGACACCTGCCGGCCCAGGCAAAGCAAAAGGGGCCAACGTATGGACTTGACAACAGAAGGATTCGAGCAGATCGCTGCGGCGCTGCTTGAGATGCAACAAAAGATGCAGGCGCTCATCCGCGAAAATCGCCAGCTTCAGGAAGAACTGGCCGCTCTTCGGCGCGGCGTCGGCGTCACCCTGGTCATTGAGGGCCAGCCGTTTCTGCTCAACACCACCTTCTCTATCCCGGCTGAACCCACCCGCGTCCCCTTCTAGCAGAAACACGCCCGATAGCTCCTGATAGATGCTTGTGCATGCCCAACGCATTGCACAAGAAGGGGCCGTTTGCTGCGCGCGAGGCTTGCAGCCCTGTCGCCTCACCTGCTATCATGAGGAGCAGCAGGTCAAGTAAGACTGGAGGGACACCCTATGCAAACGATCAGCACTGTCGCTGAGATGACCACCCTGGGCCAGCGCTGGCCGGCAGGCACAACCATTGGCCTGGTGCCTACGATGGGCTATCTGCATGATGGACATCTCTCGCTGGCCCGTGCCGCTCGCCAGGAATGTGACACGGTGGTAGTGAGCATCTTTGTCAACCCGGCCCAGTTTGGCCCGCGCGAAGACCTCTCGCGCTACCCACGCGATCTGCCGCGCGATCTGGCGCTGCTTGAGCAGGCTGGCGCCGATTATGTCTTTACTCCCAGCGCCCAGGATGTCTATCCTCCCGGCTTCGCTTCGTATATCGAGCCTGTCGGCACCCTGGTGGAGCGCCTGGAGGGCGCCACACGCCCTGGTCACTTTCGCGGCGTCGCCACCGTCGTCGCCAAGCTCTTTCAAATCGTCCGGCCCCACCGGGCCTACTTCGGCCAGAAAGACGCCCAGCAGGTGGCCGTCATTCGCCAGTTGATCACCGATCTGCACTTTGCGCTCACGCTGCGCGTGCTGCCGACTATCCGCGAACCCGATGGCCTGGCAATGAGCAGCCGCAACGCTTATCTCTCGCCCGACGAGCGCCAGGCCGCGACCATCCTCTATCGCGCCCTCAGCGAAGCGCGCCGGCTCGTCGATAGCGGCGAACAAAACACCGACACGCTGCGCGCCGCCCTGGCGCGAACCATCGCCACAGAAGCCCACGCGCACCTGGATTACGCCGATGTCTGCGACCCCAACACGATGCTTCCGCTGGCGCGCATCGAGCCAGCGCGCCCGCTGCTGCTGGTCATCGCGGCGCGGGTCGGGCCGACCCGCCTGATCGATAACTTTCTGCGTCACCCCGATGGAACCTGGGATGGCGCCTGACGGTGGCCCGACCTCTGCAAAGAGCAAAGGCAGGGCGTCCAGATGCGGTTTGAAGCGCCAATCAGATTTACCAGAACGACCAGCCGCTCGTATGCCTGCTCGACATATCCTGCCAGGCATGGTACAATAATTTGGCGCCTTTTTAACCGCCTATCTGATTATTTCTCTCTTAATCTGAAGCAGTGTCGCTAGCGGTTGGTGTCTTGATCTGCTGCTGGGAAGAACGTGGCTGGCGGTATGGAAAACGACACGAGGAGCGTAGTTATGAGTATCTCGCGGAAGGAAACGAAATTGGACCTTCTGGCCGGACTGAACCCGCCACAGCAAGAGGCTGTGACGCATGGAGAGGGACCACTGCTCATCCTGGCCGGGCCAGGCAGTGGAAAAACGCGCGTCATTACCCATCGCATTGCCTATCTGGTGCGCGAGCAGGGGGTGCCCCCCTGGAGTATCCTGGCCGTCACCTTCACGAATAAGGCAGCCAAAGAAATGCGAGACCGGCTGGATAAGCTGGTGGGTGCGCGAGCGCGCGATCTCACCATCGGCACCTTCCACGCCATCTGCGCCCGCATTCTGCGCCGCGAAGGCGACCAGACCGGCATCATCCCATCCAACTTTGCCATCTTCGATGACGACGATCAGGTCAGCCTGGCAAAACAGGCCGTGATCGCCCTCAATCTCAACGAAAAGCAATATCAGCCACGCGCTATGCTCAGCGCCATCTCTCGCGCTAAGAATGAACTGCTGGGGCCGCTCCAGTTTGCCGAGCAAGCCAAGAAATATTACGATGAAATTGTGGCCCGCGTTTATAAAGAATATCAGCGCCTCCTCCAGCAGAACAATGCCGTTGATTTCGACGATCTGATCCTGCTCACCTATGACCTCTGGCGCAAGCACCCCGACGTGCTGGAGCGCTATCAGTCGCGCTATCGCTTCCTGCATATCGATGAATTCCAGGATACCAACATCGCGCAATATAAGCTGGTGATGCTGCTGGGCAAGGGTACGCCGGAGACGCCCGGCCATCATAACATCTGCGTCGTGGGCGATGAAGACCAGGGCATCTATTCCTGGCGTGGCGCCGATGTGCGCAATATTCTGGCCTTTGAACATGATTTTCCTGAGGCGCGCGTCATCCTGCTGGAGCAAAACTACCGCTCCACCCAGCCCATCCTTGACGCGGCGCGGCAAGTCGTCCAGCACAACATCACCCGCAAGGATAAGCGCCTCTGGACCGAGCAGCAGGGCGGCGAACTGCTCCAGCTCCATGAAGCCTATAACGAAGAGGAGGAGGGGCAGTGGATCGCCAATGAAATTCGCCGCCTGGTCGGGCGAGGTGAGGCCAGCTATAAAGACTGCGCCGTGATGTATCGCACCAACGCCCAATCGCGGGCGCTCGAAGAGCAATTCCTGCGCGCAACCGTGCCCTATAAGGTCATCGGCTCCAAAAAGTTCTATGAGCGCAAAGAAATCAAGGACATGCTGGCCTATCTGCGCCTGATCTTAAATCCGGCGGATACCTTCAGCCTGCGCCGCATCATCAACGTGCCCAACCGCAAGATTGGCCCTAAGACCCTGGATGAGTTGCTAAGATGGGCAGAGACGCAAAAACTGCCCGTTTGCGACGCGCTGCGGCAGATTCAGCAGCACCCCACGCTCAACACAGCAGGCAAACGCGCGCTCGACGGCTTCTGTACCATCCTAGAGAGCCTGCTGCAAGCGGCTGCAACCCAGACTCCGGCAAGCCTGATCGACCATATCCTGACCGAGACGGAGTATCGTAAGGAACTGCTCGACGGCACAGAAGAGGGCGAGGAGCGCCTGCGCAACGTGCGCGAATTGCAGCGCGTGGCGATGGACTATTCCGAGATCGAGCCGCGCACAGCGCTGCAACTCTTTCTGGAGCAGATCGCGCTGGTTGGCGGCGCCGATACTGTGCAGACCAGCGGCGATGATGGCGCCATGCTGGCGCAGGAGGAGAGCGACGCCGCCACGCTGATCACGCTGCACGCGGCCAAGGGACTGGAGTTCCCCGTCGTCTTTATCGCCGGGCTGGAAGAGGGCTTGCTGCCACACGGGCGCTCGCTGATGGACATCAAGCAATTGGAAGAGGAGCGCCGGCTGGCCTATGTTGGCATTACCCGCGCTATGCGCCGGCTCTATCTGGTGCGCGCCTTCCGCCGCACGTTCTATGGCAGCTTTGGTGATGCCGGCGGCAGCTTGATGGAGCCATCACGCTTCCTGCTAGATATTTCGACAAACCTGCTCGATGGCGGCAAGAGCATGCCGCGCAGCGCGCCCCCTCCCGGCGGCACGCCGCCAGTCGGGCGCGGTCTGCCTGGCTGGGCCACCTCCGGCGGTGAGTCCGGCAGCAACCGCAGCCGGGGCGGCCTGGCTGGCAGATACCGGGGCGGCGAGATCACCTGGCTGGGTAAGGGCAACGGCGCCAGCAAGACCCCGCAGATTCCTCTGCCCTCCATTGGAGGCAACGGCACGCCGGCTGAACCTACCGAGACGACGGCAACGCCCAGCGGGCCACAGTTTGCTGCTGGGGATCGTGTGCAGCACCGCATCTATGGCACCGGCACGATTGTGAGCAGCACCTCCGATCATGGCAACGAACTGGTCGAGGTCGATTTTGGCGAGCGCTTTGGCAAAAAGACGCTGGATGTCAGCTTCGCCCGCCTGGAGAAGATCTAGCACTGCTTTGGGTCGTCATATTCGCACGGGCGTAGCAGCCCTGATCTGGCCGGAGATCAGGGCCTTGTATTTCCTGCCGGTGTCTTTCTCGATGTGCTGCCGTTGCCGCTCAGCGCCGGAAAAGCCGTTCGTAGTGTTCGCCAACGATTTCTTTGGGGAACACGCTCAGCAGCGAGAAACTTGCCAGAGCGAAGGCGAGCCAATCAACGGCCCCCTCAGCCGGCAACTCCACTCCAAACAACGGGAAGAGCGCGGCCAGCAGGGTCGCCCCATCTCCGACTACTTCAGGAAAGAGGAGCAGTACAAGCAGGACACCGATTCCCCCCACAAAGACGCCTTTGCGTAGGAGCGATACGCGCCTATCCCAGAGGAGCGTGCCTACCAGCCGGAGCGTCTTGAAGAAATGAAAGACGAGATCGCGCCGGCGCGGCTGTTTATACTGGTGTGGCTTTGTCGATGGCTGTTGGTGTTGCTGCTGGAGCATAGCTCACCTTCTTCCGAATATATCCAGCACATTACGCAAGCTTCCTTGCCATCCTGCTTGTTTTCCTCTGTGGCGCGCTGGATGTTGGACTGGATGGTCATTCAGATGTCCAGGATTTTTGCTGTAAGCCGCGTAGAGCGTATCAAAGTAGGAGTTATAGGCGGCAGCAATGGCTGGTGATTGGATGCGCAGGCTATTCTCGTCATTGGCCTCGGCGTTCTCCGAGAAATTGTAGCTGCCCGTCATGACCAGGTCGTCATTGATAATCAGCACCTTGTTGTGCATGAAGTCCTGCTCTCCCTGAGCATGAAAGGCATGCGAGGGGGCGGCCACAAAACGCGAATCGTGCAGGAACCAGAAGTGCGCGCGGTTCTGGCGATTGGAGCGCAGGGCATCCTCCATGCCGCTGGGATCATAAATCCCGCGAATATCAACCCGGTGGTCGTGGGCCAGCGGCGCGAGGGCGGCGAGAATGTTGGCATCACTGATCAGAAAGGCCATGACACGCAAGCGCCGGACATCCTTCAGCGCAGCAATGATGCTGTCCTCAATGCCCTCGCCGGCTGCGGGAGCAAAGTCAGGCGTAATGACCGCTTCGCCCAGACGTACAGGAGTTCCCAGCACCTGCGATCCCCTGGCGCGCTGGTGCTGATGGTTCGGGCTGATGAGATCGGCAAACGTTGCTTCGTACTGAGCCGCCACTTCGGGCGCATCGATGATCAGACAGTTGTTGTCCTGAAGTTCGAGGCCGCCCTGGGTAAAGTTTGCAGAGCCGGTCCAAACCGTTCGGCCATCTCTGATCAAAAATTTGTTGTGCATCAGATGCGTGCCCTCGTGGATGGAGGTCGCGTAGCGCAGCAAACCAGCCGCCTCCAGGGCCTCTTGATTCCCGCCGGGTTTTGGGTCAACGCCGGGACGGCTCTTGCCGGCATCAAAGGCGATGCGCAGCTTATGCTTGTGGGCAACCGTCGCCAGCGCCTGCAAGACCTCTGGGTGCCGCAGGTCGTAGATGGCGCAATCCAGCGAACGCTCTGTGCCCATGATAAAGGCAACAAGTTCATTCACCAGAGAAGGGTTAATTCCGACGCGCTGTGAATGAAACAAGAGCTGCACGCCAGGAACTGACGCAACCGACGCAGCCACCGGGGCAGGAGCAACGGCGGTTCCGCCTGAGCGATCATGGGCATAATGAGGCGTCTGCTGCGGGCCATACGCTGGAGGCGCAGCAACAACACCCTCTTCTGGACGGTCGCGCGTCGGTGGCTGCGCTACTGGCGGAGGAGCAACCTCAGCCCTTCTTTCATGCCCCCGCAGCAGGTGGAACACGATCAAGGTCACAAACGCTCCCCCGATGACGGTAAAGAGCGGGAGGCCATCGACCGAGTAATCACCTTTCCAAAACAGCGGCACGATGCCCACAGACAACCCAATGCCGACCAGGGACCAGAGGAATGGCCCAAAGAGACGGCTCAGGGAAACGCGGCCAACGAGCAGCCCCATCAAGAACGTCGCTACCAGAGCAATCCCCACAACCAGCAGCACCTGCACCACATCAAGCTGCAATTGCAGTGGCGGCAAATTGCCGACCTGAAACCTCAGATTCAAGATGGGTGGACCAGAAGCATCCACCTGCTTAGATTGAAACGTCTGATACAAGGAGGAAAAAAGCAAAGCGAGCATGGTGAGAACCTCCTTTGGCGAGCGTTACATAAACCGCCTCGGCAGCACTTTTTTCGCCGCCTTCTCTCTCATCAAAGCACGAGCTATGCCAAATCGCCTGCCGGCATGCGTGGACCAGGAAGAGAAGGTTGGTCCAGTGTGGGAGTCTCGGAGCAGAAGCAAAGGCTGAGAGGGATGTCGTCAACATTGTCAGCACGTTCTATAATAGAAGAGCCAGGGCTGTCGCAATCCTGGCTCTTCTCAGAAAAGCTGGAGAACATCGCATGCAGCAGGAACAGGCTGGTAACATCACCCCGCGAGATGGCTTCGTGGAGGCGCGCGGGCTGCGCCTGCACTATCGAGAGTGGCAGCCCATACAAACGAGCAAACAGCCGGAGCCAGTGCCCATCATCGTGCCCGGCCAGGGGATGACGTTCTGGCAGCCCCCGGCAGAGGCATCATCACCCTTGCCGCCGATTCTGCTGGTGCATGGGCTGGCCTCGGCGGCGGCCATCTGGAACCTGACGGCGCCGCTGCTGGCCGGGCGCGGGCATCGCGTGGTGGCGCTTGATCAGCGCGGGCACGGCGAAAGCGACAAGCCCGATCACGGCTACGCTACCGAGGAGATCGTGGCGGACGACCACGCGCTTGCCGAGGCGCTGGGGCTGGCGCGCCCGGTGGTTGTCGGGCACTCCTGGGGCGGCAGCGTTGTGCTGCAATATGCCGCCACCTACCCAGAAGATGTCCATGCCATCGTGCTGGTGGATGGCGGCTTTACGCAGATGTCTGGCCGCGCTGGTTGGACCAAAGAGCAGATGCTCAAGAACCTGGCTCCGCCGCAGTTCGCCGGCACGCCCGCCGAGACTTTTCTCACCTTTGGCCGCCGGGGCGCGCTGGGCGAGGTCTGGAGTCCGGCCATCGAAGACGCGCTGCTGCATATCATCGAACTGCGCGCGGATGGCACTGTCGCGCCGCGCCTCGCGCTGGCAAACCACCTGCAAATTCTAGAGGCCATGTGGGACCAGCCCACGCTCGCCCTCTATGGCCGCGTGACCTGCCCGATCCTGCTGGTCTGCCCTACACAGGAGGGCGGCGACGAGCGGGCGCGCCAGTTTCAGGCTGCCAAGCGCGAAAGCATCGAGCAGCTTCAGCAGCGCAAGCCGGGTATTCGCGTCGAATATCTGGCCGACACCATTCATGATGTGCCTCTCCAGCGCCCAGCCATGCTGGCAGAACTGATCGCCCAGATGGCAAAATAAGCAGAGAAAGCAGCAGGGGAGAAGCGCGACGCGCTTCTCCCCTGCTGCTTTCTCTAGAATAGCTGGTTAGCGGGTGGTAATCTCTGGGCGCATATTGAACTGGCGGCTCAGGTGCGCGCCATCCACGCCGCAGGCGTCGCAGGCGACAGGCAGGCGGCCAACATGGATGGAGCCGCAGACTTCGCAGACCCAGCGGCCCGCCATCATGCGCACAATATCGGCGCGGCTGACAACGCCCAGCAGCCGGTCCCCGGCCATCACTGGCACCCGCTTGAAGCGGTTGCTCGTCAAAATCTGGGCGATCTCGTCTACAGGGGTGTCATCCTGCACACTCACCACCCGGCGGGACATGATCTTTTCAACCGTGCCACCGGATTTGGTGATAATATCGGCTTCGGTGACAATGCCGATCACCCGGCCATCGCCATCGACCACTGGCATACCACTGATGTTGTAATCGGAAAGCTGGCGCGCGGCATCTTGAATGCTGGCGGCAGGTGTCACTGTAATCACATCGGGGGTCATGATGTCACGTGCTAACATGGGAGAACTTTCCTCCTTCACTGGATGAGCGACGCGAAAGCGGCTCGCGTGGCCTGTTGAGCGTCGCCATTGACGCTTCTCATGCCCTATTGTATCTGATCGTCCGCGCGTGAGTAAAGATGTTCGCGCAATCACTTTGCGGTTTGTAGGGCACTGACGAGACACTCTACCGCAAGAGCAATGCCAGAGGTGTAGAAGCCGGCGGCAGGCTGGGAGCCGCTCCAGCCAATTGTGATGCTGACCACAGCATCGATGTATTTATTGAACTAAATAGTTCCTCTAAGAAACTTATATCGGCGTAAGGGTCGCGCCCAAGGACGCGCCCATCTTCGTCCGCCTGGTTTGTGATTCCGGCGCCTGGGTGGGTATAATGGAGGGAACTATCGACGAACCACAGGCGCGGCAGCGGCGCCGAGTGATGATACAGCGAGGACAAAGGCAGCATGCAGATCGAGAAATCGGTGGTGATTGTTGGCGGTGGCCCTGCCGGGCTGGCCGCCGCAGAGATGGTGGCCCAGCAGGGCGTGGATGTCGTGCTTTTGGAGCGCCAGGGCGAGATCGGCGCGCCCATCCATACCAGCGGTGGCAGCTTTATCAGCGATCTGGCGGCGCTGGGCATCCCGGCGCGCTACTATCACCCGGTAGGCACGGCCATCTTTCTCTCGCCCAACCGAGAAGTGGCGTTCCACTACCCCGAACCCGTCACCTGCATTCTCGATGTGCGCGGCCTCTATCAATATCTGGCGCAGCGCGCCATCGCTGCCGGGGCGCAGATCGAACTCAAGACCTTTGCCCAGACGCCGATCATCGAAGGGGGCGCCGTCGTCGGCCTCAACGTCAAGAATCGCCTGGGCGACATGGTGCAGTACCGCGCCAAAGTCGTCATCGACGCCAGCGGCTTCTCGTCGATCATCGCCAGCCGCGCCGGGCTGCACAAGAACTTCGAGCGCTACGGCTATGGCGCGGAATACGACCTCTACGCCCCCAACTACGATCAGGACAAGGTTTATCTCATCATGGGGTCCAAAGTCGCGCCGTCGGGCTACGCCTGGGTCTTCCCGCGCGGTGAGGGCCGGGTGCGCGTGGGCGTCGGCGTCCTCAAGCCCGATGTGGACGAAGATGCGCGGCTCTATCTGGACCGCATCGCTGAACTGGTGCCGCAGCTCGCGCCAGGGCTGGCCGGCTCCAGCCCGGTGGAATATCATACCGGCCTTTTTCCCTCGGAAGCGCCGCCGGAGAAGATGGTGGCGCCGGGGCTGGTCGCTACCGGCGACGCTGCCATGCAAGGCTCAACCCTGGTGGGCGAGGGCATCCGCTACGCCATTGGCGCCGGGCGCATCGCCGGGCGCGTTGTCGGCGATGCGGTCAAGGCCGGCGACTGGTCGCCCAAAGCGCTGGGCCGCTACGAGGACGAGTGGCGCGAACACTATCTGCGCGACCTCAAGATCGCCTATCAGATCAACCAGCGCATCGCCCGCTTCACTGACCGCCAGTGGGACAAGGGGCTGGACCTGCTCAAAGCGCTCACGCCCGACCAGGCCGCCTCGCTGCTCAAGGGCGACTTCAGCCCCAAGATTTTCTTCAACCTCGTCACGCGCAACCCCTCGCTGGTGCGCACCTTTGCCAAATACTCGCTGCACGCCCTGCTGCCCGGCAAAGAGCCAAAAGCGGCGCAAGCGCAGCGCAAGCGCGCCCCGCTTGCGCCTGGCGCCGCCGATGGGGTATAATACGCCTGTTCTCATGGGGCTGTAGCTCAGTGGATAGAGCGTCGGTTTCCTAAACCGCAGGTCGCCGGTTCGAGTCCGGCCAGCCCCACCTTCTAAAAATTCCCCTTTTCTTCACTTCCGCTTTTCTCTGCATC
>CAZFWN010000054.1:0-10616 GCA_964522745.1 uncultured Ktedonobacterales bacterium
GGATTTTGCGGACGAGCTTGAGACTGTTACGGACGTGAAATTTATAAGAGCGCGCCATAGCAGGGCGATCACCGTGCGGCTTGAGGAAGAGGCATACGCAGCGCTTAGCAAAGAGGCGCGAGAAAAAGGCATCGGCCCATCAACGTTGACACGTATGCTGCTCCTTGAACATCTGCAAAAGCAGAAAACCTCAATACCCACGTACTACAAAGCCCGCGTGAGAAAAACTTGACCACATTAGCCGGTTGCTCATCTTTCTTGACAGTCGCGCCGCGTTGGTGTTATGCTATGAAGGCTACTTTTTAGAGTATTTCTGACAACTTCACGAGATTTTTGCGCCCGCGCAGGCGCTCGTTCTATAAGAGACCGGAGAGGCGCGCGGGAAGGGAGTATCCAGCCCATGTTTGCAGTGGTGGAAACCGGGGGCAAGCAATATAAGGTTAGCCCCGGACAAACCTTTGAGGTGGAGAAGCTGCCCGCCGAACCGGGAGATACCGTCGAACTCGGTCGGGTGCTGCTTATCTCTACTGAGGAACAGACCTTGATCGGCGCCCCTCTGGTGGAGGACGCCAAAGTGGTGACGCGCGTGGCCCAGGTGAAACGTGGCCCCAAGCTGATCATCTTCCGCTATAAGTCGAAGTCGCGCTATCGCCGCAAGACCGGCCATCGCCAGGATTACACGGTGTTGACCATCGAGGACATCTGGGCGAACGGCGCCAGCCTGCTTCCAGCCAAAGCAGAGGCCGAAACGGAGCCTGAGGCCGAGGTCGAAGAGACAGCAGCCGCTGAGGCAGTTGAGCCTGAGGCCGAGACCGAGGAGGCTGAAGCCGAGGCGACCCCTGAAGCGAAAGCCGAAACCAAACCGGCGCCGGAAGCCAGCGAGGAGCAGCCCAAGCGTGGCCGCCGGGCGCGCAAAGGAAACGAGGAATAACTCATGGCACATAAAAAAGGTGTTGGTAGTTCGCGCAATGGCCGCGATAGCAACGCGCAGCGGCTGGGCGTCAAGCGCTTTGACGGCCAGTTTGTGCGCGCCGGCAATATTCTCATCCGCCAGCGCGGCACACGCATCAACCCTGGCAACAATGTTGGCGCCGGGCGCGATTGGACCCTCTTTGCCCTGATCGACGGGACCGTCAAGTTTGAGCATGACTCCCGCACCAAGAAGCGCGTCAGCGTCTATCCAGCCGTTGTCGCCGCTCCTGCCGAGGTCATCGTCTCCTAGACGCTCCGCCTGAGCGGACGCACAGGAGAAACAGCCGGGGCCAGGAACATGCGCGCGTTCCTGGCCCCAGCGCTTATCGGTGGCTGGCGGTTAAAACCGCGCCTTCTTGGCATGCCGCCACGAAACCCGCCTTCGCGGGTTAGGACGAAAACACGGCTTTTTGACCAATGTTCTAGCGCCAGGGCGAGTTTGTACCCACTGTCGGCTGATCGCCGCCGTAGTCGTCGTCATCCGGGCCTGGTCCCTGCTGCCAGCCCTGCTGACTCCCCCCTCCGCCGCGCCGCCCATAGTTGGTCGGCGGGCCGCTGCGCCCACCGCGTGGCGGCGCGTTATAATAGTCCGCGTTGGTATAGTCGGACGTGGGGCCGGAGCCACCTGTCCGCCGGGGGCTGCTATATGGACCAGGGCCGCCGTAGGGCGGGCCGCCAGGAGCAACCGGCACCGGCCTGCGCGAGCGCACAAAGAGCAGCACAGCCACCAACGCTGCCAGCAACAGCACGACGCCCAGCGCCGACAGCAGCACGATCAGCAATCCAGTAGACGAGCCATTCGAGTTTGTGCCACCACCACCGGCCACCCTGGTCGGCGCCGGCGTATTCGTTGCCGTTGGCGCAGCGGTGCTGGTTGGCGTTGGCGTTGGTTGATCGACCAACGTAATTTGTGGCGCCCCCGGCGGCGTGTTCACCACCAGCGCGGGCGGCAGGGCCGGGTCTGAACTCTGGTTTGAAGCGATCACATAGAGCTTTGTGCCAACTGCTGCCGCATCCGGTATGGTCATGGCAACGCTAAAGGTGCCGTCGCTGGCGGCTGTCACCGTCTGCGTCTGCTGATAGGCAGGGCCGCAGGCCAGGCAGGGCACAATCGAGACGGTAATAGGCTGATTGCCAGGCACCCAGTTCTGCCCGGTAACGGTGACCGTTCCCTTGACCACCACACTGGACGCGCTTACGCTCAAGGCCGGCGGCTGCGCCGACAGCACTGTATACGAACTCACGCCCGGTTCAAAGCCGCTTTGCTGGCCGCAGGCCCAATAGGTATGGCCGACCTTGTTGGCGGCGTCAGGCCAGAGGAAACTCGCCGTAAAGTTGCCACTGCTATCAACGTTTACCGGGGCCAGCCCAGAAATAGCGATATGGGTCGCCGAGGGGCTGAGACAGGACCGGCCCGGCCCACCCGAAGCGGCATCGTCCTGCGCATCGGTCAGGCTTATGGTCACCGCGCCGCCGCCTGGCGTCCAACCCGACCCCTGCACCGAGACATCCGCTCCCACCGGCCCCTCCGCATTGCCATTGTTGCGGCCAGCATAGATAGGCGAGGCAAACACGATCTGCGGGCCACCGTTGGCCGCGCGCGCCCGACCTGGCGCCATCGCTGTGCCAAGCGCCAGCGCCGTCAGCGCCAGGATGGCTGCCAGCGCCAGGCGACCTGATAACGCGGCCAATGGTGGCGCGCCACCTCTGGCTGGCGAGGTGAGATTCCGTTTATAGAAGTCCATGAATTAATTGCTCCCTTGATAACACGGGGATGGTGAAGCCTGCGAGAAATGTATCAGCGGGCCGCCAGGAAGCGGCTATTTCCGGCCCGGCGGCCCTACCTAGTATAACGGAGGGGGGGAAAAACCGCAACCCAAAAGAGTGTGAACAACTTCACAGCCTGTTGCTCAACTCTGCTCCTGCTCTCTCGTAGAGATGAGTGAGAGGGGTATACGCCAGGCGGGCGAAAAATATTGCATCACTGTACCTTAGATGGTATCATGAAAAACGAAAGACATCTCCAGCGATACCAGCCAGGAAGGGGGGAGTCGCATAATGCTGCGAATAGAGGCGGCTTCTCAGACAAACTCTGGACAAGTCCGTGAGCAAAATGAAGATCACTGCTATTATCTGGTGAGTTCGACCGATGAAGAGGCCAGAGGTCTCTTTATTGTGGCCGATGGGATGGGCGGATACCAGGCCGGAGAAGTTGCGAGCAAGCTGGCAGTTGATGAAATCCGCGAGGTACTTAACCCCCTCTTTGCGCCCAGCGCCGGCCAGGAGACGACGGTACTGGCACCACTGAGCAGCCCGGAGGGCGGGGCCAAGACGAAGCGACTCACGGAAACACGCGAAGTCGCCAAGATTAATGAAAAGCTCAAACAGGCTATCACCAGAGCCAATGAGGTGATCGTCAACTACGGCAAAGCGCGCAAGGAGGCCAAAGGGCTGGGATCAACGGTGACAACAGCAGTGGTCCTTGGCAAGAATGCGTATATAGCGAATGTTGGCGATAGCAGAACCTACCTGCTGCGAAAGGGCGCTCTGCGCGCCATCACCAAAGATCACTCGCTGGTCGCGCGCCTGGTCGATGCCGGCCATATCACACCAGAACAGGTCTATGACCATCCCCAGCGGAACCTGATCTATCGCTCGCTGGGCGCCGGCCATCATAACGTTGAAGTGGATGTCTTCTATCAAACCCTGGAGCCAGCCGATGTGCTTCTACTTTGCACCGATGGGTTGTGGGAAATGGTCCGCGAGGGGGAGATCAAGCGCATTCTCAGCGAGGATATTCCCCTGGAAACCATCTGCCAGCACCTGATCGATGCGGCTAACCAGGGCGGCGGCGAAGACAACATTACCGCCATAGTTGTGCGCTGTTCAAAGTAACAGCTTGATGACGCGAGGGGACGGATGAGCCTTCCAAACGGCACCATTCTTGACAATCGCTATCGCATCCTGGAACTGCTTGGTGAAGGCGGGATGGGCAGCGTCTATAAAGCTGAAAACCAGCGCATGCCAGGGCCACTCTGGGCCATCAAAGAACTATTGCTCGAAGCCTTTGCCGACCCACGCGAAACACAAGAGGCGATTGATCGCTTTGAAAAAGAGAGTACGCTGATGGGGCAACTGACTATCCTGCCCCACCCCCGACTGCCGCGTGTGATTGACCGCTTCACCGAAAACGGGCGCTATTACTTCGTGATGGAATTTGTACCGGGCAAGAGCCTGGATCACATCCTGGATGAGGCCAAACACGCGCTGCCAGAGCGGCAGGTGCTTGAGTGGGCCATCCAGGTCTGTGAGGCGCTCAGCTTTATCCACAACCAGACACCGCCGGTCATTCTGCGCGACCTCAAGCCAGGCAACATTATGGTGACGCCGCCGCCCAACAGCGAGGTAAAACTGATCGATTTTGGCATTGCGCGCATCTGGAAGCCTGGGCAAAAAAGCAATACCGAAAACCTGGGTACGATGACCTATGCCTCGCCCGAACACCTGGGGCAAACCGGCCAGACCGACGCCCGCTCTGACATCTATAGCCTGGGCGCCACAATGTATCACCTGCTGACGAACGAGGAACCGACGCCGCTGGATACCCCACCAGCGGGCAGCCTACGAAGTGCCAACTCACAGATCAGCCAGGGCGTCGAGGATATTGTCATCAAGGCCATGCAGCTCGACCCCAATCGGCGCTTTCAGTCCGCTGCTGCCATGCAGACGGCGCTGCAATCCTGCCTGGGCGCGCCAGTGGCGATAGCGCAGCATGCCAGCGTCAACAACCTTCCAGCCAGCCTGAATCATCTGCCGCCAGCGCTTGCCACGCAGAGTCCCGGCGCGACCCTGGTTGTGCCGGTTGATGGCAAGTTCTGCCCGATCTGTGGCTACCTGAACCGCCCGACGGCAAAATTCTGTGCGAAGGACCGCACGCCCTTAACCGCCGGCGCGCCGGCGCCTCATCCGGCTCCCAATGCCAGGGTGGCCGCAGGGGTTGCCAGGGCCGCCAATCCGGCGCCCGCCGCCGGGAGCGCCCGGCCAGCCGCCGGCCAATCAGGCTCACGCGCCGACGCGCTCTATGACCAGGGGCTGCGCGATTACAACAACGGCAACTACATGCAGGCGCTGACCAATATCCGCGAGGCGCTGCGGCTAGATCGCCCAACCCACGCCCGCTGCTATAAGCTGGGCGAAACCTATCGCCGGCTCGGTCAGGTGCAGGAGGCCATCAGCGCCTTTGAGCAGGCTGCCGGCATCAAGCCTGGCTATGACGCCTATTTTCAGATTGGCCTGGCTCAGCGTGATCTCAAAAACTTCAGCGCCGCCGCTTCCGCTTTCAGCAAGGCGCGCCAGTACGACAGCCAGAATCCGGCTATTCCCTGCCAGCTTGGCATCATTGCAATGGAACAGAGCGATTATATGACCGCCGAGCGCGAACTGCGCAGTGGCTTGCAACTGCAAAGCCGGCACTATCTCTTGCGCTTTACGCTGGGCCAGTTATATAACCGCGAGCAGCGTTGGAGCGACGCCGTTGTCGAATTGCAAGAGGCCGTTCAGCTTGGCCCAAATCAAGCGGAAGCCTGGTATGAACTTGGCAAAAGCTTCTTTGGCGCCAAACGCTACGGCGAGGCCACCAACGCGCTTGAGCAAGCCCGCGCTCAGGGTTTGGCGACGGCTGACCTCTATAGCTATCTGGCGCGCAGTTATGAAAAGACAGGCAGCCGCCGGCAGGCACGTGACGCCGCTAAAAAAGCACTCGTGATTAACCCAAACGACTCGGAAGCCAAACGACTCGCGCGATAAGGCGAACCCTCAATATTTCAGGAGGTGGAATAGATGTTGTGCCCCTATTGCTCTCAGCCTGTCCGCGAACAGGCAAAATTCTGTAATAACTGTGGCAAGTCGCTGCCCGCCGGCGGAGCGCCTGTCGCTACGACTCAGCCGGCATTTGCGTCGCAGCCTGGCAACATACCTCCTCCTCCAGAGATAGCGCCGCCGGCATCGATGCCTTCCATGCCCACTTCTGACAAGGCCGTGCCGACTGGCCCGCTCAATCGGTCAGCCGCGCCAACCAACGGAGCGATGCAGGTGTCGCCCGGCCTGGTTTCCCCCTCGGAGCCAGCCAGCCCCGCTGAGAGCCAGCCAACAGCAGAGCCAGACAGCTCCACATTGGCAGCGGCGCCACTCGACATGCAGGAGGATATGGCCGCCGACCTGGCTATCAGCCCCGGCAACGAGGAACTGGCAGAGCCAGGGGAATTCGCCCCTTCCGAGCAAGCACCATCCGCTGAGGTGAACCCGCCTGCTCCTTTCAATGCCTATCCTACACTGGAAGCGCCAGAGATGATCGTGCAGGAAGCCATTTATTCCGCCGATGAGGAGGCACCCACCGTGCAAGTCCCCCGACCCGCCAGGAACGAGGCCGCTGTTACGCCTGAACTGCTTGCTAGTCTCGGCGCTCAGACGCCGCTCGCTCCTGGGATGATCCTGGAAGATCGCTATCTCGTAGAAGAGGTACTGGAGACCTCCCAGGAAGAGAACCTTTATCGCGTCAGCGATCAGCGCGGCTACCTGCACTGTTGGGCCTGCAACAGCGATTACCCCGATAACCCGACGGGCGAACGCTTCTGCTCCAATTGTGGCGCCGATATGCTTGGCAGGGATTACCGGCTGCGCGAACGCAGCGCCCCACACGAGGAGGGTGTAGGTCAGGCAGCCTCAACTGCCCCCAGCGGCGCGGCGAGCCTGGCCGCTGGCGAAGCGGACCTGGCAGCAGCCGAGGCCGGCCCTCCCGGCGTGAATGGCGCGCATCCTGACGATTCTGCTACCACCGCGCTGCCAGCGACGGAGAGCGGCCTGAGTATAGAGAACGAAGAGCTTGATTGGCCTACTCAGCCCACCACCACCATCGCCAGCTTTATCGTCGGTCCCCGCCACTATCGCGTGGAGGCCATCGAGATGGAAGACCCAATCTTTCCGCTGGGCGTCACGCTGGTCGCTGGCGCGCGCTCTGATGTGGGCATGACCCGGCGCGGCAACCCGAATGAAGATAGTATCCTGGTCCTTAATTTCAGCCGCATTCACGAATCGATCAGCCAGCCCTTCGGCCTGTTCATCGTCGCCGACGGCCTGGGCGGACATGATGATGGGCAGACGGCCAGCCGTCGGGCCATCGGCGAGATCGCCAGCTATCTCACCCGTGAGGTGCTGGTTCCAGCGCTGCGCAGTGGGCAGTTTGCCAGCGGAGACGTTCTGGGCGCCAATTTGAAAGCCGCTATCGAGGCCGCCAATCTGGCGCTGGTTGGCTCCAATGAGCAGACCGGCAGCGACATGGGATCAACCGTCACCGGGGCGATGATTGTCGGCGACACGGCCTATGTCATCAATGTGGGCGACAGCCGCACCTATCTCTATGACGGCATCTCGCTGCAACCTATCAGCATCGATCACTCGCTGGTCATGCAGCTGGTTGCCGGTGGCCTGATCGAACGCGATGACATTTATACCCATCCCCAACGCAACCAGATTCTGCGCAGCCTGGGAGACCGCCGCGATGTGCAGGTGGACCTGTTTACCCAAAAACTCAGGCCAAACCATCAACTGGTCATCTGCTGCGATGGCTTGTGGGAGATGGTGCGTGATCCGCAAATCGAGCAGATTTTGCACGAGAGCAGCGATCCGCAGATGGCGGCTGACCGGCTCATGCAGGCGGCCAATGATAATGGCGGCGAGGATAACATCAGCGTGATCGTCGTGCAGGCACGAGAATAGGCTGGGCCGCAACTTCAGGCTTTGGGTGTTCGTAATTGCTGATGGAAGAAGCACGATCCGCTCCCTTGGTGGGAGCGTTATGAGTAAGAACGAGAGCGTAGCTCTCAGGCGCGCCTCTGGCATTGCCTCTGCGAATGCAAGCAAGTGGTGGGCCGTGTGAAAGGAGACACAACCATGCCTGGCGAAGTCACATTGAACTGTCAGCTTGGCAAGGATCAGCTACCAGTGACTGGTGGCTCGCAGGTGGCATACGTGCTGGTGGAGGCCAAACCGACGGAGATGATGGCCCAGGTACGCATGCCGCTGAACTTTGCTATTGTGCTTGATCGCTCTGGCTCGATGAAGGGCGCCAAGCTCAACTCTGTCAAGGAAGCAGTCAAGGCGCTGATCGACCAGATGGCCGAGGGCGATTATATCTCAGTGGTCACCTTTGATGACACTGTGCAGATCATCGTTCCGGCACAGCCGGCGATGGATAAGACCGGCATTAAGCTGGCGGTGGATCGTATCCGCGATGGCGGCGGCACCACCATGTCCCTGGGTATGAGTACCGGCCTGAACGAACTGCGCAAATATGCTTCCCCCAGCATGGTGAACCGCATGGTGCTGCTCACCGATGGCGTCACCTACGGCGATACCGACCGCTGCCGCGCGCTGGCTGACGACGCCGCGCGCGAGGGGTTCACCATTATGCCGCAGGGCATTGGCGCCGATTGGGATGAAGACCTGCTGGACAACATTGGTCGGCGCAGCGGCGGCAAAGAGGCCGAGTTTATTCGGAACCCTGGCGAAGCGGCAGCCCGCTTCCAGACCGAATTCAACAGCGCTGTTTCCGTTGCCGTGCGCAACGCCCAGATGATTTTGCACCTCTCCGCTGGCATTACGCCCAAGAGGGCCGTCAAGGTGCTGCCGCAGATCAGCGACCTGGGGCAGAACGTGCTTGGTGATCGCCAGGTGGTCGTCCCGCTGGGCGATCTGGAGAAAGATACTCCGCAGGCCGTTCTCTTTGAGGTCAGCATCGACCCCAAGCCTGCCGGCGTCTTTCGTATTGCAGTGGCCGAGTTGACCTATGATGTGCCAGCGATGAATGCGCAAAATCAGCAACTGCGTACTGATATTGTGGTAGGCTTTACACAAGACCCCAATCAGGCTCAGGCCGTCAATGCAGTCGTCATGAACTACGCTGAGAAGGCGAACGCGCACCGGCTGGTGACGAGAGTGCTAGAGGAATATAAGGCCACTGGGAAAGTGACCACTCGCCTGTCGCCGAATGTGACGCGCGTGCTGGACTCCGAAACCCAGGCGGCAATTGAGCAACTGAATGCGGGCCAGCAGATTTCCAGCGAGCAGGTGAAAAGTATCGGCAACAAGACGCGCAAGCTGACCCAGCGGCTGGAAGATATGTAGAAGATATGTAATAGAGGAGGAATACGATGTCTGTCAGATGCTCACAGGGGCATGATAACCCCGATGGCTCAGCTTTCTGCGATGAATGCGGCGAGCCACTGGCAGCGCCGACGCCAGTGGCGACGATGGTGCCGCCAGCCCCGATGGCAGGGAACACCATCACCTGTCCAACGTGCGGCTCGGCCAATCCTGCCGGCGAGTCGTTTTGCAGCAATTGTGGCGCAAACCTGAGCGCGGCGCCCGCTGTGGCGCCGGTGCAGCCGCCCGTCTTTCAGCCACCAGCAGCGCCCCCTGTGCAGATGAATCAGCCATCGCTCGCGTCTGCCCCCGCAGCGCCCGCGCAGGTGGTCGTGGAGAGTGACAATACCAGCTTTGATCTCGCCGTCATCCTTGCCAGCAAGAAAGAGCAAGAGGCACTCATTGGCCGTGAGGACGCCGTCAGCAATATCTTCCCCGATATTGACCTGACGCCCCACAACGGCGAAGATGGCGGGGTGGGCCGGCGCCATGCAGTCATCCGCTACTCCGGCGGGCAGTATATGATTGAAGACCTGAACAGCATTAACTTTACCTTTGTCAACAAGCAGAAGATCGCGCCGCGCACTCCCACCGCCCTGCGGGACGGCGATGAGATTCGCCTGGGCCGGGTAGTCTTGCGCTTCAAGGCTGTCTAGCCGCCTTCTTCCACCCAAGGAGGATCACCCTATGTCGATTCAATGTTCGCAGGGGCATGTCAACCCCGATAATGCCACGTTTTGCGACGAATGCGGCGAGCCACTGCCAGCAGCGCAATCACCTGCGCTGGAAGATGAGCCAACCGTCGTGGCAGCTTCCTCTTCACCAGCCCCCGACCTTGATGCAACCATCAAGGCGGCTAATCCGCCGCTCAACACCGACACCGAGGTTACGCAGACCGGACCGGGCGCAGCACCCGCCGATGATGAGGATGTTACCCTTCCTCCCCCCAGCGCACCTGCTGCCAGCGCTCCAGTGTGGACGCCGCCCCCGGCGCCCGCGCCCATGCCAGAGCCTGTGGCCGCGCCGGCGTGGACGCCACCTCCGACGCCCGTTCCCCCCCCACCGGCGCCTGTTGCAGCACCGGCACAGCCGCATCTGGTCGTTGAGGGGAATGGCACGACCTTTGATCTCAGCGGCAAAACCACGTTTGTGCTGGGCCGCGAGGATGCGCCGAGCAACAGCTTTCCTGACATTGACCTGACGCCCTATGGCGCGGAAGAGGGCGGGGTCTCGCGGCTGCACGCACGCCTGACCCAGAGCGGTGACGTCTGGAGCATCGAAGACCTGGAAAGCACCAACTTTACCTTTATCAATCGCAAGCGGGTCACCCCGAAGACGCCTACGCCGCTCAACGATGGCGACGAGATTCGCCTGGGCCGCATCGGGCTGCGCTTCAAGACCACCGCCTAGCCGGGCACAGGGCGCTTGGCGAATAAATTCGCGGC
>CAZFWN010000054.1:10716-29123 GCA_964522745.1 uncultured Ktedonobacterales bacterium
AGCCGCGAATTTATTCGCCAGGCCGTCCGCCTTGTTTCTAAAATAAGATCGGCAAGGCGAGGAGCAGAAACCCGCCCCAGGCCAGGTAGGCATACGCCCCCGGACGAAACACTGTTTGTGCTGCTTCTCCCCAGAAACGCTTGCCTGGGCGAAGCATGCGATAGAGCAGCAGCCCCAGCAAGACGATATTGATGCAGTTCCAGCCAATCACCGTTAGCCGGTTCATCGTCAACTGATCCAGCGCCGTCCGATAGAGGATCGCGGAGAGCGCGTAGAGGCTGACCAGGATCACCAGGCCAACCAACGTACTCGTGCCCACACGCAGCCATTTTTGGTAGGCTGGCGAAAATTCGCCGGCATGCAGAGGGATCAGGCCCACCAACAGTCCCAGGATGGCAAACAGCAGCACGTTAAAGACGATCAGCGTCGCGCGATTTTGATACGCCTGGAAGAAGTTGAAGGGCAGCACCAGCAGGAAGAGCGCCAGGATCAGCAGCGAGAGCGGCAGCATCGCGTGCAGGCCGATCATCAAAATGCGGGCAAAACCACGCCGAAACTCCTGCTCTTTCAGGCCAACCTTGGGATCATAGACGCTCAACACGGCCACCAGCGGGATCAAGCCTCCACCGCCCAACACGAGCAAACGCACGATAGGGCTGCTCAGGTCAGCCCCGATGGCCTCAAACAGCAGATAGGTCAGCCCAACGAAAATGCCGCCAACGATGGCATAGACCCCAGCCGTCCCCAGCGTTTCCAGCGATTTCAACAAAAACGCGAACAGTTCTCGCGCCGGAAAGCGCCAGCCCGCCAGATAGACGGCAATGGCGCCCCAGGCCAGCAAGATCAGGTGCAGCACGGCCAGCGGCAGATATTGACTGGCCGCGTTAAGACGCAGCGCCATCGCCACCGCATAGCCTGTACAGCCGATCAAGGCCAGCAGCACAATCCCACAGCGAATCAACTGGTTCCGGGTCACAAAGAAGAAGAAGCTGGTCAGAAAGAGCGCGATGATGGGCGCTGCCAACAGCGCCAGAGAGGGGAAGTTCCTGCCGATCACGAGGCTGGGATCGGATAAGACCCACAAGACCAGGCCCAGGAGTGGACTCATCAAGATCGCCAGCCGCCAGTGGGCGCCCACCCGCGCAAACCACTCTTCCGGCACGCTTTGCTGCAAGCGATAATGCCAGGCGGCATACAGTAGATTCTCGGCTGAGTCCTGGTACAGCGCGTTCATTTCCTGGGTGAATTGTCCGGCGCGGCGCGCGCGTCGTGCTGCTTGATAGAGCTGCTCCAATTGCTCAGGGTTGCTCTCTGCCGCGCGGATCAGATCACGGTAGCTTTCAGATGATGAGAGTGGTAACTGCATCTCGGCCCTCCTGAAAACAACGATTCACTGCTAGCATAGATCATATCACCCGACGAAACCACGTTTTAGAGACCAATATGTCAGCACCCAGGTGCTTGCCCTGGGCAGATTGCGCCGCTTCAACCACTGGCGAACTGTGACTTTCTCACTGGACCTCTTCGTCCAACTGGTATCACCACCTCATATGAGCAAGCAAAAAGGGAGCCAGTTAGATGACCGATGAGATCTCGCCAGCCTCTCCAGCGGAACCCAACTGGGTAGGGCAACGATTTAGCCGGCAGGTGACGCTGACCCGCGCAGAGATTGCCACCTTTGCCACCCTCTGCGGAGACCTGAACCCGCTGCATCACGACGAGGACTATGCCCGGCGCAGCCGCTTTGGGAGCATTATCGCCTGTGGCCCACAGACCACCGCCCTGATGATGGCTATGACAGCCACCTACTTCAGCCAGACTCACGGCATCCTGGGGCTGGAGTTCAGCTTTCGCTTCCGCAAAGCGGTGAAAGCCGATGACACCATCGACATGGAGTGGGAGATTGTTGAGGCCGAACAGAAAGCCAGCCTGGGCGGCACGCTGGTGAGCCTGCGCGGCGAGGCGACCAACCAGCATGGGCAGGCCGTCTTGACTGGCACAGGCAAGCTGCTGGTCACGGAGGAGTGAGACCAGGCGCAGGCTTATGTGGATGTGGAGGGCACCTTGCTCTTGGGCAGCACTGGCGGCGCGGGCACAAACCAGCGATAGATCAACGCGATGAGCAAGCCAAGGGCAAAGCCACCCAGATGAGCGAAATAGGCCACGCCGCCGGTGGAGTCCGCCGCTGATTGGAACACGGCCAGCCCGCTGACGAGTTGAAATACGATCCAGAGGCCAATCATGAGCCAGGCTGGCAGATCGACCAGAATTACCAGCAGCAAGGTACGCACGCGCACGCTGGGAAAGAAGACGAAATAGGCCGCCAACACCCCGGCAATTGCGCCACTGGCCCCCAGGATAGGCAGCGTTAAATGCGGAGCAACCGCCACCTGGGCCACCGTCCCAACGACGCCGCAGGCCAGATAGAATAAGACAAAGCCCAGATGCCCAAAGCGATCCTCGACATTATCGCCAAAGATCAGCAGAAAGAGCATATTGCCGGCAATATGCAGCCAACCGGCATGCAAAAACATCGCTGAGATAATGGTCAACACCATCGGCTCCGGCGTTGAGTAGGTGGGAACGCAGGCTTTGTCGGAAAGCTGCGGGGTGAAGGTGGAAAGCGCCTGCGGAATGACGCTGTAATCATGAATAACGCAATTGAGCGCCGTTGCGGGCAGGCGCACCTCATAAATGAAGACCGCTACGTTCAGCACGATTAGCAGCCAGGTCATCACGGGCCAGCGCCGGTTTTTTTCGGCGCGATCATACAACGGTATCATCAGAGTTGTCTTCGCTTTCACCACGAGCAGGCCGCCGTCTCTCGGCCTCCAGACGCCCTCATCAGTGCCATTGTAGCGCAGAGCAGCAGCAATTGCCAGAACAGCCAATGCTCCTGGAAAATTGACAGGGCATGCTTTCATCGGCTATGCTTGTGAACGTCTCTATTGATACCCATTTGCCACTACCACGCGAGCAGCGCTACAAGCACACGCCCTTGCCTGGTTCACCTGGGGTTTGACTGAATATGAATCTGCGAACAACGCTGCAAAAAGTGCGGGCGCGCCTGCAACTGGCGCCGCTTTCTGCTTATATCGGCGGCTGGTTTCTGCGCCGCAAATTCACGCGAGGCGGCCTTATCATTGCTATGCCAGGACGCCCCAGGCCGCGCGTGATCAACCGGGGCGGCCAGATCGACGTTGAAAACTGCTCGTTCTTTCCCGGCGTGCGGCTGGAGGTCTGGAAGGGCGGGCGCATCATCATTGGCGGCGGCACGTATCTCAACCGCAACACCGAAGTGATCGCTCAGCAAGAGGTGCGCATTGGCCGGCACTGCATGATCGCCTGGGATGTGATCATTATGGATACCGACCAGCACGGTATCGACGGCGCGCTGCCGGTGGCAAAGCCGGTGGTCATCGGCAATCATGTCTGGATTGGCTGCCGCGCCCTGATCCTCAAGGGCGTGCGCATCGGCGACCACGCCGTCATCGGCGCCGGCGCGATTGTCACGCACGACGTCCCACCCGGCGGCATCGTCACCGGCCCCGCCGCCACTCTGCGCGCCATTCGTCCAATTGGGGCGTCAGGGCAGCCAGGCGAATAAACAGGACCAGGCTTAATCGCCTGCCGCTCCAGAAAGCGCCGGCTCCTGCGCTGGCACAACAGGCCGGGCGATGGGCGCCGGCCTGTTGATGGACTGCCGGGCGGCGCGACGGCTGGCAGGATTCATCGCTGCCAGCAGCACCCGACATTCAAAGGTGAGATTGCCGATCAGATAACGCTTCCACAGACGGCCTGGCTCCTGAATCAGCCGGAAGGTCCATTCGATACCCAGCCGGCGCATCCAGGCCGGCGCGCGCTTAAAGCGCTCCGCCAGAAAATCAAAGAGCGCGCCCACCGCCAGCGCCGCCCCCACATCCAACTGCTCCCAATGCTGGGCGATCCAGAGTTCCTGGCGGGGCACACCCAGCGCCACCAACAGCATGTCGGGGCGCGCTGCATTGATCTGCGCGAGAATCGCCGCTTCATCCTCTGGCTTGAAAAAGCCCGGATGGATGCCGGCAATCCTCAGCCCTGGCGAGAGGCTGACTAGCCGCGCGGCTGCCTGCTCGGCCACGCCCGGTTGCCCGCCCAGCAAAAACACCGAGCGCCCTTCCCGCGCAGCCCGCGCACAAAGGCGCGGCCCCAGGTCTGTTCCATTCAGGTTATGCTTGAGAGGCGCGCCCAGCAGCCGCGCCCCAGTAAGCACCCCGCTGCCATCAGCCAGCACCAGTTCACTCTCCGCCAGCGCTTGCCGGTACTGCGTATAGCGGCTGGCGATATTGACACAATGCGCGTTGACAAACGAGACGCGCTGTTTGTGCCCCGTCGCCCACGCCGCGCTGATCGTATCGATAGCCTCCTGGGATTCCATCTCATCGATCCGAATCCCAAGAAAAGAGGTGCTGATTGTCATGGCTCTGATTCTCCACTACAAGACGTTTCAAGGTTCCAGGAGAGTTTAGCATCTTGGGGTTGAGAAGGGATGATAGAGCAGTAAAGGTTTGGTTGTGATGTTTTTATCCGGGTGAAGAACGCCCATCGATGAACTCGTCCAGCAGCAGGTTGAGAAACCAACACGCCAGGAGGTCTTTCTCTCCAACCTCTTAACCGGCCTCCCACAGCCAACGCTCGCCTCAGTCTGGTAACCTCTTACGTGGTGAGAAGGCCCGATGCCACTAGACAAAGCCTTCCCCCTATCTCGACCAAAGGTGGTGGTCCTGTTGCCTAGTGGGTTGTTGTTTCATTTCACCTTGCACGCGCTCCTGATCGGCGCGGAGATCGCGCTGGCCGTGCCTATGCTTTATCTCGTGATGCTGAGCGCGGCCTCGCTCACCCCGAAAGCGCAGCGCAAGACGCCCCCACGCGCGCCGGCTACTCGTTTTGCTCTGCTCATCCCGGCGCATAACGAAGAGGCCGTGCTGGGGGAGTTATTTGCCAGCCTGGGCGAACTGGACTATCCCGCCGCGCTCTGGGATGCCCATCTGGTTGCCGACAACTGCAACGATACCACCGCCGATCTGACACGCCAGGCGGGTGCCTTTGTCTATGAGCGGCAAGAGAGCAGCGAACGTGGCAAAGGCTTCGCGCTGCGCTGGCTGCTTTCGCAGATGGAAACAGCAGGCTGTGCCTATGATGCCTATGTCGTCATTGATGCCGATAGCCAGGTCTCGCCCAACTTCTTGCGCGTCATGGATGCACAGGTGCAGGCCGGACAGCTTATCATCCAGAGCCAGTATCGCGTGCAAAACAGCCAGGACGCCTGGACCGCCGGGCTGCGCTCGATAGCCTTCGCCCTGTTCAACCATCTGCGCCCCCTGGGACGCAACGCGCTGGGCTGGTCATCGGGCCTGAAGGGCACGGGCATGTGCTTTAGCCAGCGTATCATCACACAGTTTGGCTGGCAATCCTTCTCGCTCACCGAAGATGTCGAACACCATGTCGAACTGGTCAAGGCCGGGCTGCACGTCTCCTACGCGCCGGAAGCCATCGTCTGGAGCGCTATGCCCACCTCGCTCAAGCATTCGCAATCGCAGCAGATGCGCTGGGAGCGTGGCCGGCTGGAACTGGTGCGCCGCCATGTCCCCCATCTGCTCTGGGGCGCGCTGCGCAGCCGCGATGGCGCCCTGCTGGATGCCGCGCTGGAGATTCTCACCCCGCCCTTGTCCGTGCTGGTTGGCTTGATCGTCTGCTGCTGTGTCTGCGCTGTGCTGCTCTTCTCGCACATAGGCATCGCGCTGGCGATAGCCCTGCTGGCAAGCCTGAGCATCTATATACTCACCGGGCTGCGACTGGCGCGGCTGCCACGTGCCGCCTATCGCTCGCTGCTCTTTGCCCCGGCATACATTATCTGGAAGCTCTGGGTCTACGCGGTGGCGCTGGTCTCGCCCGGAGAGCGCCGCTGGGTGCGCACCTCACGCGAGGTGTAGCCGCTTGAACCCTGTATCCGGCAATTCTCTCTCCGCCACGACAGAACGTCCGATAGCCTGATCAGGCTATCGGATGCTTCTTTTTGGCGCCATACCCCGTATAATGGATGGGATTAGCCGAATGAGAGCGGATGTGTTAAGGATGTGTTAAGCACAGAACTTGCAGTAGCAGCGACGATTTTGGCAGCGGTTGATAGACCATCCCGACCCGGCCAGCCATCTTAACCTGTTCTCAACCCGGTCTCAATGTTACACAATGACACAAAGCTATACACTATTAGACGTTGGGACATTTCCCGTTATCTCGTTGCCAGGGAACCGGAGGAACTGGTCTATGCTAGAACATCTCGCTCAGGAAGACACACTGCTCACTTTCAAAGAAGCGATGAACTTCCTGCGTGTCAGCCGCTCGACACTCTACCGCCTGATGTGGTCGGGGCAACTCTGCGGGCACAAAGTTGGAAGTACCTGGCGTTTCTATAAGCAGGATTTACGCAGTGTCGTCGCCAGCGCCCCGATTGCGGGGGCTGTCCAGCGAGTCCCAGAAACAGTAGCGGCCCTCCGCTCCGTCAGGAGCGGTCCCAGGGAGGAACTCTCATGAGACGTTTTGTAGCAGCCTTTTTTCGGCATCCCTTCGTGCTGATCTTACCAGCGATCCTGGTGCCACTGATCGTGGTCTTTGTGGTTCGCTCATTTGCCAGCAACTATCAATCGCAGGCGACGGTCTATGTGCCCCAGGTGCCGCCCACCGCAAGTTTGGGCAGTTCAGGCGCCTTCACCACGCCAGCGCAGTGGCTCCAGCTCGACCTGACGCAGTATATTCAGTCGGAGCCGAGCTTTCTGGTGAAGGTTGCCAATCAGACCGATATGATCAAAGCCTACGCCAAAGGCACGCCCGATGTGAATGGCTTAATGACGGCACGCATCACGGCAGGTATCAAAGTGACCGCCAGCGGCAGAAACTTTGTGCTGGTGCAATACAGCGATACCGATCCGCGTCTGGCGGCGCAGGTCATCAAAGCCTTACTTCAGGAGTACATTACCGAATCGCTCGCGAACGCGCAGGCCAATATCCAGAATAATATCACCATAACCAATCAGGCCATTCAGGACGATACCAATACCCTGGCGACCGATAGTACCAACAAGGCTGCATACGTGCAGTCTCATCCAAACGTGGACTTGACGAATGATTCGACCTACGCAGCGCTTCAATTGCAATATCAGACCGATCTGCTCAAACTCCAAACCGATCAGCAGCGGTTACAAGCTCTGACTGGGAAGGATGTACAAACCAATCTGGTGCCCTTCAATATCACCGACGAGCCGACGGTGCCCACCACGCCGGTGGTCAAATCCAAGACGACGATTACGGCCATTGTTGGTGGGGTGGCGCTGGGTCTGGGCATCTCGCTGGGATTAATCGGCCTGCTGGCGGTGGCTGACCGGCGCGTGCATTCGCGCGATGATCTGGTCGATGCTATGCCCATTCCAGTGCTGGAAGTGGTGCCACGCCTGCGCGGATTAGATAATGAGAGCATGGTTGGCTCGGAAGAGAGCCTGACACAGCTTGCCCAGGTGCCTGTCCTGGCAACGTTACCTCGCTTTGCCGAAAGCACAGCGAACCATGATAATAACCGACCCTTTACCAGCCACTCGGAGGACGAATAGATGCCACAGCAGGAGAGTGGATCAGACGCCCGCCCGGACACGACGATCAGCCTCAATGGGTCCGTGCCTAGTGATCCAACGGTACCAATAAACTTTGGCACCCCTCCAGGGCCGCGAGCGGCAGGGGGCGGGGCTGCCAGCGGGCCAGCAGGAAACGGGCAGCGCGCCCCGGCTAAGCCGGGCGCCACTGGTTTGCCGCTCGAAACCGCCTTGACCCGCATGGGAGGGCACCAGCCCTCCTGGCAGGACGGCAAAGGGGCGTCGAACTCCAACACGATGGAGTATTTCCGGCGCATCTACCTGTCGCTTCAGACGCCCACCAGCCCGGATACGCTGCCGACGATTGGCGTCACCAGCGCGTTGGATGGTGAGGGCAAGTCTACTATTGCGCTCGGCATTGCAACAGCAATGGCTGCCGATCTGGATAGCCCTATCGTCCTGGTAGAACTCAATCTGACCCGGCCAACCGTGCATAAGAGCCTGGGGCTGCCGGCACAGCCGGGGCTGTCTGAATATTTGCGCGGCGAGTGCCCGCTTCCACAGGCGCTGCGCCAGGTCACCGAGAATCTATTTGTCCTGCCGGCAGGAGATTGCCGCAACGACGCGGCGCGCCTGATCCGCATGCTCACCCGTGCCAATCTGCTGCTGCGGATGGATAACAGCGGCGCGGTGCTGGTCCTCGATCTGCCGCCGGTACTCACCGCCAGTTATGGCGTGCTGGCCTCGTCGATGGCCGATGCAGTGGTGCTGGTCGTGCGGGCAGGCCACACGCCCGAAAATAAAGTCAAAGATGCCATCGCCCGGTTGGATGAATCAACGCTGCGTGGGATTGTGCTGAATGCTGCCCGCCCCTCGATTCCCACCTGGCTGGGCGGCTATCTGTGATCGTTCCGTCCCTTCCTTCTGGAACCCTTGGGAGACACTATGGGCATGGATAAGCGGATGCCGCAGCGCTACGATTTTGATGACGATATTGACGATGAACACGCCTGGGTCGAGCCAATAGCACCCCCAGCCGATCACCAGCCAGAAGCAGACTCCGAACATGCGGCGCGACAGTTCAAGCGCCGCACGTTCCTGCTTGGGCTTGGCGCAACCGTCGGCGGCCTGGCGATTGGCGGGTTTGCCGGCTATAAGCTGTTGAATGGCCTGTTCCGCCCCAATTATTTCAGCGCGAACGGTTCGCTGACCACGCCAAACGATATTGTTGTCTATACGAAAGGCAAGCTCGCCACCAACTGGCAAGATTGGTCCTGGGCACACCGGCTGTTATCCTCGAAGGCTGAACCCTATAATAATCAGCCGTCGCTCCAGTTGACGCTGGATACCTGGGGCGCTCTCTACCTGCATTATGCCGGTGGCCCCATCGACCTTACCGATTACGGCTACCTCCAGTTCTATGTCAACGGCGGCAGCGGCAGCGATCAGAAAGTCTCGGCTTTTTTCGCCAGCACCAGCGGCGCCTATACGGAGCGCGTGCTGATTAGCCCATACACCCAGGGCGGCGGCATCAGCAGCAACGCCTGGAAGCTGACACGCATCCCGCTGAAGGTCATGAAGGTCACCAATCAGGTCGTCTCTGGCCTGCTGGTGGAAGATGCCAGCGGCAGTCATCAGCCCGACATTTCGATTGCTGATCTGCGCCTGGTCTACGCGCCTGACCTCAGCCCGCCAGCTATTCTCCAGGGGCAGGCACTGGACCTCAATACCATCACGCTGATCTTCAATAAGCGTATGCTGCCCGCTGATGTCCAGGCAACCCATTTCTACAGCATCAACGGCCCAGACGCAAACTATACGGTTGCCAAGGCGCCGCGCTCGGCCCACTACCACAGCAGCGGCCAGAGCGTGAGCCTGCTGTTGCCGTCGGCCATGCAGGCCGGGAAACGCTACAGCGTAACCGTTGGCCCTGTGCGCGACAAATATAATGTCACCCTGCCCGATCCCAGCATTGCTCGTGTCACCGCTCAGCCGCTGACCCTGAGCATCGACGCCGGAGCGAATCGCCGGGCGATCAGCCCGCTGATCTATGGGATGGCTGAAGTGCCGAGCGGCCTGCTTAACGACCTGCGCCCGCGCCTCAATCGCTGGGGCGGCAACCAGACTAGCCGCTATAACTGGAAGCAGGGCAATGCCTTTAACGCGGCACGTGATTATGAGTTCCGCAATGGCAGCTACAACCACGACACGCCGGCAGAGAAGCTGCCATCAGGCGTGGCCGACGAATTTATCGCCAGCAACCTTGCTGGGGGTGCCGAAACGCTGCTGACCATCCCCAATATCGGCTGGGTGGCGCGCGATGCCGACCTGAACACGCGCTCAACGGGCGTGCCCCAGATTGGCGGGCCGCCGATCTCGCCAGGCAGTGAGGCTATCGACAGCTATAACCCGGCAGCGAACCGCCAGCTAACCAGCGTTCCGTCGCGGGCGCGCAAAAACGCGCCGCTGAGCGACCCGCCCGATGTGACCGACTCGAACGTCGCCCAGGATGAATGGGTCTATCATCTGACCAAACGCTTTGGGCAGGCGGCCAAAGGCGGTGTGCGCTATTACGCGATGGACAACGAACCAGACCTATGGTTTGCCGAACACACCGACATCCGCCCGGCGGAACTGAGCTATGACCAGATGCGCGACATCTTCCTGGATTATGCAACGGCGGTCAAAAGCGTGGACCCAACGGCGCTGGTCACTGGCCCAGTCCTCTCCGGCTGGTACAGCTATTTTTATTCGCCGCTCGACCGGGGCAGCGATAACTACCAAAGCAAGCCCGACCACCGCGCACATAACAATATGGACTTCCTGCCCTGGTGGCTGTCGCAAATCTACCAACACGACCAGCGCGCCGGAGGGCCATCGCTTGATATGCTCGATATTCACTATTACCCCAACGGCGGCGAATACGGCGGAGGGACAGACCCGCAGATGAACGCGCAGCGGCTCCGCGCCGTGCGCTCGCTCTGGGATCCAACCTATACCGATTACTCCAGGATCAACACCACCATCCAGTTGATCCCGCGCATGCGCACCTGGATCAACCAGAATTATCCTGGCCTCAAGCTGGGCATCACCGAATGGAACTTTGGCGCCGAGCAGCATATCAACGGCGCGCTGGCTACGGCTGAAGCCCTGGGCGTCTTCGGGCGCGAGGGACTTGATCTGGCCTGCTACTGGGCCTACCCAACGCAAAACAGCCCGACCTATCATGCCTGGAAGCTCTTTACGAACTATGACGGCCAGGGTGGCTTCTTCGGCGGCACCTCCATACAGGCCGCCTCCAGCAACGCTGAGTTGCTGTCATCGTATGCAGCGCTCGACGACGCCAGCGGTGATCTGCTGGTCATGATACTCAACAAGAGTCCGGTGGCCGATCTGACACCGGCTATCCAGTTTGCCAATGTGCAGGCCAGCAGCGTCCAGATCTATCAGGTGAGCGAAGAAACGCCCAGCCTCACGCGCCTGGCCGATGCCAGGCTGGCCGGGTCCAGCCTAACCATGACCTTCCCGGCGTCATCCATCACTCTGCTGCGCTGCGCGCGCTAGGAACGCCTGACACCCGGCAGGAGCCAGCGCGTGCGGCAGCGCCGGGCGACGTGACGGCGAGCGTGCCACCCGAAGGGGCGGCGCGGCGGCCTACATTTGGAAGGAGGAAGTGCTGATGAACGCTATTATGGTCTTTATGGGAATCTGCCTGGTCCTGGGCTTGTGGGTGAAACCACGTGCCCGCTATGGCCTGCCGGTCATCACGGTGCTGGCCTTTCTCCTGGTGATTGTTTTCTGGTTGTACCCATCACTCTTTTAGGTGTAGGAGGCAAGCGGTGGCTCTTGGAAGAAAACTTTTCTTTGCAGCGCTTTTTTTAAGCCTGCTGATGGAAAGCTCAACTAGCTCGAAAGACCCCTGGGCCGGGTTCGCCTGGTATTTCCACGCCGACTTAAAAAGCTGGCTGCCTCAGACTGGACTGCCCCTCAACCCGCTCGAAATTATCGTCATCGTGATTTTGATCGCCTGGCTGGCGCGTGGGCGGAGAGATCGTCGGTTCCATTTTGAGCGCGGCCTGCTGTTCTGGCCGGTGGTGGCAATGGCGGCGATGCTGGCCTTTGGCGTCCTCTGGGGAGCGGCTCAATCTGGCAGCGATTTCACCAAAGCGCTTTTTGAGGTTCGCGCGCTGGCCTATTGTGTGATGGCCTATTTCCTGGTCGGTATCCTCTTCACCCACCGGCGCGACCTTGATACCCTGACCTGGATATTCTTGATCGCCGCTCTCTTGCTTGGTATTGAGGACATCATCCGCTATTATGCCTACGTCCCAAACCATGTGGTAGGTGATCTTGATTACGATCACGAGGACGCCACCATCCTGGCCTTTGCTATCCTCCTGTCGGTATCGATGTTCCTGTTAGGCAGCACCCGGCGCCAAAAATGGTTTGCGCTTATCAGCATTCCGCTCGATCTGCTCGCCTTGATGCTCACCCATCGACGGGCGGGCGAAGCCGCGCTGGCGATTGGCGCCATCTTTCTGGCTGTCATTCTCTTCCGGGTTGAAAAGAAGCTCTTCATCAGGATCGTGCCCATCACCGCGCTGGTGTTTTCGCTCTATCTGGCAGCCTATTGGAACTGCGAGAGCGGCACGCTTTGCCAGCCGGCACGCGCTATCACGTCACAAATTAACCCTGACCCACGCGATGCCTCATCGAACCAATATCGCATCCTTGAAAAGCAAAATATCTCCCTCAACATCCAGTCGCATCCCATCACCGGCCTGGGCTTTGGGCAACCCTTCGCCTTTTATATCCCGCTTCCTGACCTCAGTTTCTGGCCGTTCTGGCACTATACTCCACACGACGAGATTCTCTGGATCTGGATGGACATGGGCATGTTTGGCTTTATGGTCTTCTGGTGGCTGATCGGCAGCGGCCTCTATCGCGGTGGCCGGCTTATCCAGGCGCTCAGCGTCGCTGGCGACAATAAAGCACGGGCCATGCTGACTGCCGGTGTCGGCTTGATTATGATGCAGGTCACCGTCTCCTATGTTGATTTGGGGCTGACGAGCGACCGGGCCATGCTGCTGCTGGGAGTCATCTTCGGGGTCATCGGCCATCTGCCAGGCATTTTGAGACGCTCGATGAATGTAGACAGCGGGCTGCGCTCAGACAAGGGAAGCGCCGCGAGCGCGCTGGATGCCGCCACCCCCGAAGCGCAGGTCGGGGTACTGGCCCATGTGTTGGTAACTCCTGTGGACCCGCCACCTGCCCGCCGCGCCGGCAGCGTTTCGCGCCCGCGCACCCAGCCACGCTGGAATGCCAACGAGAGCAGGACCGACTGGCCCCATGCCCCCAGAACACCAACACCACCCCGCGAAAACGCGCCGCCATTGAGAAGCGCGCCCCGGCGATCACGCTGGGCAGAAGAGCAGGACGAGTAGTGTTATCCATCGTAGTTTTGTTAGTAGTAGGGGAGGGTAATTCTTATGGCAACGAAGACACGGGGGCGACCAAAAACAATGGGGCCGGTGGCCCTGTTCCGCGAAGACCTGCAAGCATGGAAGCGCATCGGGTTTCTGGGGGGCAACCCGCACAGCCCGATCACGCTGCTTGAGGGACTCAAGCTGTACTGGAACTATACGGGCGTGCGCGCAACCTGGCTCTATCGCCTGAGCCACTGGTTCCACCGGCACCACGTTCCGCTGATTCCGGGCATGCTCTGGCGGCGGACCATCCGGCGCTTCGGGCTGGATATTGTGCCCAGCGTCTCCATCGGCCCCGGCCTCTACATTGCCCATCCCGTTGGCACCGTCGTCATGGCGCGTGGCCTGGGGCGCAATGTCAGCCTGATTACCGCTGTGACCATCGGCATGCGCAACAATCACGACTTCCCGCTGATCGGCAATAATGTAACCATCAGCGCCGGAGCGCGGGTGCTGGGCGGCATCGTGGTTGCCGACGGCGCGACCATTGGCGCCAACGCGGTGGTCATTCATGATGTGCCTCCAGGAGCAACGATGGTCGGCATCCCGGCCAAACCCGTTGGGCAGAGCGAAACCCGCTACATCCATCAGGTCGAGGAAATAATCCACTATGGCTCATGACCAGCTTGAACACACCGCAGCAGCCCAGGCCGGCGTCGCCCCGGCTGTCCAGAGCAACGCTGCTGCCCCAGCCGCGCCGCGCCAGAAGAGCCAGGCGCGGCTGCTGCTGGCGGCGCTGCGCCAGCCAGGGCGCGCCTGGCCGCTGCTGCGCGCAAAATATGCCCTGCGCCGCTGCACGCAGGTCGGCCCCTGGCCACGCCTCTTTGGCCGGGTGATGGTCAAAAATCACGGGCGCATCACTATCGGTGAGCGGCTCTTGCTGTATGGCGGCACGGTGCGCGGCGAACTGGTCACGGCTCCCGGCGGCGTGATCGAGATTGGGGATCGGGTCTTTATCAACTACGGCGTCTCGATCTCGGCGCACACGCTGGTCAAGATCGGCCACCGCTGCCAGATCGGCAACTATTCGCTGCTCATGGATAACGACTACCATCAGGCTGGCGATAAGACGATGCTGGGGCACTCGAAGCCGATTATCCTGGAGGATGATGTCTGGCTGGGCGCCCGCGTGATCGTCCTCAAAGGCGTGACCATCGGCCAGGGCGCGGTCATCGGCGCCGGCAGCGTCGTTACCCGCGATATTCCGCCGCGCTCGGTGGCCGTCGGCCAGCCGGCGCGCGTGGTCAAAACGTTTTGAGCAATCATAGAGATTATTTTATGGATGTAAGCCTGGTCATTCCCACGCATAACCGCCGCGAGTCGCTGCGCATGGTGCTGGAAGCGCTCGCGTGCCAGACCACACCCGCCGAGCAGTACGAGGTGCTGGTCATCTGCGATGGCTGCACCGATGGCAGCGCCGAGATGTGCCGGGGGCTGGCGGTGCCCTATCGCCTGCGCGTCTTGGAGCAGAACCCCAATCAGGGGCCAGCCGCCGCGCGCAATCGCGGGGTGCGCGAGGCCGAGGCGCCGATCATTCAGTTCATTGATGATGATGTCGTGCCCGAACTGACGCTGATTGCCGAGCATCTGCGCCTGCACGCGCAGGACGAGCGGGCGGTGGTCATCGGGCCGCTAGTGGCTCCGCCAGGCTTTCGCCTCAACCCCTGGACGCGCTGGGAAGAAGCCATGCTCAGGAAGCAGTATCAGGACATGGCCGCCGGCAAGTGGGAGCCAACGCCGCGCCAGTTCTACACCGGCAACGCCTCGGTGCGCCGCAACTTCATCCTGGCGGCAGGCGGCTTTGACCCACAGTTTCGCCGCGCCGAAGATGTGGAACTGGCCTATCGCTTCCGCGAGCAAGGGCTGCATTTCTATTTCAACCCCGAAGCAAAAGGCTGGCACCATGCCCTGCGCTCGCTGCGCGCCTGGCTGAACATCTCCAGCGCCTATGGCTGGGCCGATGTGGCAATGTACCGCAGTGGGCGGCTGATGACGCTGCAAAGTATGGCAAAAGAGTTCCACTGGCGGCAGCGCTCGCTGCAACGGCTGGCGCGCCTGTGCGTCGGCAGAGGCCCGCTGGCGCAGATTGCAGTTGGCGCCTTGCTGGCCGTCGCCCGGCTGGCGGATTGGGCGCGCCAGCCCAGGCTATCCGGCGCCGCCTACAGCGCCATCTTCAACCTACGCTACTGGCACAGCGTCAGCCAGCAGATGGGAGGCCGCCCGGCCTTCTGGAAACTGGTGCAGCAGTATCAGCCGGGGGCGGCGCAATAATCTGGCGATAAGCTGCATAGCTCGGCTTGCGCCGCTGATAATCGTGGCTGACCAGCCCCCAATAGACCTGCTTCAGTTCCTGACCGGCGGCATCAAAGATGATCGTATCGCGCAGTTGATACCAGCAGATGGCCTGCGCATCCACCGAGCGATAGAGGGCGCGGAGAAAGCGCGCCTGGCTGGCTTCGTCTGTCGCGCTGCCAAAAGGGCTGGGCGTGCTGGGTGGCTGGGTAGCGATGCCACATTCCGTCAGCCAGACGGGCTTCTGCCCATCGCCGCGCGCCCGCATCTGGACGCGCACCTGGCGCACGGCCCGGCGCGCCTGCCCGGCGCTGGGCCGCGTGGGATAGAGGTGGAAATTGACAATATCAAAGTCTGACCCGCCGCCGGCGGCGTAAATTGTCGCCAGATTGCGATGGTCGGCCAGCCCGCCCAGCACCACCTGGCAGGCAGGATCGATGGCGCGGATCGTCTCCGCGCCTGGGCGCAGCACCAGATCGACATACTGGCGCAGCGTCCCGCTCCAGGAGTGGGGATGATCAGGTTCGTTCCAGAGTTCCCAATAGGCAACGCGCCCGCGATAGCGGCTCACCAGGGCAGTGAATAGATCGGCCACATGAGCCGCCGCGCCGGGTGGCGCAGTGGCGCCGCCGTGTTTGGTCGCCGGAACGCCGCTCGACCACTCTGGCGCAAAGACGACCTGCGGCACGAGCCAGATGCCGGCCTGCGCTGCCAGCCGTAGCAGGAGATCAAAACGCTCCCAGCGATAGCCGGGCCAGGCCGGGTCACGCGCCGCAGCCGCGTCATAGACGATGCCGCCAGGCCGCTCCGGCGCGAGCGCTCGCCAGGGCAGTTCGATGCGAAAGAGCCGGGCGCCCAACTCGCGCATCAGATCAAACTGCCCAGCCAGCGCGGTTTCGTCTCGCGCCAGGCACCACCAGCTATCGGGCTGCATGATGGTTGGGTCGCGCCACCATTGATAGACGGGATTATCGGTCAGCCCTTTCAGCGGGAGTGAGCCTGCACAATGAAGCGCTGGCCGCAGCCCCCAGAGGTCGATCCAGCGGCGAACTCTGCCCACTCTGCCCGGCAAGGTCACGGGTGCGTGTTGCTCAGCGCCGGAAGTGGCCCGCCGGCTGCGTTTTTATAGGCATCGAATCCTGCTTTGTGACGCGAGAGATCATGGGTCACCAGCCCCCAATACACGCCTTTCGTGCAGGCGCCACTACTGGCATAGACGCCTGTATCGTGCAATTGATAGAAGAAGAGCGCCTGTAGGATGGTACTCTTATACATATCAGTAATCAGCTGCGCCTGTGTCGCCTCGGCCTTATCGGTAGGCTGAGCCGGGTCCGAGCAGGAGGTTGAAGCCTGCCGGGAAGCCCACCCAAATTCGGTAAGCCAAAGCGGCTTCAGTTGATCGCCATTCTGGTTCATGGCTGAGCGAACATGGCTTGCTCCTGTGCCGTCGCCGGCTCCCGCTGCATAGTAGGTGTGGACATTGCCAATATCGAAATACGGCCCGGCGCCTGCGTTATAATACGTCTGCATATGTGTATCCCCCGCCAGCCCGCCCATCACCACCTTCGCTGCTGGATCGACCTGCTTGATCGCCTGGTAGCCAGGCTTGAGGATCAGATCAACATACTGCTGCGGCGTGCCGTTCCAGGTATGCGGCGCGTAATCCGGCTCGTTCCACATCTCCCAATAGTGAATCTGGCCTTTATAGCGGGTAGCTGCCGCCGTCATGAAATCGCCAAAATACTGTGCTGACTGCGGCGGGTCGTTGGGGCCGCCGCTGGTGGTGGCCGTGACGCCGCTGGCCCAATCCGGGCTATAGACCACCTGAGGCACCAGTTGAATACCGGCCTGTGAAGTCAACTGCACGATCAAATCCCAGCGGCTCCATTGATAGCCGCTCCAGTTGGGATCACGGGCCATCGCGCTATCATAAGCGCTGCCCCCGGGCATGGTTGGCGCGACAAAGGCCCAGACCAGTTCCACGCGAAACATTCTGACGCCCAATTCTTGCATCAGGCTGATCTGTGCCCCCAGCGTCTGCGCGTTCTGCCCATCGCCCCACCAGCTATCCGGCTGGGCGTGGTTGGGCCACTCCCACCATTGATAGGCCGGATTATCCGTCAACCCTTTGGCCGGCGCACCAGGCGTCGAGATGGGAGTGTTGGTCGCCACAGGCGTGGGAGTCGTCGTATTGGTGGGAGTTGGCCGCTTCAGCGTCGGCGTTCCCGCCAGCGCCGTCCCATTGCCGCTGGCGCGCGGCTGCGTGATCACAATCGCCAGCGGCGTCAAGAGCGCGCCCAGCAGGACGGCCAAGCCTAAAATCGTGAGAAAGCGCTTGAGCTGGCCCCGATCAGTGGTAACGCCCTCGCCCCGCAGAAAGCGGAGAAAGCGCGTCAGATAGCTCCTCAGGGATCGCATACAGCAGGACTCCTTGCGCAACCGGCGCCGGCGCTTCTTGAGCCTGACTCACCAGGCTCGGCAGCACACCGCCAGTCGCTTGTTTATACGCATCAAATCCCATCTTGTGATGGGAGAGATCGTGGCTGACGATACCCCAGGAGGTCATTTTCAGCAGCACGTTGCCCGTCTCGTAGACGCCCGTATCATGCAACTGATAGAAAAAGGCCGCCTGGACTTTCAATCCGCTGTAGACATCATGAATGAGCTTAGCCTGCGCCGCTTCGTCATTGGCCGCGCCGCTGCTCTGGGCTGCGAGCGCGCCCCCACCCGAAGCATTTGTCATCATGCCAAACTCGGTCATCCAGAGCGGCTTGGTACTATCGCCATTGGCGTTCATTGCCCCGCGCACATGGTCCATCGCCGTGCTATCGGCCACGCCGAGTTGATAATACGCATGGAAGTTGGCGATGTCAAAATATGGCTCAGCGCCAGCGGCATAGTATGCTTGCATATTGGCATCCCCCGCCAGCCCGCCCATCACCACTTTCGCCGTTGGATCGACCTGCTTGACGGCCTGATAGCCCGGTTTCAGCACCAGATCAACATA
>CAZFWN010000055.1:0-27231 GCA_964522745.1 uncultured Ktedonobacterales bacterium
CGTTCGACCATCGCGCGTCCTACATCTCGGGACTCTTCGGCTGGAAAGAACCACTGAATGTGGAGCAGATGGTCTCCGTTGCAAACAGTAAGCGCGTCATCTATGCAGGCTTTCAGCAGGCACTTGTGGACCGGGTACCGAAGGATCGTGTTGGCATCCTGGTTGACGAGGAATTTGGTTCCGCCATCCTGCGTGATGCGGTCAGCAATGGCTCCATTACGGCAGTATCCGTCGAGAAGAGCGGCCAGGAGGAGTTCGAGTTCGCCTATGGAGAGGACTTTGCACAGCACATCGAAGCGGTTCATCCGACGTTCGCCAAAGTGCTTGTACGCTTTAATCCTGAAGGAGATGCAGCTCTCAACCTGCGCCAGGCCGGTCGGCTCGCACGCTTATCGGACTATCTGCACCGGGCACAGACGCTGTTCATGTTCGAACTGCTCGTGCCACCTGAGCCGATGCATATGAAACAGGTTGAGGGGGACAAGAACGCCTATGACTTGCAGCTACGACCGCGCTTCATGATGCAAGCCATCCAGACCTTGCAAGATACCGGGGTGGAGCCAGATGTCTGGAAGGTCGAAGGGCTGGATCGCCAGCAAGATTGCGTCAAGCTGGTGGAGGTGGCTCGGCGTAGTGGACGAAACACTGTGGGTCTCATTGTACTGGGACGCGGTGCAGATCGAGAGCGAGTCGTGCATTGGCTGAAGACGGCGGCGAGCGTTCCTGGGTTCATCGGGTTTGCCGTCGGGCGAACAAGTTTTTGGCAGCCCCTGGTCGATGTGGAGGCGAAACGTATCTCTAAAGAGGAGGCAGCCACGCAAATTGCCCATAATTTTGAAGCATGGATCCGCATCTTTGAGGAAACACGAAGCATATAAGCGCCTGCGCTCAACTATGTACACAGGAGTTGGCTTGTGTGGATACCGCAAATAACGAGCAAGGGTCGAAATCAACCCTGGCCGCTTTCAGGGGTGACAGCGATGGTGATGGGTATCATGCTTCTGCTCCCCTGGCTATTTCCCTGTGGAGCGAAACGGTGTCGTAGCGCCTTCCTAGCATGGGGCGGTCCCTCTTCCCCACGTCTCCCCTCCCAACAGGAGGCACCAACGGGAGACCCACTGCCTGTCGCTTACTTTTGGTGGGCCGCAATATCGCTCGTATGCTTCTGGACGACCCTTCTTGCATACTACCTGGAAGGCGAGTGGTATGAGACCTGCAACGGCGAAAAGAATGTTGGCGGTAGGGAACGAGAAAGATTGCCTCTCCAGGAGGAAACAACATCATGAAGCGGTTGTACCTGCGTGGAATGAGCGGGATCTGACTGGGAGCCGGTATCTGTTCTTGCTGGTGGATGCGCTGATGCGGAAGCGTCCGTGAAGGCGGGCTACAGAAGGAGAATACTGGGGTGCCACAAACTACAAACTATGATGCGATTGTGATCGGAACCAGTCACGGAGGCAGGCAGCTCCCCATAGCATTAGCGGAGGCAGGCCGGAAAGTGGCGCTCATTGAGCGTAACCAACCCGGCGGTGTCTGTGTCAACACGGGGTGTACCCCCACGAAAACGATGGTCGCCAGCGCGCGCGTTGCCTATCTGGCAAGGCGTGGCGCTGACTACGGCGTACACACTGGCCCCATTTCGGTCGATATGCAGGCCGTGCGCAAACGTAAACAAGGTATCGTTGAGGGCGCTCGAAGCGGCTTCGAGAGCCGCATCAAAGCGGCGCAAAGATCGGCGCAAGGGCTGGATCTCCTGCTGGGCGAGGCCCATTTTATCGCTCCCAAAACGCTTGAGGTCCATCTCAAGAGCGGCGAGACACAACAGATCACCGCGCCCATGATTTTTATCAATGCCGGCGCCCGGCCAGCGCAACTCATGATCAAAGGCGTCGAATGCGTATCCGTCCTCAATTCATCCTCGATTATGGAGATGGACACGGTCCCCGAACATCTCTTCGTCATCGGTGGCGGCTATATCGGGCTGGAGTTCGGTCAGATGTTTCGTCGCTTTGGCAGCCAGGTCACGCTCATCAGCAGGCGTCGATTGCTTATGAACGAGGATGAAGACGTGAGTGAGGCCATCGCGGAGATGTTTCGCCAGGATGGGATCACGGTCCTGACCAATACCACGCCGCAACAGGTGGAGCAGCGCGACGGGCACATGCACTTGACCGTGCGCACGCCTCAAGGCGAACAGCAGCTTACCGGCTCGCATCTGCTGGCGGCAGTCGGTCGCGTCCCGAACACCGAAGATCTCACCCCCGAAGCGGCTGGCATACAATTGGACAGCAAGGGGTACATCCAGGTGAATGGGCGCCTGGAAACGAGCGTTCCTGGCATCTACGCGCTGGGTGATGTGAAAGGTGGGCCAGCTTTTACCCACGTCACATACGATGACGTCCGCATTTTGCGCACCAACCTGCTTGAACATGGCAGCGCCAGCACGCAGGATCGTCTGGTCCCCTCCACCATCTTCATCGATCCCCAGCTTGGACGGGTGGGTATGAGCGAACACGAGGCCAGAACACAAGGACGCAACATCCGTGTGGCGAAACTACCCATGAATCAGGTGCCCCGTGCCCTGGAAACCGGCGAGACGCGCGGCTTTATGAAGGCCATTGTCGATGCCGAGACCCAACAAATCCTGGGCTGCGCCATGCTCGGCTTGGAGGGTGGCGAGCTGATGGCAATCATCCAGGTAGCGATGATGGGGAAGCAGCCCTACACAGCGTTAAAAGAGGGCCTGTTCACCCATCCCACCCTGGCTGAAGGACTCAATACGCTGTTTATGACGCTTGATGCTTAGTAGCAAGCAGGCGTTCTGTTGAGCAGAGACTACAGCTTCAAAGGTCGCTGACCGCGCGGACGCTCCCACCTCTGTTGCGTCAGCGTCAGTCCGCTCGCCTCCACCGCAAGAGGCGAAAGCCCTGCGCCTCGATGGTTACGGCAACGCTGCTGAGGGCTTGTCCTGGCCCCGTCGTTCCAGCAATCCAGGTCTGATGCCCACTATTGTAGCTGGTCAGTTGATAGGGTTGCTCTGGATCGAGGAGGTGGTCGAGCAGGTACACGGGCGAGAGTGTCGTCTCGCGGGAGGTGCTGCCAATGCACAACATCACCTCGCCAGGCCGTCGCAGCGCCAGATGCTCCAGGTGCTGGTTGAGGACCAACACCTGATCCGAGACCTCCTCTGCGTAGACCTCCAGGTGATGGCGCGTATTAATCGGCTGATCGGTATACAGCCGGAAGTGCTGTTGTTCGCGGGCGGCAAAGAAGGACAAGGGGTGCCCATGATAGGGCAGACGGCGGACGCCGACCCAGCGCCACTCCTCTGGGAGCAAGGGATGAATTTGGGGGTGCTGCTCGCCTGGCCGCAGCATCAGTCCACAGACGCCCTCCACTGCCGCCCAGAAGAAACGCGGCGCCTCCCAGGGAGAGAGCCGCATGCCTCGGTTTACCAGGCTCTCGCCATCGAACCACTCACTGAACTGCCCCGGCACGGTGTTATGCTTCTTGGGGTCGCGCGCGTAGTGTTCAAAGCTGGCATGCAGGGCCTTGACCATCAATTCGGGATGGTAGCGGGCAGCGGCGAAGGCATACCACCAGGTCATGCCGGGCCAGACGCCGCCCAGCAAGCCCCACTGCTGGTAGGCATTGTACTCCAGGCTCTGCTGGGAAACCGTTCGCAGTCCGGCTTCCGTCCAGAAATCGGGGAAATTGAGGCGGCTGATAATGCGGAACGCGACCTCTTCTGGGGCGACACGAAAAATCACGGGAAAGACGAGATCGGCGGTGACCTCGGTCCGCAGGCTGCCATCCACGTCACTGGTCAGATAATAGACGCCATTCTCAGTGTTCAAGAGATGTTGATTGATCGCTTCTGTGAGCCGCTGGGCGGCGTGCAAGAACTCCTGTGCTTCCTGGTGAGGCCGTCCCAGGTTCTCGGCCAGGTGTCCCGCCGCGCGTAAGGCGGCGGCACATTCGGCATTGACCTCGGTTACGGCCCCACTGATGCGATAGTGCGGAATGATATTGCGCCAACCAATGATGCCGTGCAGCTCCTGGCCGGTGGCCGTGCAGAAGACCAGGCCACGCTCATTCTCTTGGCTGAGGATATAGTGGGCCGCCCGGCGCACCGCGGGATAGAGGCGCTCCAACTCCTCGCGGTGCCCCGTGCTGCGCCAGTGGTGATTAACGGCCAAAATGAACAAGGGCGTATTATCGTTGATGTTGAGGCCATAGTCCTCTGTCTCCCCAGTCACTGCATCGTAGAACTCAATCATCTTGCCAGAGGGATCCTGACGCTGGGCCAAGGCTTCCAGGAGGCGACAGGAAAAGGTCGGCAGGAAGTGATCACAGCCATAGACAAACCAGCAGGCATCACGGGCCACGACCGCTGACGAGCGCGAGGGATCATTCGTGAAGGCCGGTCCCTGCGGGTAATCGGCCAGCACCCGCAGCATGTTCACCTTCGCCCAGAGGGCGCCTTGATTGAGGATCGGGTCAGGGGTCAGAACCTGGGCCGAAGCGAGCTGCTGCTGATAATAGTCGATAGTACGCTGCAAGGCGGCCTCGGCATCACGCCCCTGTGCCAGGATCTGAAGGGCCTCAGCTTGCCCACGCGGTGAAAAGGCGGCAATAAAGGCCAGGCGGCGCGATTCGCCAGGCGGCACCTCCAGATCGACCTGCAAGGCACCGAGCATATGGCCCCCCTGGCACGTGGTACGATTGCTCAAGCCCCGCATGTGGTGAGCATTATAGACGAGGCTGCTGTCAAAGGTTGTCTCGAAGGCCGCCACTGGTGCCGTGACCCCAAAGACTCGGACATAGTCTGGGTGACAGCGGTTGCTAGCTATCAGTGCCTGCTGCTCCGTATGAAAGGAGGCATCGAGGTCTGGCTCCGTCTCGCCACGCAGGTGCGCAAAGCCGTAGACGCGGAGGTAGCGCAGCAGCGGCGCGCGGTTGGTAATTTCGAGCTGCCGATAGAGGATCGCCTGCTCGTCGCCACCTTTGGGAACAAAGGTGGTTTCCACCACCTCCAGCGCGTGGGGCAGGGTGAACCGATGGCGCTGATACGCCGGGTGGATTTCAAAGGAGCCAGAAGTTTCCGGTTGGAGCTGGATGAACGCATCGGTGCGCTCAACCGAAGCAAGCTCACTGGGGAAGCAGGCGCTTTCTGAAAGGGGGGTCACCTCGCCCCTGGCTAACGGGCTGCCGATGCTGCTATAGGCAATGGTCATAGAACCCATCACGATCTGTCCCAGCTCGGTGCTAAAGAGGTGTTCAATCGCCCCACTCCCTTTGGTGTTGACCCAACATTTGGCATTCCCCAGGCTGGCGCCCATTTCCAGCCCGGTATCGGGCAGCACGTACCTGGGCAGTTGATCGGGTTGCGGCGCCTCAGCCGCGAAAGGCTTGGCAGGATCGAACGAGGGTCTCATCGGTGGTTCCTCCTTGCGGCTCGCCTGGCTCCTCTCATTCTGCGCTCCACACAGGAGCCAGCGAGCGCAATCGACTTGGATTGGTGGTGAACGGATGCCGAACAGGGCCAGCACCTCCGAAAAGAGCCAGACGTTCACACCAACAAAGGCTCCGGGCGTGGCTTGACGCGATTCGTCCAGGTCACGAGAGCCTCCAGCAGCGCTCGGATACGGGCGCGGGTGTCGTCATCGGTCAACCTCCCCTCGCTGTCAAACTTCTCCTGGGCGTAGGCTACGAGTACCTCGGGTGGGGGCGACATCACCCAGGTCTGGGTATAGACAAACGTTTGACGCAGTTGGAGCTGCGCCCGTGTCGTGCCTGCCATCCCAGGGGATGCTCCCATCAGCGCGGCTGGCTTACCGTGCAGCACGGACTGGTCGGGGGGGCGGGAGAGCCAATCAATCGCATTCTTCAGGACGCCAGACACCCCATAGTTGTACTCCGGGACCGCGATCAAGAGCGCATCGGCCCGGTGAATGGCCGATTTCAACTGGGCCACCGGGGCCGGATCCCCCTGAGCCTCCACATCGGCATTGTAGAGCGGAATCGGCGCTAGATCCATGATCGTGATCTGCATGCCGCCTGGCGTCACGGCCTGAGCCGCTTGCAAGAGTCCACGATTAAAGGAGTGGGTCCGCAGGCTTCCGGCGATGCCAACCACGTGAAACGGAGCGGTAATGGGCTGCATAGAACCTCCACAGGCCGAGCCTGGTGATGGAACACCAACAACGCGAATGCTATGACGCTCAAAGTGGGGAAAGAATCGGTGAAGGGTGCGCAGTTCTTCATGTGTACGCTTCTTGCAAGGCTCCTATGTGAGTCTGTATCTGGAGCCACCGCTTCTTGCGCCAATGGAAGCAGAGCAGAAATAGGGTGTTCTGACCACGCTGCTGCAACCTCCATACCTTCATCGTAGCCAGGCAGGTAGAAGGGATTGGCCTGGGGGTGGTTGCACCCTTCCCTGGTCGAGAATGGCACACTGAATGCAAGTCGGAAAGATGAGAAGAGCAGCAGAAGCGCTCCACAGAGGCCGCACAGGCTTCCAGCGTGTCTCCTCCTGTTATGAAGGAATCGGTTGAAATGACACCACATTATCGCTTTGGGGTAAGTGAATTTACCACGACGCCCTGGACCTTCGAGCAAGACATCGAATGCTATGCCCAACTTGGGGTGGAGGCGATTGAGGTCTGCGAATTCAAACTGGATGAGCAGCGTATAGGCGAGCAACTGGGGCTGATTGCAAAGTGCGGGCTGGTGATCAGTTCGGCGCAACCCAGAATCCGCACGCTGTTCCCCAGCCAATCGCAGCCCGAACCTCACGATCCACGAGAACGTATGGCTTTGTTCTACCAGACCATCCAGCGCTTTGGCGCGCTGGCGCGGGGAGTGCCGTTTGTCACGAACACGGGCCGGCCTCCGCAAGGCAATATCCAGCAGGTCTCTGATGTCGCGGTTGAGGTCTACCGCGAACTCGCTGATAAGGCGGCCAGTTTCGGAGCGCGCATTGCCTTGGAACCGCTCAACCCATCCATTATGAACGTAGAAACGGCAGTCTGGACAATTCAGCAAGCGTTCCAGATTGTCACACAGGTGCAGCGCGCGAACTTTGGCTTGTGCATCGATAGCTGGAATATATGGCAAAATGCCGATCTATACGAGGCAATCACCGCCTGTGGAGACCGGATATTCGTGGTGCAGCTCAGCGACTGGCGCACCCCGCGTTCGTTCCAGGACCGACTTTCGATTGGGCACGGCGAGATTCCATTCCCAGCCTTCTTGCGCGCTATCCACGCCAGCGGCTTTGCCGGGCCGTATGTGGTGGAGATCTTCTCGGCGGATGTTCCCGACCCGTTGTGGGCAGGCGATCTGAAGCAGTTGATCCGCAACAATCGCACGAATCTGGATACTGTGTGGCAAGCAGCGTTCTCGTCAGAAAGTTCTTCGACACGCTGAAGATCAAATGGCTGCAAGAGAACCCAGAACTGGGCGCCTGGCGTGTACATGCCGCTCTCAAACAGCTAGGTATCCATGTTAGCCAGCGGCTGTCAATGGCAAGCCCAGTTTGAGAGGACATCAAGTCTGGTTTGGTCACATCAGCTATTGGGAAAGATGGCGCTCCCTGCTCCTCACTTGACCAGAGAGTATCCTACACCTGGCTCGGTGAGAATGCGGACACCTGGAGCCGCCTCCCCTTCCAACTTCCGCCGCAGGCGCCCGATATAGATGCGCACATACTCAGTCTCACTCCCATATTCTGGCCCCCACACCCGCTTGAGCAAGGTCTCATGGGTCATTATTTTCCCTGGATGCAATGCCAATTCCTGGAGCAAGGCAAACTCCGTGGGCGACAACTTGACGAGTTCGCCTGCGCGCCACACCAGCCGTTGTTCAAAATCAATCTCCAGGTTGCCAAAGCGTTGCGTGCCAACCGAAGGAGGGGTATCGGCCCAGTGGTGACGGCGGAGGACAGCCCGCACCCGTGCCAGCAACTCCCCCACCCCGAAGGGTTTGGTCAGATAGTCATCGGCTCCCTGGTCCAGGGCAGCGATCTTATCGGCCTCTTCCCCCAGCGCGGTCAGCATGATGATGGGCACGGTACTCTCCCGCCGGATGCGACGGCAGACCTCTAACCCATCCATATTTGGCATCATGATGTCCAGGATGACCAGGCAAACCGTTACCTGAGCAAACTGCGCCAGGGCTTCCAGTCCATTGCTGGCAAGTGACACCTTGAAGGCCCGCAACTCCAGGTTGTGGCGGATGAAATCCTGAATGGCCGGTTCGTCGTCGACCACGAGAATGTGCTTGTCCTGTGGCATCGGCTGCCCCCTTGTGCTTTATCACAACGCATGTTGTAATTCAAATCGGTTCGACTCGGCGCCAGGGAGGTGCAGCACCTTCGGCGGGAACCAGATGCGGAAGATCGCCCCCGTCACGCCATCGGTCCGGTTTTCGGCCCAGATCCGCCCGCCATGAGCCGCAATAAACCCGCGACAAATCGCCAGTCCTAACCCGACGCCACTGCTGCTGCGTTCCCTGCCACCATCTACCTGATAGAACCGATCGAAGATTCGCTCGGTGAGGTGCGGAGGGAGGCCAGGCCCAGTATCGGCGACACTCAGAGACAAGCCACCTTCCGTCGAACCCGGCTCATACCTGGCCGCAATCTCAATAAAGGCATCGGCTCCAGCATAGCGCCGAGCGTTCTCTACTAAGTTGCGCAGCACCACCTCGATCCGCCGACGATCCACATATAGGAGGGGGATGTCCTCAGGCAGTTGCACTCGAATGCGGCCGCGCTCCTCTGCCATTACCACCTGCTCTACCAGTGTCTCCAGGCGGTAGAGGGCAGGCGCCAGCTTGAGGGTTCCGGCCTCCACCTGCGACATTTCCAAGAGATTCGTAACCAGGTCCGCCATGCGGTCCCCTTCCTCGACAATCCGCTGGAGGAAGTGCTGCTGCGTTGCAGCATCCAGTTCCACGTCCGTCTCCAGGAGGCTGGTCGCATACCCTTTCATAGCGGTGAGAGGAGTCCGCAGTTCGTGCGAGACGATGGCGAGCAGATTCTTCTTGACTTGCTCTGCCTCGTTTTGTCGGGTCACATCCCGGAAGATCTTGCCACGCCCAATGAGTTGACCAGCCTGATCACGCACCTCGAAGAGGCGCATCCTGATATCCCGACGACCAGGCACCAACTGGCCGACCTGAGTATAGAAGCCACGCACGTGAAATTCCACGACATCCGAACTAGATGCCATTTCTGCCTGGCGGCTCGCCTCCGCATACGCCGCTGGGTCTTCGACGAGCATCAGCAGTTTTTCCTCCACTAGGCGCGCGTCGAAGGAATCGGCAGGAATTTCCTGGGGGAAGAGGCCGACAAATTGCGAAAAACTCTGGTTCGCATAGATGATCTGCCCGTCTGGATGTTCCAGGAGGACGCCCTCATCCATGCTGCCCAGAATGGCGTCGAGCGTGTGCAAACGCGCCTGGCTGCGCTCGTCGCTTTTGCGAAACAGAGCATGGATCTCGTCTTCCATGGTCGAGAAAGCAGCAATGAGGCTGCCGATCTCGTCAATACGTCCCCGTTCTCTGGCGAGCAGTTTGCCTTCAGTGACTTTCTCGGTCTGGTTGGGCTTGATCATCGTCACGGCTTGTGCGAGTTTCACGAGCGGCGCGACGACCCAACCATGCAGCGCAAACCAGAAAAAGCTCGCGCCAACAATAAGTGTCACCAGGGCAATCAACAGGCTGTTCTGAAAACTGATGATGCTGGCAAACGTGACATCCGCTGGACGCTGGACGACAACTGCCCACGATGTTCCGGCAATGGGGAGATAGCTAGAGAGCCAGTCGCGGTTCTGAGTACGCGCAACTAGATTGCCCTGCTCCCCCTGGAGCGCGCGATCTAGACCGGGTAAGCTCTGGCGCAGGTCAGTTTGCAAAGGGATATGCTCGGTATTAGCGAGCGGCTGACCCTCCTCATCGACGATCCAGATGCGGACCTCACCGTTCGCGCTCAATTGCCGCTGCACCTCAACCAGGTGAGCGGTAAATTGAACCAGAGATACGTTCATCCCCAGGGTGCCAATCTGGCGCCCCTGGGCATTCAGGATCTGGGTAACAATCGAGACCACACTTGTCCTGGTCGTGGGGCTGATCCGGCCCACTGAGATCAACGGCTTATCCTTGGGGAGAGCTTCCAGTGGATATTCACATGGACCACCTGGCTGATTGATCGTCACCGAACTGGGGGGAGAAATGAGCAGCATGCGCCCGGAGAGATCACAGACGAAATAGAGGCTGATGTCAGGATGAGAGAGGCGCGCCGTCGCAAACGCTTCAGCAAGTTGGCGCAATTCGAGCTGGCTGGCTGCCTGGCTGCGGGCCAGGTCCAGGTCATCCTCGATAGCAGCCCGGATGTTGGATGCCACTTCAAGCGCAATCGCTTGCGCAATTCCCAGATCGGTGTGCTGGGCACTCTGCTGCAAGGCGTCACGCTGAAAGAAGTATAACTCAACCCCGCCCAGGAGCAGCGGGAGGAGGAACAGGCCATAGAAAATGAGCAATTGTAAGGTGAGGCTTCGGGCCAGACGTTTCAGCATACCCATCCTCGCAAGCAGTAAAACCGTGAACCTTCCTCTCTAGTATGCGGGAAACGCTGCGCTATTGCAATCCTTTGGCGCCGCTGGATATACCCCTTCCGAAAACTGATACACATTTGTTTACACCTTCGCCCATCCTGTTTACGGGTTTGTTACCACTCTATCAGCTACACTCCCTTTGGGGTATTTCCTCACCCAGTTTCAGCCAAACCTTTTCGTGGATGGTTCTATTTTCAACAGAGAGAAAGGAGGAAAAGCGCCTCCAGGCCCTCCCCTCTTGTGGTGCCAGCGACCTGGATCAGGCATCTTGTAGCGTGTTCCCTCTTGTACTTGCAACCGCTTTCCTGTGGCACATTGTCGTACACTGGACCTTTCTTGCTCAGGACCGGAGGAAACTATGGCAACGAACACAACCATCAACTCACGCCCTCGCATGGGGCCGGTCATCTTCTCAAGCACCCTTGGCACCGCTATCGAATGGTACGATTATTTCCTCTATGGCACGGTCTCCGTCCTCGTCTTCCCCAAAGTCTTTTTCCCTGAGTCAGATCAAACCGTCGGTGTCCTGCTGTCTTTGCTCACCTTCCTCTTCGGCTTCGTTGCTCGCCCCTTTGGCGGCGCGCTCTTTGGGCATTTGGGCGACAAGATCGGGCGAAAGTCCACCCTTATTGCTACGCTCTTGCTGATGGGGATTTCAACCTTTCTCATCGGATTCCTGCCTGGCTATAGCACGCTGGGCCTTGGGGCGGCTGTTATTCTTATATTGCTCCGCTTGGGCCAGGGTCTGGGCGTTGGTGGGGAATGGGGCGGCTCGGTCCTGCTGGCCCTGGAGTACGGCCACAAGAACCGTCGCGGCTTCTGGGCGAGCTGGCCGCAGGTGGGAGCGCCTCTTGGGCTGGTTCTCTCGACCGTCACCGTCAATATCGTCCAGTCCGCCACTGGCGAGAACTTCCTCTCCTGGGGCTGGCGCATCCCGTTCTTCTTGAGCGCGTTGCTGATCCTTATCGGCCTCTACATCCGCTTGAATATTCTAGAGACGCCGCTTTTCGCTCAGGTCAAAGAGCAAAAGCAGGAGGCGAAGGCGCCGATCATTGCGGCCTTCCGGCATAGTACGCCTGAGATTCTGCTCAGCGCCGGAGCGCGCTTTGTCGAGCAGGCGCCTTTCTACCTCTTCGCCACCTTTGTCGTGACCTATGGGGTGGACAAGCTCCTCCTAAGTAAGACGCTCATTCTGAATGCCGTCAGTATTGGTGCCGTCGTAGAAATCTTCACGATCCTGCTCTTCGGCCATCTCTCCGACTCCTTTGGCCGCCGCAAATGGTATTTGCTTGGCTGCATCCTGATGGCGGCCTTTGCGTTCCCGTACTTCTGGCTGCTCAACACGGGATCGGCGGCGCTGGTGATTCTGGCAGTGGCCCTCTCGTTCGCCGTCTTCCACTCCTGGGTGTATGGCCCGCAGGCCGCCCTGATCGCGGAGCGCTTTGGGACCAGGTCGCGCTATAGTGGGGCATCGTTGGGTTATCAGCTTGCGGCTCCCTTTGCCGGCGGATTGGCGCCGATCATCGCCCTGCTGCTGCTCAACGGGAAGAATACGCTGGCTGGCCTCGGCCTGAAGAACGTGGTCATCAACATCGGCAGTGGTTCCTGGCAGGCAGTGGCAATCTACATGGTGATCCTCGCTGCGATTTCATTTGGGTCGGTACTGGGGCTGAAGGAATTGACGAAGGCGGACATTTCAAGTGTCGAGGCGTACAAGGTCACCGACTCCGAGGAACTAGTGCTGGCCCCGGCTGACTGAGCGAGAACATTTCATTGGGCGCTGCTCGTTGGGCTATCTGACTGCCCGCCTCGCTGGTGGCCCAACAGCGGCCAGGAGAGCAGGCCAGCGGGAGAATGCCATGCGGTTCTCTCCTGAACCCTGGATGCTCTTGTGGCCGTCAATGGTATTGACGAACGCGGTTCCCTCTGGTATGTAGAGGGTATCCTCTTGGCTGACATCGTTTCCTGTTCATAGGGTTGGGGAGAACGCATGGCAATCATCGATGTGACGACCACACAGGGCCACACGCGCTTCCGGGAGATGCTCCCGATCATCAGCGCCAGCACGCTCGGTACGGCCATCGAGTGGTATGATTTCTTTTTCTACGGGTTCCTGTCCGTCACCGTCTTTCCGGCGGTGTTCTTCCCAACCCTTGACCCGTTTGTCGGCATCCTCGCCGCCTTTAGTACCAATTTTGTGGGGTTTGTGGCGCGTCCCCTGGGCGGCGCCTTTTTCGGCTGGTTTGGAGATCGTATCGGGCGGAAATCGACGCTGGCTGCCACACTGTTGCTCATGGGGAGCGCGACCATGCTGATGGGCATCCTGCCTGGCTATGCAACCATTGGGATAGCCGCTCCGCTCCTGCTTTCCCTGCTGCGCTTCCTCCAGGGGACCGGACTGGGTGGTGAGTGGGGCGGGTCCGTGTTATTGTCGCAGGAATATGGGGATGATCATCATCGCGGTTTCTGGGCCAGTTGGCCGCAGACGGGGGTGCCAATCGGCCTGGCGCTCTCGGCGGTGAGCGTCCTGCTCTTTCAGGGTCTCTTCCCCGGCGAGGCTTTTGCGAGTGTCGGGTGGCGTTTCCCGTTCCTGCAAAGTTCCGTCCTCATGATCCTTGGTCTCTATATTCGCCTGCGCATCCAAGAAACGCCTGCCTTCGCCAGAGTGCAGCGCGAACAGCGCGTCTCACCAGCCCCCCTGCGTGAGGTCGTTCGCTCCTGCTGGCGCGAGATTCTGCTGTGTACCCTGCTGCGTTCCGGCGAGACGGCCCCTTTCTACATTTTCACCGCGTTTGCGCTTTCGTATGCCTTCCAGGTGATGCAACTAGACTCGACCTTGCTCTATATGGGGCTGATCCTCGCCTCCGTCGTTAGCTTCGTTGCGATACCGACATTTGCCTTCCTCTCGGATCGCGTCGGGCGCAAACGGTGGTTCACGCTGGGCACGCTGCTCATGGCCTCCTTTGCCTTCCCCTACTTTTGGCTGCTCCAGACAAAGCAGCCGATGCTGGTCTTCTTTGCGCTGATCTTCTCGGTGGGGATCTGTATCTCCTGGCTCTATGGACCGGAAGCGGCGCTGATCGCAGAGCGCTTCGCCCCGCGTCTCCGCTACAGCGGCGCCTCGCTGGGCTATCAACTGGCCTCAATCACTGCTGGGGGACCGGCGCCCATCATTGCGACCTACGTGCTGGCAAACTTCAAAACCGTTGGTGGCGGGGTTGCTGCTGGCGCCCCTGCGTATCTGCTGATCGCGCTCTACATCATCGTGATGTCACTTATCTCGTGCATCGCGGTGCAGTTCCTCCGGGAGTATGCCGGGAGGGCCACCGCGCAGGATCGTGTCTAAGGGGCGCGTGGATGTGCTGGTGAACAACGCGGGCATTCAACACGGTGTGCCAATTCAAGGATTTGCCGAGGCGAAATGGCGACAGCGAGATCATGCTCACCGCGCCCTTTCTGCTGACGAAAGCAGTGCTGCCAGAGACGGGTACAACCCCAATACGGCAAAAAAGATGAGCAAACCTGTACAGGGGATGCACGCTCCTTTGCTTCGATTAGACCACCTCAATGTTGTCTCGCCCCCCATACATATCCCACCAGGGCATGGCGCTTTGCGCCAGAATGGCATTGAGCGCTTGCACGTGCTGCACCCCCTCATGCTCCAGCCAACGCTCCAGCGCCGCGCCACCTTCCTTCGCGTAGATAGAGATGCCATCCTGCCAGGTTGCGCGCCCGCACAGGACGCCTGCATACTTCACGCCAGCCTCAGCCGCCAGTTCTAGTAATTCGCAAAACATTTCATTCGTGACGCCAGCGCTCAGAAAGATAAAATGCTTGCTTGCCGCGCTCGCAGCAGTGCGGAACCACTCCATCGCCTCGTGCCGCTGAAAAGCATAGTCGCCGCCGCCAAAGGCGTTGATACCGGAAACATAGGCCGGGTTGATCGGTATTTCTACTTTCAACACGTCTACACCGTAGCGGGGCTTAGAAAATTCTTCTATTGAGCGGGTTACATATTCGGGCTTCTTTCTGGCAAAATCCAGCCCTTTTTCGTCTCCCAGCGCATCATCATAAACCAGGGGTTCCAAGAAAAAGGGTACGTCTAGCGCAGCGCACTCGGCCCCGATACGCTCCACATACGCCTGTTTAACCGCTTTGATCTGGGCTGAATCAAACGGGTTATAATACAGCAGGATTTTAATAGCTTGCGCCCTGGCTTCTACCAACCGGCGAACACTCCACTCTGGCAGCAAATCAGGTAACCGGCCTTTGACGGTTGTATCGTAGCCCGATTTTTCGTAGGCCAGCATGACTCCAGCCCCAGACGCCCGGCTTGGGATAGCCTCCAGACCGTATTCTGGATCAAGAAGAATGGCGCTGGTATACGGAGTGAGCGTCCTGGTGACTGCCGTTTTGAAGGCCAGCATATCTTCTGCTGTCGCCTGACCCTCTGGCCCACGCGCTCTGGCAATTGCCTCCAGAAGATTGCCGCGATGATCTACCGCAAGCGCGGCAATCACGCCGCGTTGGTCAGCGCAGGCATTCATCCCGGCAAATTTCCCTTTGCTGATCTTGACCTTTCCCATGATTGCTCCGCTTATTGCTCAACTTCGCTAATATCAACAGGGCGGTTTTCCAACAGCGACTTGTTGGCCGCCAGCGCTATGGCTACCGGGGCACGGCCATCCAGCCCCGTTATGGGAATGGGTGCATTCTGGAGGACTGCCTCCACAAACGCTTCTAGCTCCGTCACAAAGCTCTGGGTGTAACGCTCCATAAAGAAATGGAGCGGCAAATCTCGTCTCACACTCTGCCCATCGCTAATGATAGCCGTATTGGGGTAGTTATTGCCCGTCTGAATCGCGCCCGCGCTGCCGAAGACCTCCACGCGCTGATCGTAACCATACACGGCTTTGCGGCTGTTATCTATTGTTCCGATGACACCGTTGGCAAATTTCAGCATCACAACGGCTGTATCGATGTCTCCCGCCTCACCAATGGCCGGATCAATCAGCACATTGCCCAGCGCAAAGACCTGCTCCACTTCACTCCCAATGAGGTAACGGGCCATATCAAAATCGTGAATCATCATATCGAGGAAAATACCACCAGAAACGCGAACATACTCGATTGGCGGCGGAGCAGGATCGCGGCTGATAATCTGAAGGAGATGGGGCCGACCAATCTCCCCTTGCGCCACCGCAGTACGCACACGCCGATAATTGGCGTCAAAACGCCGGTTAAACCCAATCTGGAGCTTCACACCTGCGCGCTCCACAGCGGCCAGCGCCCGATCAATAGAGGCAAGATTCAACGCGATGGGTTTCTCGCAGAAGATGTGCTTGCCCGCGTGGGCTGCTTCCTCAATGATCTGCGCGTGCGTATCTGTGGACGAGCAGATTACTACCGCCTGAATGTCGGGTCTGTCTAATACAGCGCGATAGTCTTGCGCAAACGCAGGAATAGCGTACCGCTCTGCGCAGGCTCTTGCAGCAGGCGCAGAGACATCCGCAACCATAAGCAGGCGCGCCGAAGGGATACGTGTGGTGAGATGATCGGCGTGTACCTGGCCTATGCGCCCGGCGCCAATCAGACCTATATTCAACACCTCTGCTGGCATAGGGCTTCTCCTTCGGCGTTACAGGCCAATCTTCTTCAGATACGCGCGGTTTCGCTCTGAACTTGCCTTAGGACTACCCATACCGGGCAGCACATCTTGCTCTACAACCACCCAGCCGTGATAGCCCCATCCTCGCAAGTAGTGTGTCATCGCGGCGAAGGGAACGCTTCCCTGCCCTAACTCACAAAAGACCCCATGTTGGAGCGCCTCAAAGTAGTCCCAGCCCGCAGCACGCGCCTGCTCGGCAACCTGAGGGTGGCAATCCTTATAATGGACGAGTTTGATTCGTTCACCCAAGCCCTGCACGCCCTCTTCAACCACCGACCCATCGTTGCCCCCCGACCCATAGAGATAATGGCCGGTATCAAATACCAGACCGAGCAAAGCAGGGTCGGTCATCTCCAGAAAGCGCGCTATTTCTGCTGGCGTCTCAACATACCCGGCGCAGTGATGATGGAACACCGTTTGAAGCCCCGTCTCCTCTCGCACCGCTCTGGCAATCCGCTCCGCGCCGCTGGCAAAGGTTTTCCACTCCTCCGCGCTCAGGCCCATCTCTGGCGTGACCCGCCCCGCGTGCTTCGTTCGCACCGCTTCAGTGCCGTTGGCATCTGCCAGAACCAGATAGGGGCCTTCATACCCCGACCCGGCATTCCAGGCGGAAGCCAACAGCCTGGAGATTTTGATGGCCTCAGCCTCGCCAGAAGCCTGCGCCTCTGGATACTTCATCGCCACCGGCAAGAAGGCGCTCACCATTGCCAGCCTGCGCTCCTCCAGTTCTGCTTTCAGTACGTCCGGCTGGGTAGGCATGAACCCCCAATCCCCCAGATCGGTTCCCACATAGCCGGTTTCATGGACTTCATCAAGCACCTGTGAATAGGTAATGCGCTCAGCCTGCATTCCCTCGAATTCCAGAACGCCCCAGGAACAGGTGGCGTTGGCAACAGGCATCTCCATCATTCTGCTCCCCATTGCTCCCTCACTTTTGAAAGGAGGGTTGCTGCGGCCTATCAGAACCTGTGCCGCCTATCATTAGCGGGTTAGAACTTACGAGACCATTCCTTCGGCCAGCGCTCCACGACGACCTTTTTCTCGGTATAGAATTCGATAGCATCGCGCCCCTGCGCGTGCATATCCCCAAAGAAGCTGTCTTTCCAGCCGGAGAAAGGGAAAAACGCCATCGGAGCCGCCACGCCCACATTGATGCCAATATTTCCGGCGCGCGCTTCGTAGCGGAACCTGCGCGCCGCCTGGCCGCTGCTGGTGAACAGGCAGGCCATATTGCCATAGCTTCCCGCGTTGACCAGATCAATCGCCTCATCAATAGTTTGCGCGTGGATCAGGCTGAGGACCGGGCCAAAGATTTCCGTCCGGGCAAGCTCCCCATGTGGGTTCACGTTATCGAGGATCGTCGGGCGGACGCAGCAACGGCGTTTTTAATAGATGTGCCAAGAGCGTTAGCATCTGGAATCGAGACGACCAGGCCATCAGGATGAGCCGCCACCGCAGCATCAATCAGGTGAGACATAGCAACCATATCGAAGGTTGGTGGCGCTTCATAGATCACCTTCACGCGCATATCCGTTGCTGCCTGATCAACCCCCTTCTTGACCACCGACCAGAACGGATCAGATGCCTGTCCATGCGTGATGACGTAGAACGTCAGATTCCGCGCCCCAGCGCTCGACGAATTGTTGTTGGCTGCGCTGGTACACCCGGCAAGCATGAGAAGCGCGATGAGAGCCAGAGAAAGCATCCGCCAGAAATGATTCATGAACTGATCTCCCTTCCTCATGTAAACAGAGGTGTTCTTACTCCGGGGTTCTTGCCGGAGCCATGCAAGGATCCGCTGTGTTTGTGAACGTGGCGCCTTCTATCGGCAGCAAGTAGAGTCCCGTTTGCACCATCACCTCCTCTTAGACCGAAATGTGGCATCTATCGTGAAGGAACCCAGGGCTTCCTGAAGCCCTCAAGAGAATGTGCGTTCCTTCGCTTGCATGGCTTTCCACTCAGCATACGCTGCCTGTACTGTTGGCATCTCACTCACCTCAGCCACCGGCACATCCCACCAGCTTTCGTAACCAGGCACCGCTTCATAGCGGTCGTTGTGTATGGCAATCACGGTGGTACGGTCGGTTGCCTGGGCGGCTTTCAGCGCGGCAACAAAATCAACATGGGTTTGGCATTCAATCACTCGCGCGCCCAGGCTGCGCGCATTGGCTGCCAGGTCCACCGGCAAGGTCTGCGCATCGGCCCCTGCGGCATCGCTGGGCAAAGCGCCGCTCTGCGGGTACACGTAGCGAGTACCAAAGCCATCCTGCCCAAGCGAGCGACTAAGAGCGCCAATGCTCTTAAAGCCGTGATTATCCAGCAGAACGATGATGAGCTTGTATCCTTCCTGAATGGAGGTCACAATCTCGCTGTTCATCATCAGGTACGAGCCATCCCCCACCATCACGTAGACATCGCGCTCTGGCGCGGCCATCTTAATGCCCAGGCCGCCCGCAATCTCGTAACCCATACAACTATAGCCATATTCCAGGTGATAGTTTTTGGGGTGGCGCGCCCGCCAGAGCTTATGCAGATCACCGGGCAAGCTCCCGGCTGCACAGACCATAATCGCGTTTGGGTCGCTTAATTCGTTGACCGCGCCAATCAGTTCCCCCTGGCTGGGGAGCGGAGTGTGACGAATGGCGTAGATGCGCTCCACTTCGGCATCCCATTCAACGTGCAGCCGCTCTGCCTCGGCACGATAGCCTGGCTCAACCCGATAGCCATCCAGCAGTTCCAGCAATTCCTCAAGCGTCGCCTGGGCATCGCCCACCAGTGGCTGGGCGTGGTGTTTGAAGGCGTCAAACTCGGCAACGTTCATGTTGATAAAGCGTACCTCTGGGTGCTGAAACGCTGTCTTTGAAGCGGTGGTGAAATCGCTGTAGCGCGTGCCGATGCCGATTACCAGATCAGCGTCCCTGGCAATTCGGTTAGCCGCGAAAGTGCCCGTAGCGCCAATGGCCCCAAGATTCAAGGGGTGATCGTAGTTCAGGCTGCCCTTGCCGGCCATCGTCTCCCCAACGGGAATACCCGTTTGCTCCACAAACCGCTGCAAGAGCGCCGTTGCGCCGGAGTAAATGACCCCACCGCCAGCTACAATCAACGGTCGGCGGCTGGAGCGAACCCAGGCTGCCGCCTGCTCCAGCGCCCGGCGATCTGGTCGGTTGCGCGTAATACGCCAGACACGCTTCTGGAAAAACCTTTCAGGGTAGTCATAGGCCATTGCCTGGATGTCCTGCGGGAGCGCGAGGGTCACAGCGCCAGTCTCCGCCGGACTGGTCAGGACGCGCATCGCCTCTGGGAGAGCAGTCAGAACCTGCTCTGGGCGGCTCACGCGGTCCCAATAGCGGCTGACCGGCTTAAAGCAATCATTGACGGAAATATCTTGCGTATGTTCAAACTCTAGCTGCTGCAAGACGGGCGCAACATTGCGTCGCGCAAACATATCGCCTGGGAGCAGCAATACCGGCAAGCGGTTAATCGTGGCGGTCGCCGCGCCCGTGACCATATTGGTCGCGCCTGGGCCGATAGAGGAGGTGCAGACCAACGTTTGCAGACGATTTTTCGTCTTGGCATAGGCGACGGCAGCATGGACCATTGCCTGCTCGTTGCGAGCCTGGTAATAGCGAAACTCAGGCATCTGTTGCAACGCCTGCCCGATCCCCGCCACATTGCCGTGACCGAAAATACCAAAGCACCCGGCAAAAAAAGGCAGTTCTATCCCATCGCGTTCCACATACTGATTCTTGAGAAATGCGATGATCGCCTGGGCCATTGTCGTGCGTCTTGCCGGATGGTCGCTCATGGTGGTTCTCCCGTCGTTGGGGGCACTCGTCTGCGAGAGCTAAAACCCCCCGTGATCTTGAATGAATGCCATGACCTCATCATTGGTGGGCATGAAGTTGGCGCAGCCATGTTTGGTGACCAAAATCGCGCCGCAGGCATTTCCCAATCGCACGGCCTTATACCACTCCCACCCATTGACAAAGCCATATAGGAAGCCGGAGGCAAACGCATCGCCAGCACCGAGGATGTTTTGTACCTCCACCCGGAAGCCAGGAACATCCATCTGTGTGGGGAAACTGCCATCTAAGGCAAGATGCACCCGCGCACCCTCCGCGCCGCGTTTCTGAAGGAAGACACGCGGCCCCAGGCTCATCAACCGGTGAATGGAGGCATCAGTATCACCACTTACGCGCGCATCCGACACCTGCGAGTGGCTCAAGCGAATCTGGGCGGGGTCGGTGAGGCTGGCCGCGTTGATCTCGTCATCAGTGCCAATGACAATATCTACCAGGCGCGAGGCCGAACGCAGCGCCACCCCAAAGGCGCGCGGGTCATGCCACTGATCGGGACGGAAATCAATATCCAGCACCACCGTCGTGCCTACCTGCCGCGCCATCTCTGCCGCAAAGAGGGTCGCGCTGCGGCTGGGGTCTTTGCTCAGTCCGGTGCCGGTAATCAGCAGCACTTTGCTGTCGGCAAGGGGTGTCTGTAACACATCATCAATCGTTAGCTCAATATCGGCGCAGTTTTCGCGGTAATACGTCAGCGGGAAACGGTCAGGTGGCTCAATCCCAAGCACAACCGCGCTGGAGCGATGCCCAGTCTTTCGCTGGATAAAGCGCGTCTCTACCTGCTCGCGGGCCAAAAAATGCAGGATAAAATTGCCCACCTGATCTTCGCCCACCCCCGTCAGCAACGCTGACCGCAGGCCCAGGCGGCGCGTGCCCACGCTGATATTCGTGGGAAAGCCACCCACATACGCCGCAAAGCTGGTAATCTCCTCAAATGGAGCGCCAATATCGTTGGAGTAAAGATCGATGGATGATCTTCCCATCGCAATCACATCGTATGATCTGTTGTTTGTTTCCACGCCCGTTACCTCCCGCACTGGAGCCTCAGGAACGCCCTGTGATGTCGTAGAGTGGCACTCGTGGATCGCGTGATTGATACTGGCTCTTGACCCAGGCATAGCGCGGGTCTTCGCTGTTGGCAAGCGATTGCGCGCTGCCGGCCAGAACATTGAGATAATAGGTGGTATAACCTGGAGCGCTCGCCACCGGGTGGTAGCCTTCCGGTATCAGCACCGCGTCGTTGTTGCGCGCCAGGACCGTCGCATCAAACGGGAAGCCTGCCTGGTACAGCGGCGATTCCTGGTCTGTATAGATGCGCTGAAAAGCAAAGCCTTCTGCCGGATCGAGCTTATAGAAGTAGACCTCTTCAAGATCAGCTTCGATAACCTTGCCGGTCTGGTCAGTCTTATGCACATCATGCTTGTGCGGCGGATAGCTCGACCAGTTGCCGCCGGGCGTATAGACTTCCACCACGACCAGCTTCTGACAGGAGAAACCTGGCGGAAGAATGCTGTTAATCTGCCGCGTCGCGTTATCGCCCCCACGAATCTCGATCTCAATATCGCGCGGTGTGACCAGGCGGGCCTGATGATCTTGATCGGTGCGCGTCCAGGCTACGGCGAACTCAGACGCGATCTCGGCAGTGACCTTGAATGCAGTCTGCCGGGGAAGGTAGAGCGCGGAAGGTAGGCCGCTAAAAACGGTCTTGCGCTCGCCAATCTGCTGCCAGCGCCCGCGATCTGACTCAACCTGAATCGTGCCGCTCAGCACCACAATCGCCAGTTCATGTTCTCCCGTTGCGGATGTCCAGGAGTGTTCAGCCGCCAGGCTCCGTACCTGGAAATGGATATGCTCCCATCCAGCCTGCTCCGGCAGCACTTCAACGATGACCCCCGGTTCAGCCGACGCGCCGGGATGAACTACCAGATTCACAGCATGATATTGGCGCATGTTTCACCCCCTTATGCCCTGGTTGGAAAGCCCAGCTCTCTCAGTGTAACGGTCCGCCCTGTTTTGTAGGATTGTGTTGCTGCTATCCCGATCTCCAACGCCGCCAGGGAATCTGAGCCACTCACCGCCGGAGGCTCGTTCTGGCGAATGCAATCCGCAAACGCCTGAAGCTGCGCGCGGTAAGCATCCCCAAATCGCTCCACCAAATAAGGCATGACATCGTACTGCGCTCCGGCTCGTGTGAACAAGATCACCGGCGTATGTTAATGCGCCCCAATCATCAATGCCCCTTCGGAACCAAGCACTTCTGTCCTGATGTCGTAGCCATAAAAAGCGTTCCGGCTGACTTCCACATTGCCGAGCGCGCCGCTCGTGAAGTGCAGATTGATGACCGCGTTATCAATGTCGCCCACTTTCTTGATCTCGTCACACACCAGCAGCGTTCCCTCCGCCGACACCCGCTCAACCTCGCTGCCCATCAGCCAGCGCCCCAGATCAAAGTCGTGAATCGCCATATCAATAATCAGCCCACCGCTCTTTGCCGGATCAGCATACTCAGGTCGGGGACAAAATGGGTCGCGGCCAATCGATTTGAAAGTCACCGGGCGGCCAATTTTGCCTTCGCCGATCAGCTTCCAGGCTTTTTGATACGCTGCATCAAATCGGCGCATAAAGCCCATCTGAAGGGGCACCTGTGCTTGAGCAACGGCATCCATTGCCTGGAGCGTCTCTTCCACCGTCAACGCCAGCGGCTTCTCGCAGAAAATAGCTTTGCCCGCGCGGGCTGCTGCAATCACCAGCGGCGTATGCGTGCTGGTTGGCGTGGCAATCACCACGGCATCAAGCTCAGGCAGAGCCAGGAGATCATACGGGTCCGCAAAGACGTGGGCAACACCAAACGCCTCTGCCGTCGCTGTGCGACTATGCTCATCAACATCAGCCACCGCATAGAGTGAAACCCCAGAAATTTGCGTAGCAAGAAAGCGGGCATACAACTGACCCATTCGACCAAGGCCAAGGACACCGAACTTGAGTCGAGCAGACATAGACGCCTGGCTCCTTTCTTTATGAGCGTTCCATTGGCGGGGCAGTGCTGGCACGAACCACCAGGCTCGGCGCCAGGGTATGGTTCCGTATCGGATGAGCATTCAGGAGATCGAGCAGCATTTTCGCCGCAAGGCGTCCCATCCGTGCTTTGGGTTGGTTGATCGTTGTCAGCGGAGGGGCTGAATACCCTGTTATCGGGATGTTGTCGTACCCCACCACGCTCAATTTCTCTGGAACGGAGATATCTCGCTCTCGGCAGGCATGGAGCAGTCCAACGGCAACCATATCGTTGTAGCAAAACACTGCCGTGACTCCAGCGTCGAGCAGTTGAGGCAACCACTTGTGCCCGACAGTCAGGTCTTCCTCTGGCGAGGCATCGGTACTCGTCGCAATGGCAACAAGCCCGGCCTGAACAATCCCCGCCGCTTTCAGTGTGCTTTGATACCCTTCAAGCCGGCTCTGATTCGACCGGGGGCGACTTGAAACGCCCAGATAGCCAATCTTGCGGTGTCCCAACGCCAGCAGGTGTTCTACAGCGAGCTTCGCTCCCTTGCGGTCATCAACCGAAACCCAATACAGCGATGTATAGAGTGATTCCGCCTGACTATTGATGAGTACCGTTGGCACCTTGATATGATTCAAGCGACGCTGATATTTGTCTGTGATGCGAGAGGCGCCGGCAAGGATACCATCCACACGCCGCCGATGCAGGGTTTCGATGGTTGCCATTTCCTGGTCGGGATCGTTGGAAGAGGCGCTAAGCAGGACACTCATATGGGCTGCATGAGCAACCTCTTCAACTCCCTTGACCACATCCCCAAAGAACGGGTCAGACATCGAGGGGACTACCAGACCAATCGTATTGGAGCGCCGCATCTGGAGGCTCTGGGCAATCGCGTTCGGGGTATAACCCATCTCCTGAGCCAGCCGTTGAATGCGCTCGCGCACCTCTGTACTGATCAAGGGGCTGTCCCGCAGCGCGCGAGAAACCGTTGGGTGTGAAACCCCGGCAGCACGAGCAATATCCGAGATAGAAACCTCAAGTTTCGCCAAGTGTTCTCCTCCTGATAGGTATGGTAGAGAGAGGAGACTCGGACCGGAAAGGCGTCAAGAAAGAGCAAGAGGCGTTTTATGCACACGTGTGCAAAGGCCGTTAAAAAAAAGAGGATCGCTGTTTTTATCTGATCAACAAGGCTTCTCTGGCGTGTTGCCTTGTCACAAATCCTCTATGCACACGTGTGCAAATCCGTACAACAAACTTATTAAAGTATAATCACCTTATTTCTCTTTGTCAATACTTTTTCGGGTCAATTTCCGGCGTCGCCTGTCCCGGCTACTTTGCAGATCTGGTGACGAAAGAGAGGCTTGATGAATTCTTACAAACATGTAAGTATGCATAAAGATTGCACACAGGCTCCAGGCAGGTTGCTGTGAGAGCCCTTCTGAAGCTCCCTCTTTTTACTGCTTGCATGTGCTATTTTTTATTTATTGCACCGCCAATGCCGCTCATTCATAATTTTTGCTCTACCAGACCCTTAATTTCAAATATTTTGCTTTTTCTTCCAAAATACTACCCTCGCCTGCTAGTTTTCACATTTTTATTTCGCCGTCTTGTTGTTACCGCCCCTGTGTACATACCCTCTGAAGGAGTCGAACCCATTTTTCGCTTTCGGCACACTTTCTGCAATTCTTTTTCATCCCGGTGGGGCAGGCGAAGGGTGATCGGAGGGCAAGCATACCCTTCCTTTGAGGTAGGGAAAAGATACCTCTAGATACTTGAGTAAAAAGGAGCCGCCTATGACAGACGATGATAATGGTTTACAACACATTGAAGTCGATCATACTAAACTGGATATCTCATCTTATAAGGAAGGAGATCAGCCGCCTGTCATCCCAACGTTTGTCATGACCCTGGACAACCTCTCAGGTCAGGCCGCCAGATGGTGGCTCGAATGGCCTGAGCATCTCCCTGTAGGTGCAACTTCCTTTGGCGCCTTAGTGCGAGCAGCTCGCGAGGCGCTTCACCTTCCGCCCAGCGAGGTCGCTCGTCAGATCATGAAAGCTGATCGACAAGCACTCTCTGTAGGATACCTCAAAGCTATCGAACTGGGAAATCGCTGCCCCTCCCCTGAATTGATCCCACAGTTTGCCAGAGTGCTGCATCTTCCAGAAGATGTACTGTATTACTCGCTTGGCCGTTTACCTGCTGACCTGAGCGCTTTGCCTGCCACCGCTCCACAAATTCAAGCGGCGTTTCATGCCATGCAGACTCTGCTTCACAGCGACTAAGCTTCCTTTCTCACTGACGATGCTGTTTGATGCATTGCTTTCGCAAACAGGTGGCGAAAGGGGTATGCCGCTCTCCGGTCCCAAAGCGGGTGCGAGACAAATGGGGAGCCACCTTTGCTCTCTGCCTCTCTGTCATCAATTTCTCGTGCTGCTGCAATGTGGCTGATTTATCGCAGAGCGTATCTATACGGTTGAACTCGTCCTTCTCAAGAGGAGCAGTGACTCTAGCAGCAAGCATTGGCGGGACTCCCCCACGCACCTGTTTTCCTGAGCTTGCTCCAACCTCCTCGGAGTTGGAGCGCCATCAATTGAGCCGAGGCAATTGGTCCTCGGTATACACCAACTGCTGACGGACAAAGGTTGCGGTCGCCTCTATCCCACCGTTGATCGTTTCTTTCAACCACTCATACCGTGACGCGGCCATCCTCGCATTGAGGTCGAGATCGCTTGCCCACTGTGTGACGGAGAGGGGAGGTTCAGCTGATTGGAATAAACCTGGACTTTGCTGGATGGTACGCCCCGCAGTCGCTACACGATGTGCCAGCAGATTGCGGATCTGGCTCCATTGCCTGTAGCTTTCATCCGAGAATATGCGGCCAAGCAGCACTGTGAGCGGGTCTGTGGGAAAGATCTGCTCAAATGCTCTTTGGGTTTCTGGAGGAGCGATATCTCTCAGGCGCCTTGGCTGGTTGGGGTGAAGCAGAGGGAATTGCTCTGGCGGCGGCACGCTGGGTGCCTGGTTTGGGGTGCAAATCAGCGCTCCCAAGGCATACAGCGCGTATGAAAAACTTTCGAAGGCAGCGAGGCCCTTCACAAAGAAATCGAACAGCGCGTCGTCCTCTTGATAGAGGTCTTCATTTTGTGCCGTTCCATGTGTCCTCTCGAAGACCTCTGTGAAATCCTGCGCACGGACAGCACAGGCGCGTAGGCGAAACGCCACCGCTACCCAGCCGCTATAGAAGTGCTGATATTCAAAGCGGTGCAGTAATTGCCAGTCATCATGGTGCTGATCAGTAATTGCAGGATAGTTGAGGCGCTGGTCAGCAATTTCCTGCGACCGTGCCCAAGCTCGCCTCACTACCTCAAACCAAGCCGACACAGCCAGATCTGGAATGTCCAAATCAAGAACTGGGCGCAAAGATGTATTCGCCATAGGTATGCTCCCCATTCAATATCTCTCGGTACTTATATCATATCAGACGTTACTTGATTGTTGTGAAGACGCTTCCCCATATCGATGAGATATTGAGGAGAAAGGCCCCAAACATTTCCGGAAATTGCAGTGGCGTTAGATGATACAGTTTGGCACAGTTTGGAATTCCGTTTCGCGGGTAGCGCTAAAGAACAGTGCTATGCCTGGTTTCCTCTACGGCAGTATGGTTGGACCAGGACCGCCTGCTGGCGGAAGCAGCTGCTTCCGCTGCTCAGCTTGCTCTGCCCGCCACTGCATCGAGCTCTTCCTCACATTAAATAAGTCTGCCTGCTTATCAAGGGAGCAGCCTTCTGTTAGACTGCCATCGATCACTGAGCCAGGAGGGCCGGATCGATGGGACCTGTGGACACCGCCTTTTTGCACTTGCCCGAGGACCTGATGCTCCAGTCCGTTCATTCCACCCCAACCAGCGTGCTCGTTCGGATTGCCTGCCAGCGCCCAGGCGCGGCCTGTCCCCAGTGTCAGCAGTTCTCCGAGCGGGTACAGGCGTTTGAGTAGCATTGGAACAAGAAAAGGAAATAAGATTTCCTGTAAGGCTTATAACATCCTGGGAACCTCAGCAAACACCACGTGGTGGCTTTTTTGACA
>CAZFWN010000056.1:0-26998 GCA_964522745.1 uncultured Ktedonobacterales bacterium
CTCCGGGTGGTCCTGTTGCTGTGCCTGCTCACGGAATGCCCCTTGCACGAGGCCAGGTAGACGTGGCTGGCAAGAGGCCGGCGCTGCAAGTGGATACATCCAACCGCTGGGCAGCCAGGGCAACAGGACAACTGGCAGCGCTGTAACGAATTGTCTTTTCGTGAGACAATGCCTGTGAAACAGCAAGAGGCAGAAATCGGTGACTAAGCACTCAGCGGAGGAAAATACCCGATGTCACATACAAATATCACCCTTTATGGCACCCTCTGGTGCAGCGATTGCAAGCGCGCCAAAATGTTCTTTGGCGAGCAGCGCGTGCATTATAAGTTTGTCGATGTGGACAGCGACAGCGAGGGGTTGGCCTTTGTCGAACAGGTGAACGATGGCAAGCACATCATCCCCACGATTGTCTTTGAGGATGGTTCGACCCTGGTGGAACCCTCAAATGCCGAACTGGCCGCCAAACTGGGCCTGCAAACGGCAGCGAAGAATAAGTTTTATGATTTGATCGTGGTGGGCAGCGGGCCGGCGGGGCTGACCGCCGCGCTCTACGCCGCCCGCGAAGGCATTGAGACGCTGGTGATCGAGCGCGGCGGCGTTGGCGGCCAGGCCGGCATTACCGAGCAATTGGATAACTTCCCCGGCTTCCCTGAAGGCATCAGCGGGGCAGAGTTTGCCAACCGGCTGCGCCAGCAGGCCCAGCGCTTCGGCGTCGAAATCCTCTCGGCGCAGGAAGTGACCAATGTTGGCATGGATGGCATGTACCGCGTGGCGCGCACGGCGGATGGCAACGAGTACCGCGCCTGGGCGATCCTGCTCGCCACCGGCTCGACCTATCGCCGGCTGGGTATTCCCGGCGAGGAGGACTTTATCGGCGCGGGCGTGCATTTCTGCGCCACCTGCGATGGCCCCTTCTATCGCGGCAAAGAGGTGCTGGTGATCGGCGGCGGCAATTCCGCCGGCGAAGAGGGTCTCTTCCTGACCAAGTTTGCCAGCCATGTCAGTATTGCCACGCGCGGCAGCGGCCTCTCGGCCAGCAAGGTGGTCGTTGAGAAGGTGCAGGAGCATCCAGATATGGAGGTGCTGACCAACGTTGTGCCGGTGGAGTTCAAGGGCAACAAGAAGCTGCAAACGGTGGTGCTGCGCAATCAGGAATCCGGCGAGCAGCGCGAAATTCATCCGGCAGGCGTCTTCGTTTTTATCGGTCTCAACCCAAACACCGATCTGGTGAAGGGGCTGGTGGAGACCGATGATCGCGGCTTTATCCTGGCCGATGGCATGCTGCAAACCAGCATACATGGCATCTTCGCCGCCGGGGATTGCCGCGCCGGCAGCACAAAACAGGCGGCATCCGCCGCCGGCGAAGGCGCGGCGGCAGCGCTGGCGATCCGCCGCTATATCGAGCCGCTCGCCAGTGGTCTGCCCCAGCACGGCATGCGCGCAGAGCCGGCAATGATGATTTAAGCATAGTGCCATTGGGTGGGAGGTCTCATCTGCCCACTCAATTTCCATAGTTGCGCTGCTCGATAGGAATAGAAGGGTGCAATACGATGAATCATTGCCTGCCGGGAGGCACCTTCTCATGAATACGCACGAGCGTCTTTATGCTATCGAGCAGCACTGTCATGCCTATCACTATCCGCCAGCGCTCACCAGAGCCTGCCTTGATTATCTCTCAGGTACAGGAACACTGGCGCAGGCGCAGCAGGAATGGCAGGCGGCAGGAGCGCCCCAACAGCATTTTTACCCGGTCCTCGCCTATGCTCATACATTGAACTCAGCGAGCGTACAGCTGGACCCAATAGATTTTCGCTTGATAGACCTTGGCCTGATGAGCGGCTACGCCTTTGCATTCTTCTCTACAATTGGCTGGCATGGGCCGGTCAGGCAGGCTTACGAGTATCTGCTGGAACAGGGGCAAACTGAGGAGCAGGTTGTGCAGGAGGCGCTCAAAGGGCTGAGTTCTTTACTCTCCACTTCGCTCTACTCAACTAATCCCTACCTTGTGCCTGCCACCGGCAGGCCAGCAACGCTCGCCCAGCTTTTGCTTACCTACCTGCCAGATCGCTTTGAGATGCTGCGCGCCGCCGCTCAGGGAGTCCAGAATGGTCAACTGATGCTCATCCACCTGCTTCTGGCAGCGCAGCCGCCGCTGGTTGAGTTGGTCTGGCAGCTCTGCCAGGAGATTCAGGAGGAGCCGGTTAGCTCTCCTGCCGCCCTGGGCGTTGCGGCGCAACGGCTGCTCAAGCTTGATCCTGAGCGTTTCACGCCCTGGGCCAGACAGATCGCCCTGCCTGCCAGCAACGTAAGTCTGCAATCAAACAGGCTCGCGCTGCAAGCGCTGCTGGAGCAAGGCATTGAGCAGCATCTTGATCTGGTCGTCGCTATCGTCCACTCACCCGCGCCACGAGGGCTGTATTGGCGCAGTCTGCCGCAGCTGCTGGCGCTGCGGGCGCTCTACAAATATGACCCGGAGCGGTTTCGCCCGCTGGTAGAAGAGGCCGCTTTCAGCCGCAATCTCCTTGTAGGGGAGGAGGCTATCGCACTGCTGAGAGAAACGGGAGTTGAAGAAGCGCGCCCGGTGCTTCAGCGCTGCATTGCAGGCGCCCCGGCGACCACCGCGCAGCGAGCGCTGAGCTTGCTGCTCAATCAGCCCTGGGAGGGTCAGCGCATCTATGCCCGCACGCTGCTGACGCATCCCTCTAGCGCTATTCGCAAGCAAGTCGGCCTCTGGTTGCTCAAGAACGATGCAGAACTGCTTGAGCCTATCGCGCCGATGCTCAACCATTCGCAGGCAGCTATCCGCCTGACGGCGATGCAGCTGCTCCAGCAGATTGGGGGCGAGCAGGCTAGAACGATGCTGGCCGCCCGGCTTGAAGTTGAGCCGATGCAGTCTCTCCGGCACGCCATTCTCAACGTTATTGGCCTGCCTGGCGATGATGACCCGGCGCAAGCCGCGCAACCGCCAACCGTCAAGACGCTCACCGCCAAAGCCGAAAGGCTCGCCCGCTATCTGCCTGCGCCAGTGATGGGCTGGCTTGATCTTGAGCAGATACCCACGCTGCGCTGGAAGAATGGCGCACCCGTCCCGCCTGGCGTGCTGAGCTATCTGCTCTATCGCCAGTCACGAGTGAAGAATCACAGGGAACTGAACCCGGAAGTGGCGCAAGCGCTGGAGTTGATCGACTGCAACCGCGCCGGCAATGCGGCATTGGCACTCTTCCGGGGCTGGCTCGGTAACGGCGCAAAGATGAGCGAGCGCTGGCTGCTGCCACTGCTTGGCCCGATGGCCGATGAACGGCTGATCCAGCCAATGCGCCAGCAGATTGATGCGTGGGCGAAATTGGCGAAGCGTGGCCTGGCGGCAAAGATGATCGAAATCCTGGCGCAGATGGAGAGCAAAGCCGCCCGCGATGAGGTGGCCGACATTGCCCGGCTGTATAAACGAATCTTTATTGGCAAAGTGGCGAAAGAGGCGCTGAGAAGCGCTGGCGCCGCGTGATCCCTGCTGGTTGGATAATTGCTGGCGTTTGACGGTTTTTGATTCGGTAGGCTATACTTCCTGCTGCCACGCGCATCATCTATATTTGCTCCCGCAAGCGAGGAGTGAACGAAACTGTGACGCGCTGGTAAGGTAGGAAGGTGATGAGCAAGCCAGCGCCACAGCATGAGGAGACGCCCGACACGCAAACTGTCCAGGGAACTGCCGCAGCGGATGCCCACGCGGAGAGCATGCTGGCGCCGGAGGAGCAGCGCCTGATCAAAGCCTTGCGCCAGGGTGAGGAGCAGGCTTTTGTGACCTTGCTTGACCGTTACCATCTGCCGCTGCTGCGGCTTGCCAAACTCTATGTCGCCGATCAAGCGGTGGCCGAGGAGGTCGTGCAGGAAACCTGGCTCGGCTTGCTGCAAGGCATTCAGCGTTTCGAGGAGCGCTCCTCGCTGAAAACCTGGCTCTTTCGCATCCTGATGAATCGGGCCAAGACGCACGCGCAGCGCGAGGGGCGCAGCATTCCCTTCTCGTCGCTGCCTGGCGCCGACGACGAGCAGGACGATGGCGGGGTGGATGCTGATCGGTTCGTGCCTGCGGGGCACTGGAAATCGTTCCCAGAGCGTTGGGACGATATTCCTGAAGAGCGTTTGCTCTCTCTAGAGACACGCGGCTGCATCAAGCAAGCCATAGAGGCGCTGCCGCCGGCCCAGCGCGAGGTGATTACGCTGCGCGATATTGAAGGCTGGGCATCCGACGATGTCTGCCAGTCGCTGAACATCAGCGCGGCGAACCAGCGCGTCCTGCTGCACCGCGCACGCGCCCAGGTGCGCCGGGCGCTTGAGCATTACTATAAAGAGGACCAACCATGAACGACCAGCGTGAACTCAGTTGCAAAGAAGTCGTTGGGCTGGTCACCGACTATCTGGAGCAAGCCCTGCTTCCTCAGACACAGGAGCAGCTTGAAGCGCATCTGGCCGACTGCCCTGGCTGCACTACCTATGTCCAGCAGATTCAGCAAACCATCAGTATGCTGCGTATGCTGGCCGAAGAACCGATGTTCCCCGAACAGCGCGGAGACCTGCTGCTTGTATTCGAGCGCTGGAAGCGTGGACGGGATCCCAAACTGCCTACGACCGAGCCAGAACCTCATCTGTGAGACTGGTCGCGCCCGCGTAGACGAGATGATGCCAGTCTACCAGCCAGGATCAGACCGAAGAACCTCTTCTATGCGATGGTTGTGCCCCTGCGTAGGGTGGGCTAAAATGTTTGGCTATGCGAATGGCTTTTTCACCCGCTTCATGAAACGACGCGCTCGGAAGGCGTCGCGCAACCTGTGGCGAGGCTTGCGTGTCTTCAGATAGAGCATCATCAGCCACAGGCTTGCTTTTTGCTTGGTGCGCGCAATGTTCATAGCAGATCGCTCCCTTCTTTTGCAGACGCTTTCTGCTAGTAGAGATAGCAACATATGTGCCAATCTGCCAGTATGTGAGGACTGGGACGAATGTAGGACTCCCCTGGCCGACGCGCTCTAGAGCCAGCCCTTCTGCCGGGCGAGATGCACGGCCTCGACGCGGTTCTGCGCCCCCAGCTTTTGAATGGCTATCGACAGATAGTTGCGAACGGTCCCTTCAGAGAGGAAGAGCGTGGCGGCTTGCGAGCATACAAGCGTGCACGCGCCAGCGTCTACTGATCTTGCTGACCGATAGCCCCTCCCTGGTTCTGCAAGGCGAAGGTGATGCCAGGGAGATCGCCGATCTGCCGGGCGAGCGCCAGCGCCTCTTGCAGCAGTGCCTCGGCCTGCTTCGCTTCATCCACAGCACGCAAGACAGAAGCCGCATATAAGAGCGCTTTGACCTGCACCGCCTCGGCCACGCCTGCCCGCACCGCCAGGACGCGCTTCACGTTAGCGTATCCCTCGCGGTAGCACTGATCTAACCAGAACGGTGACATCGACCACCACAAGCGCAAGGCGCGCTCCGCCGCCTGCGGTGCCTGAGCCTGCTCAGCATGCTCCAGCCACCAATTGAGCGCCGCCCGCATGTTATCATGTTCCTGCGCCAGCCGGTTTGGCCGGCCTTGCTGCTTAGCGCCCTCCATCTGGGGACTTGCCCCCTCTACCAGCGCGAGATAGTACGCGGCATGCGCCTCGCGCGTAGTCGTTGCTTCCCCTTCGGCATCCAACTGCTCCAGCCCAAACTCGCGCAGCACAGACAACATGCTAAAGCGCGCCTCCCCACTGGGGTCACGCTCCTGACGCAGCAGGCTTTTATCCAGCAGTAAACTTAGCCCTTCCAGCATATCCAGTTCCAGCGCCCCAGCCCCCAGGCAGACCTGTTCCGCTGCTTCGAGCGTCCAGCCTCCAGCAAAGACTGCCAACCGTCGAAAGAGCGCCTGCTCGGCGGGCGAGAGCAATTCGTAGCTCCAGGCAATGGTGTTGCGCATGGTGCGCTGCCGCTCCGGGAGATCGCGGGCGCCACCTGTGAGCAGATGCAACCGCCCTTCCAGGCGCGCCAGCAAAGCTCGCGGGGAGAGCAGCTTGAGGCGCGGGGCGGCCAGTTCTATGGCGAGCGGAATGCCCTCCAGGCGGCAACAGATTTCGGCGATGGTGGCGGCGTTGTCAGGGGTAAGATGAACATCCGGCTGCACGGCCCGCGCTCGTTGCAGGAAGAGTTGCACGGCGGGGTTCTCTTCCAGCGCGCCGCTGTCCATCTGCTGAAGCGCGGCGCGTGAGGGAAGCGCGGGCAGCGCGAGCGGCGGCGCGACAAACTGCTGCTCGGCACGCAGATGCAGCACCTCGCGGCTGGTGACCAGCAGTTTCACCGCCGGGCAGACTTCCAACAACTCCGCCAGGTGGGGAGCCGCTGCAATGACTTGCTCAAAGTTGTCCAGCACCAGTAGCATATGCTGCTCGCGCAGCGCGGTTGTCAGGAGGGTGAGAACTGGCAGCGCGCCCGACTCGCGCAGCCCTAGCGCCTGCGCGAGCGTGGGCAGCACCAAGGCTGGGTCATTGAGCGCGGATAGGGAGACAAACTGCACACCATCCGCAAACGTCTCGGCGAGGTCCGCTGCTACCTGGAGCGCCAGGCGAGTTTTGCCCACCCCCGCGCTCCCAGTCACGGTGAGCAAGCGCACCTCAGGACGCTGGAGGAACGTACAGACCGCCCGGACCTCCTGCTCTCGCCCGATCAGAGGGGTCGCCGGTGTGGGAAGCTGGCGCTTGATGCCAGTCGGCAGGCAGGCAAGTTCCAGGCCAACGTCGCCTGGCGGCTCTAGCGCGGGGCCAGGCAGGCGCGTCCCCCGTGTGGCCTGCTCCCACTGCGCCCGCTCCGCTGACGCCAGTTGAAGCGCCTCCGCCAGCAGAGCCAGGGTCTCATGCTGTGGAGCGCGGGTCAGCTCGCGCTCCAGCAGACTGATCGTATCCACACTGATGCCTGCGCGCGCGGCCAGTTCTGCCTGGGTCAACCCCGCATCGCGGCGGGCGCGCCGCAGCAGCATGCCAAGTGAGGGAGCAGGCAACGCGCTCATCATCGTTCTCCTTGCAAGAAGTTCCGAGTGATCTTCCGAGTGATGTTACGGATTTTCGGTGGTCTCTATCTCATTCTCAAGGCATAGTTGATGAGAGGACGATCTCTTGATTCATCATACCGAAAGGAACACCGTGTATGCAACCTACTCCTCCAAACGCGGAAGAACAACGCGAGGGCCAGGCGTCCTGGCCGATCATCGAGGGCAGTTATCGCGTTGGCAACCCGGCAGCGCCAGTGGCCGTCTGCGCCCTGACCAGCGATGAACTGCTCGCTCCACTCGCCAGCGAACCTGGGGTCGCCATTGCCGGTGAAGTGCAGACGGCGAATCTGGGCATTGAACATATCATCCTGAACATTACGGCGAACCCGGCCATTCGCTTCCTGCTCTTGTGCGGCAAGGAATCGCGGCTCTTTCGTCAGGGCCAGTCGCTGAGCGCGCTGTTTGAGAACGGGGTGGATGATGCCAGGCGCATCATCGGCGCGGAAGGCCACGAGCCGGTCCTGCGCACCGTTACGCCGCAGCAGGTGGCCATGTTTCGCCGGCAAGTTGCGCTGGTGGACTGGATGGGCGAGCGCGACCTGGACACGCTGCGCGAACGCATCTCCAGCCTGGCCGCGCGCAACCCTGGCCGATTTGAGGGCACCGGGCAGGAGGGCGGAGAACTGGTGGCAGCGACCACCCTGCAAGCCAACTTCGCGCCCATCAAGCCGGGCGGGCAGCGCGAACCGCTGATCTACGACCCCAAGGGCTATTTTGTGATTACGCTGGACCGCCCCACAAGCCAGATCGTCCTGCGGCACTATCTGCCCGATCACACGCCGGCCCATGAGATGCGCGGGCGGGGGCCAGAATCGATGCTGCTGGGGCTGATTCGTGAGGGACTGATCTCCCAACTGAGCCACGCCGGCTATCTGGGTGCCGAGCTTGCCAAAGCGGAGACGGCGCTGCGCCTGGGGGCGCGCGTGCGCTATGAGCAAGACCGCCCGCTGCGCCGCGACGACGCACAGGCCGACGCGGCTGAGGCGCCTGCTAAGCCCTCCCCAATCATGTTGGCCGAGTGGGAGCAGGTCAACAGCACACCGCTGGGCCAGAGAGTGGATACAGTGATCGAGGTAACCGCCGTCCTGGAAGAATACCTGCTTGAAGGCAGGTTTACAACGCCTACCGAAAAAGCCTCCTGGCGCTCACTTCTGCGAACTGAGCATATGCTGCGCTTCCGCTGGAACAGCGAAACCCCGGTCACGCATGGAACATCCGTGAACTTTCAGCCGGGGACGGTGCTGCGGGCGACAGGAACCCTACGGCTGCGCAACGAAGTGGAAGCCGAGGGATTAGTCATCTTGACCAAAATGGTCACCATCCAGTAGGAGCAGCGCTGGCTGCTTCCCACATGGCCCAAAAGAAAGGATCAGCCATCATGATGTACGATCCTATAGATCGGTACGAACTTGAGAAAGCGCGCCAGCAGCAGGTCTGGAGCGATGCGGAGCAGGAGCGCCGGGCGAGGGAAGCCACGGCGGTCTCTCCGCAGCAAACAGCACACATGCTGTCCCGCATCGGCGCTCTGCCGGGTGCGCTGGCCCTCTGGCTGAAGGCGCGAGGGAAGGCGCCGCCTGTTTTGACGAGCAGCCGTATTCCTGTAGCGACGAAAGCACCTGCGAGCGGATGCCAGCGAACGGCTGCCAGTGCGCTCAACCATGTGTGTTTGCAACCCATCCTTATAAGCCACCCACAGCACGCTACGCGAGCCGAGCATGTCCGGTGCTACTCAAGTAGTGCACATGAGGCTGTAAGCTGAGATTCTGATGATGAATGCCGCGTGACAGTTCTCACGCGCGGCTTCCGAAAATGTGCTGCCCGCAAGGAATAGGGAGGTGTCAGACAGAGAGTAAAAACCTGCCAGGAGAGATGCCAATGGAAGACGCAGAACGCATCGCTACCATCGAGCGCTATAGTCGCTCTGTCCACTATCCTGAACCCCTCATCGCTGCCGTCACTGGTTATCTCTCCGGCCAGGGGTCGCTGGCCGAGGTGCAAGAAGCCTGGCAGGCTGATGAGGGCCGCAATCCATATGCGCTTTTCTCCTCGTTCCCTCGTCAGAACGCCGCGAGCCTGGAGATGCTCGATCAGCGCCTTGTGGACATCTATCTCGCCATCGATCATATCCCGGCGCTCTTCCGACAAATCGGCTGGGCAGGACCAGTTGAGCAGGTGCGGGAGTACCTGCTCAGCCGGGGCCTCAACGAAGAGCGCATCCTGGAGTACGCGCTGAAGGCGGTAACACCTTACCCACAGTATTACTACTACCACACCCATAATAATCCGACGATGCTGAGCAAGTTTTTGATCGCGTTTCTTCCTACCCACTTTGAAAAGATCTATGAGACGTTGCAGCACACGCCCAGAAGAGGTCTGCTGGCATGTATCAGCCTGCTGCTCTTTGCTCAGCCGCCGCTGTTGGATAAAGCAGAGCAGCTTGCCCAGCAGGTGCAGGACGAACAAGATCAGAGCTATAGCACCAATCTTGGCCTGTGCGCTCAGATGCTGCTGCAAGCCGATCCAGCGCGCTTCGCCGGCTATGCCCGGAAGATTGCCGGCCCGGAAAGTCCGGGCACGCTCCACTCCCGGCGACTCGCGCTGGAGGCGCTGCTGAAACACGACAAGGCCCAGCATATTGATCTGGCCGTCGAGGCAGCACACACCCCTCCAGACAGCAATCAACGCTGGCACACCTATTTGCAAACCACCGGATTATCGGCGGCCTTCACCTTCGATCCGGTGAAATACCGACCTCTGGCCGAAGAGATGACCATGAGCCGACATCCTCAAATTGGCAGTCTGGCCGTCAGACTGCTGGCAAAAGAGGGCATTGAGCAGGCGCGTCCAGTGCTGCAACGCTGCGTGGCGGAAGGCCAGCGAGATGTAGCCCTTGAGGCCGTCAAGGCGCTGCTTAAAGAACCCTGGGACGGGCAGCAGGAGTATGCACTGTCTCTGCTGGCCCATCCCGCGAAACGGATTCGCTCGACCTGCGGCGCGTGGCTGGCGAAGCAGGGCGAGTCGGTCATTGAGGGCGTGGCGCTCTATCTGAGCGGCTTCAACAGCGAGATACGCCTATCCGCCGCGCAGGCGCTCTTGCAGGTAGGCGGCGAGCGGGCCAGAGTGTTGCTGATGGGCCGTCTGGAGGTGGAAAAATCTCAGCAGATCAGGCAGGTCATTATCGATGGCCTTGGCTTGCCAGGCTACAACGGGCCGGACGAGGCGGCGCGCTCGCTGACCACCCAGCGGCTGACGGCCAAAAGCGAGGTCCATTTTAAGTATCTGCCTAAACCTATCCTGGCCTGGCTTGATCTCGCCGAGGCGCCAGCGCAGCGCTGGATGACTGGCGCGGAGGTGCCACCCGCCGTCCTCAACTATCTGCTGTACCGCCAGTCGCGCAGCAAGGACAAACAGGCGCTTGATCCAGAGGTGCAGCAGGCGCTGGCGCTGATCGACTGCAACAGCGCAGGCACACTGGCGCTGAAGCTGTTCCGGGGCTGGCTGAGCAACAGGGCCAGCGGGAAAGAGCAGTGGCTGCTGCCGCTGCTGGGCGTGCTGGCCGATGACCGGCTGGTGCCATTGCTGAGCCGGCAGATTGAGGAGTGGGGATCGACCCCGCGCCGGGCATTGGCCGCCCAGATGCTGCGCACGCTGGCGCAGATGGAGAGCAGCGCGGCGCACAGCGAGATCGAGACCATCTACAAGCTTTTCAAGCGCGGCTATATGCGCCGCGCCGCCAAAGCAGCACGGGAATTGGCTGCCGCGAGCTAATAGTGTTATCCTTCGGACGGCGAAAGAACGGCCATTCCAATAAATTGGCTATAGCGCTGCCCGGCGGCAGCAAGCGCCTGCTCCTGGGTCTGGCTCAACGCGATAAAGAGGCTGGTTGCAAGGACAACGCTGTTTTTTTTGAAGGTGCGCGTCCAGGTGCCAACGATCTGACCATCGACCACCATGACCGGGCTGAAGATGCCATTTCTTGTCTGTTCGGCATAGGCCGGGTCAAGCACGGCGCTGCGATCTGTATAGGCTACCGTATATTCATCATACGGCGGCAGCAGGTATGCCGTTGGCGAGACGACGGACGCGGTGGGGGTAGACGGGGCAAGCCAGTAGGTCTGGCCGTCAATCACCTGCTGGATCAGATGCGACTTCACCATTGCCAGGCCAGCCCTGGCGTCGGCGGTGGTGAGGCCAGACCACCAGACAAAATCCTGCACAGTGGCTGGCCCATGACTGGTAAAATAGCGGCGCACCAGTTCGGCCACCGCTTCCTCGCGCGCAAGGGTCTTGGAGGGCGGCACCAATTCATCCAGCAGGGCATAGGTAAATTGCTTGCCGCGCCGGGCGCCAGAACAGATCAGCCCCTCCGCCTCAGCGCGGCTTAAAAGAAACGTCATGCGAAGGTCCGCTGTAGAGATACCCGCCTGCTCATGCGCGGCAGCCAGTTCTTTGCGGGTGAGCTGCTTCCCACCCATGAGGGTTCTAGCAAACACCACGTTGCTTTTCGCAAAGGTCGTATCATCTAATTCAAGCCGGCGATACCAGCCGGCAGCACTGGCAATGGTGCGTGGCGCCATCAGGCTCAGCAGCCAGCGAATATCGACGGCGGCGACAAAATGCCAGGTGCCGCGCATGGGATGGGTGCGCACGATCACCCCATCTGCTATGGCCTGTTCGATAGCGGCTTCAGTGGCCTGCTGCATGCGCAGCCCAACGGCCCAAAGCGAGCCGAGATAATCCTGCGCCTGGACGGCGCCAAACCAGGCCACGACATCGCCCGGCTTCTCAAACGTAGGTGCTGTCAGGTGTTGGTTATGGAGTCGCTGCTGCGCAATGTCAACGTTTGTCATTATTACTCGCCTTTTTGCTTCGGAAGATCGCCTGAACTGGCCCCTTTGGTCTGAGCGCCGCTGGTGAGCGCCAGCTTCGCCAGACTCTCGCCCTCTTCGGTGGGGGCAACCTCCCAGCGCACTGAGTTGACACCCGTTTCCAGACTGAGCCGCCCTACAATGCGTTCGAGCAGTTGATCCTGGCGCCCATCGCACTGCAAGCGGGCGCAGACTTCAACCTGCGTCGGGTTCTGGGCATCTTTGCTGCTTTGGAGCGCTTGCAAGCCGATGGCGCCCCCGGTGAGTTCTTGCAGCAAGAGCGAACGCAGCAGAAGCTCCTGGGAAGTCTGAACGGTGAGGCGCAGCAGATAGCAGACGGCAACCTCGGCAGGCTCTGGAGCATGATTGCTGATCAGCGTTGCCAGCGGGCGCAGTACCACATTGGCGGCTAGCACCATGACTGTTCCAGCCAGCGCCGGCAGATAGTAGCCCGCCCCGGCCAGCACCCCGATGCCACAGGCGCACCAGAGGGTGCCTGCGGTGTTTAATCCACGTATATGCAGGCCATCGCGCATAATCACGCCCGCGCAGAGGAAGCCTACGCCGGTCACGATCTGGGGAGCAATGCGCAGCGGAGACGAATCGCTGGGCGTCAGGGCCGCCACCAGCACAAACAGGGCTGACCCGGACGACACCAGCGCTCCGGTACGCAGCCCGGCGGTGCGCTGGTGATACTGGCGTTCGACGCCGATCATCGACCCGAATACGAGCGCAGCGGCCAGCCGCAAGATAAAATCAAGCAAATTCATAGCACGCTTTCCCTCCTCTCGCAGTCAGGCGCAGCGCCCTAAGTACCAATAGAAACCAGGAGAGCATCCCGGCGGCAGCTAGAACTGCGATTGCTGGGCTGCCTGGCCGACGAAATCGCCGCTGAGGCTCCTCAACGTGGCTGTGCCTACAGCGGTGGGATCAATCGCATAGACCGTATTGTCGCGCGTGGGCACCCGGTCATTGGGGTTGCCAGACGAGCCATAGTGCGCCGGCGGATACAGCCCGCCCAGATCAATCGTGCCAATAGACTCGAAGGCTTTGAAGAGGCCATCGCGCGTCAGATTACCGCTGTCAGCCGCCTTCTTCAAGATGGCATAGGTCACTTTGGCCTCGGTATAGCCAAACTCAAAGAAGCCATCCGGCTTCTGGTCCAAGGCATACTGCTGCACATTGCGCAGCATCTCCACCATGCCTGGCTTGCTGGTATCGCCCCAATCGGCTCCCTGGTTCACATCCCAGGCATGCTGTGTCAGCAGCGGCGCCAGCGCCGGCACGCCCAGCAGCAGCGTCGAATAGGCCGCGCTCTGCATAATCCATCGTGGGTCATAGCCCAGCGCGTGGGCCGTCAGGATGATATTGGCGGTATCCCCAGGCGTGGTCGTCAAAATGACATACTGCGCGCCCGCTGCCTTCATCTGCGAGACCTCCACGCTGACATCTTGCTGGCCTGAGGCGATGTTGGCTTCCGCTACATTCTGCAAGTGGTAGAACGAGACGGCCTCGCTGTAGCCGGTCAGACCATCCACGCCGTAGTCATCCCGTTGATAGATAATGCCGGTCTTGGGATTTTGAATCCCTAGCTGACGTACCACATAATCAAAGGCGTTTTCCACTTGCAGCCGGTATGGCGTGCCGACCAGAAAGAGATACTTCTCCCGCGCCAGGGAGGAAGAAAGCGTCGCCGCCGAGACCAGCATATGATCGAAGAATGACTGGTGTTCGATAGCAAAGGTTGGTTCCGTCCCCAGGCTCTCGGCAATCATCAGCACCTGATGATAGATCTGATTGTACGCGACGGCCTCTTGCTGCGGGTCGTACTTCGTATCCTTTTCTATCAGATGTACCTTGTAGCCGTCAATACCACCCTGGGCATTGATCGCATCGAAGAAGACCTCAATGCCGCGCGTCAGCGGCTTGCCAATCGGGTCAGCCACCGGCCCGGAAAGGGGGGTCAGAATGCCCAGGTTGATCGTCTTCCCGCTCACCCCATAGTCCGTCTGGGTGCTAGCGGGAGTGGCACAGGCCGAGAGAAGCAGGCTCAAGATCGTGACCATCAGGAGCAACCCCTCTGCTCGAAACACCCATTTGATCGACATAAGCTCATCCCCCTCCTCGTTGAGTTCGTGGACGCACCTGGCAAGAGGTGGTATGCTGGCCCCAGCCGCGATACCTGCCAGGAAATAACCTGAACCATTCGTCATGTCTTGAACTGAGACATAGTGTAACATACGTGTACAGGTTGCTTTGCCGCAGTACGAGGTTTGAGGAGCCATTCCTGCCATGCACTTGCCAGACGTTCCCGCGCTTTCCGACGAAGCGTTAGCCGCCCTCGCTGGGCAGTATCATCTTTCGGCGAGCCAGATCACGCCGCTGCCAGACGTCTGCATCACCAACCGCGTCTATCGCTTTGGCGACAAGCTAATCTTGCGCGTGCCACGCGAGCATCCCTACATCATCAACCTGCTGCGCAAAGAGACCAGGGTAGTGCCAGCGGCGCGGGCCGCCGGGGTGCAGACGCCGGCCATCATCGCTTTTGATGAATCCTGCTCGCTCTTGCCAGTGCCCTACGCGCTGTATGAGCGTGTGGAGGGTGAGACGCTGGGGCTGCTCGATCTGGAGCCAGAGGCGACGCCGGAGGTCTGGCGAGCGCTGGGCAGAGACCTGGCGCGCCTGCATACGCAGGTTACGCCGGAGCAATTGCCGCCTGAGGAGATTGGGGCGTGCCGCGACATTCGCGGCGACCCAGAGGCACTGGCGAGCGCCGGGCACTTTACCGCGCTGGAGGCGCGCTGGTTCGAGCGCCTGCTGGAGCGGCTGGCGCCCTACGCGCTGGCTGAGGTGCCACAGCGCTTTTTACATGGAGATTCGCAGACTACCAACCTGATCGTGCAGCCAGGCGGTCTGGACTACCTGGCCGTGCTGGATTGGGGCAGTTCCGGTTGGGGTGATGCCGCCTGGGATTTCGCCGGTATCCCGCTGCGCGCCGTCCCGTTCATGTTGGAAGGGCACCGGGAGATCGCCCTGCTGGACCATGACGAGACGGCGGAGGCGCGCATCCTCTGGCGGCAGCTTCAGATTGCGCTCTGGCTGCTCAAACGCGGGCCGCAGCCGGCCCATTCCTGGGGCGAGCGCCCGCTGGCAATGCTGATCGAGATTCTGCGCTTCCTGCTAGAATCATCCGATCCGCGCTGGCGGGCGCTGGCGCTGTAACCTCAGCGCCAGTGTTGGCTGCGGCCCGCGTTGAATTCCTCAAGGAGCGGGTCCAGCAGCGTTCCGCTCTTCGGGGGCCAGATGGGGATTTGACCGCCCTTCGCTCGTTGTATCTCCCACACCAGCCGCCCAATTTCCGACTGGGTGCGGCGCAGCAGATGCTCAGAATCCGCACTGCGCTGCAAGCGTGCCAGGAGATTGTTCAGCGAATAGGCAATCTGCCAGAGGATATGCTCCTGTCCCAAGGGGGCACGGGCCGCAAAGTCACCATTGGCGACGCGCACATGGGTCTCCAAAATCTCGGCGATGCCTGCCTCTAATTCCTTTTTCTGCTCGGCAATGGCATGTTCCAGCCGGGCTATTTCCTCGGCGCGGTCAGCGCGGGCGATAGCGTTATCAACCGAGCGAGCGCCCATCCAGCCAAAGAGCGCGGCAAAGAAGAGCAGCGCCACATGCCGGTTCATCACGCCCCACTCACCGCCGAAATTTTTGATGGCATAGGAGATGTCATCAAAGGACACGCCATTGGCAACCAGAATGTGCGCGTGCGGTTCAAGCAAGATGGCCCCGACGACAAAAGCGATGGTAATGGCGGCGAAAGCCCAGGTGGCCCGCCGGTCTCCGATGAGGGAGACCAGAATGATAGGGATAGCGAAGAGATCAAAGATCGGAAGGCCCATCAACTGAATCTCTCCAGCACCTCCCGGTCCGCGCAACACGGTAAGCGCCATGAGCAGCGTCAGTACGCTTGGTATCAGATAGGCTGCTAAGCGGGTACGTCCGGTCCGATTGAGAATAGCAGCAATCAAGAGACAGACACCAATAGCAACCACCGCCTGACCAGTGGTAGGCTCGGCCAGACTGTTTGAGAGCAGCGCCAGCAGGAAGGCAAAAATGGCTAAAATGCTGAAACTGGTGAGTTCGGCTTTGCGCAGGCGTTCGCGCTCCAAGGTTGGGATCGTCTGGGCAGGCCAGGGAGGAGCTGTGAGACTCAGCCACCAGCCCACCAATCCCTGCCGGCGCACAATACCTTGATTGCCTGCATCACCTTTCGGGCCAGATGCCTCTGGAACCTTGACCATCGACTGCGACATTTTTAGTGAAGAGGATGCTCGGCCCTGATAATTACTTGCCCGGTAGCTCATCTATCGCTCCTTTAACGAATCTGAAGGCTTGTTTAACACACGAATACTGATAGGGTGGGCGGTTCCCTACCTGTTCCCAGTTTTGCTTGCTTCTAACTTTCTTTGCCCATTCAACAGAGCGACCTGGCAATGCACATGCTGCTGAGCCTGGCGCATCGCTGTTTGCAGCCATCGAGACAGGTCGGGTGTTTGTCGCCGCAGTTCCAAGAAGCGCAGCCGCCGAAGCACGTCATCGGCGAGAGCAGTGGGGGTAATCCGATAGACAGCCGGCAGTTGATCTGGAGAAATGGGCAATTCTTTCATATGGAGCTTGCGTATTTTCGCTAAGATAGCGCTCTCCTCGTTCCAACCCGACACATCAGGGCAGAGGGAAAAGTGATAGGGCGGCAGCAGTCCGGGGATTTCCGCCAGCAACAAATACATCATTGTGCGCCGGGGAAAGAACCAGAACCACTCAATCCCATATTGCCTGGCAAGCTGAACAACAGCGATCCCAATGGTATCAAGCACATCAAGCACCTCGGCCCAGGTCAGATCAGACCGCGTCGCAAACCCACCAACCTCTGCAAACACGCCCCGCGAGAGAACGCCAGCGGTTGGAGAGCCAGGCGTAAATTGCACGATCTCCTCAACCGTCGTGGCTGAGGACAATTCTAAGGAGGCCGTGCCTACGGGAAGCTCGGACGGCGACGAATCCCGACGCCAGATCACCAGTGGGATGGTGCGCTGTGGAACACCATCGACTGTTTCCCGATACTGCACATAGGCATTCGGACTTGGACTACAGGCGCGGATATAACGCTGCATCTGTAGCAGCCGAGCCTGCTGCTCGGCTGGTGAGCCAGGGGAAACGACATGGGCGGAAAATGGAGGGACAACGGCAATGGGATGTGCAAGGGTTTGGCCGGTAGACATCGATCCTTCTGATCTAGTAGCTTGCGCTAGTATACTGTGTGGTCTCCGGGATGAAAGAGCCGCACCCGGACTTCTTTTCACACACTCAGCATGAGCAATCTATGATCTCCTGCAACCGATCACGTGTCTGACGGTGCGATGAATGACTCCCCTACGAAGCAGCAAACACATAGACCGCTAGCAACAGTTGTGGCTAGCGGTTGTGTAACAAGATTCTACAATATGTAATGGCAGGAAGGAAAGAAAAGTAGGAAAAATAGATGGGCAACCCTTCTCAGGGACAGGACAACTCAATCGCCCCTCCCTCTCAGGCTACGCGCGATTGGTAGCGCCCTGATACCTGAGACCAGATACAATTGGAGTAGATATAGTGTTCGCTGAATGCGAGATATGCCTGAATATGCTGGGCATATTCAGACTCCCAGCGCGGCACATGCTGCACCAGATGTTTCCACAGGTGTACCGCCTGATTGTGCCACTTGACCACCAACCCGACAGCAGCTTCCTCGGTGAGTCGATACTCTGACTGCACCACACGGACGAGGTTATGTACATCGCCAATGGCGCGTTCTTTCTCATAGGAGAGGAGGTCATTCGCCCAGCAAATAATATTATTGGCGGTATCCAGCAAATGCTGGAGGGTCGGATTGCCAAAGACGTGCCCAGGCACGGTGCGCCCTTCGGCGAGATCAACCAAAAGGACCAGGGTTCTCCAACCGCCGGTTTTCCGCCGATAATCGACATACTCGGCCACAGGAGGAATGTGCCGGGCAACGCGATTCTGCGCCTCCCATTGGTAGGCGGCAAAGCTATCCGCCAGCGTGTCATGAAATCGGCGTCGCCACTCGCTTGAACTGTGCTGGTGCATGCGCTTCCACACATCCGCAACCACATGCAGCAGGGGCGGAAGCTCGCCAGGGAGGGGCGCATCTCGAAGGATCGCCAACACCTGCGCGAAGAAGTGGCGCAAAGCCCCAGGTTGCGTGGCCGCTTCGCTGGCATCGTCGAAATCATCCATGAAGAAGCCCCAACAACTCCAATCATGCGCGATGGTTAAAATCTCCCAGGGGACCGTTGGATAGGCTTCTGCAACCAATTGCCAATACAGGGCTGCATCAAAACGTTCGAGTTCGGCGGGCGTGTTCACCAGGCCCACGCGCTGCGCCCAGGTTCGGCCATAGACGCGAAGTTCTTCTGCTTGAGGATGCAAGACGCCAACAAAAGGGTTTTCCAGGGCAAGAAGAGGGGTTGGGGGCACAACAGTTCTCCTTCACAAGTGCCACATGGGTGCCACCATACGTACTTACTGTGCGTATCTACGAGGCAGAGCTACGAGGAACGGGGATTGACAACCTCCTGCACAGCGCCAACCTGGCAGAGCGGAAGCTGAATGTGGAACGTAGAGCCTTCTCCTACAACACCTGTACTTTCAACCCAAATCTGTCCTTGCATAGCTGTGACCAGCGCGCGACACAAATACAAGCCCAGACCATTCCCGACGGTAGTGGAAGCGAGATCACGCGGGAGGCGGACAAAGCGATTGAAGAGCAGCGGAATCTGCTCTGGCGGCACGCCAAAGCCATAGTCACGGACGGTGATCTCCACCAGTTCTTGCTCACTCGTCTGCTCGCCTGGTTTCCGTTTCAATTTGCTCTTCGCTGAGCCAGGAACGATCTGGGCCATGACTTCGATGGGCGTACCCGGCGGAGAATATTTGCCTGCATTGGAGATCAGGTTGGTCAGCACTTGCTGAATGCGCGTTGTTTCCCCCCACACTGCCAGCCCTGCGGGAATCTTGAGGGAGAAAGGTCGTCCTTCTAAACGTGCTTCTCGCGGGTCAACAAGTTTCCACGCCTGGCTGAGAACAGAGCGAAGCATCACCGGCTCCGGGTTTTTAAGCTGCGTCTCATCGATGCGGCGCACGTCCAGGATGCTTTCGATCAGCCGCATCAGTTGCTCGCCGACCTCGCGGGCTTTCTGAAAGCTACGAGTCAGTTGTTCGGGCGGGAGCTTCTGCCAGGTTTGCTGGAGAAAGTCGATATAGCCCAGGACCGTCATCACCGGCGTGCGCAGTTCGTGATTCACATTGGTAATGAAGCGTTCTTTGAGTTCCTCCAACTGGCGAGAGTGGGCGTAGGCCAGGCTCACATCGCGGAGGGTCTGACGATAACTGGAAGCCATGACAGCAGAGATAGTAAATATTGCCCACTCATCCAAAATCCCAGTAGTTAAGAACAACGCCAGCTCAGAGGAGGCGTAGGCCAATCCAAACAGCAGCGTGACCACATTCATAAGTATCGTGGTAGCAAGTGCCAACCGGGCGGTGCCAAGGGTTCCGGCAAGGATAATCGTCAGGGAAAGCGATATAAATTGCACAAAGGCAAATGGATCGCCTTTATGCCCCAAAATGGTGGACCAGAAGTAGAGAAATCCTATACTCGCACTATCTACCCCCAGCAAGAGACTCACGGTGGCTCTTTGCAGGCGCTTTCTGGCAGCAGCGCGGGCAGCCATAAAAAACAGGCTGTCGCACGCGATCAAAACGACGACCGCGATCCAGCCGATGGTTCCCTGAGCGCCTGGGATTTGCAAGGCAAGCAGCGCAACATAGAGCAGCAAGAAGAGACTAAGGAGGACACCAAAGACTCGCGCAATGACCGAGATGATCTGCAAGCGCCTGGTGAGCATGAATTCCTGGGCGATCTGGGCTTCATCGAGCGTGGCAGAAAGGAGTATGGTTTCCTCACTACTCATCCTGAGCCTCCAATGCAACGCTTTTTTCTACCAGTGAAAGATAGGCATCTTCACGTTCTGCTGAAGTGCGCGCCATGACCTGCTCAATGGCCTGCGCCAGATCAGAGGGCAAAACGGGTTTCGTCAGGAAAAGGTCTGCTCCTGATGCCAGGCCGGCAAACTGGTCGCGCTCTTGTGTGAGAGCCGTGAGGATGATGAGCGGCGTGGCGGCGGTCTCAGGATCGCCGCGCAGGATACGGACAAGCTGATAGCCATTGAGTTCCGGCATGCGAACATCAATGACGGCGCAATCGGGGTGGAGTTCTGAAAATTGCATCAAACCGGCCACTCCATCAGGCGCTCCAAAGACGCGGAATGGACCCAGGGCCGGGAGCGAGAGCATGAGAAGTTCTAAGAGTTCGGTGTTGTCCTCTACGAGTAAGACGGTTACTTCGCGCATCGTTCTTTTTCCTTGCACTTCTTCCTTGCACTTCACAGAGCTTCCTGGTAACGAGCGCCGTCGTGGGATAAGCCAGAGTATGTAACTGCTCTATTATAACACACCTGGCTCGTTTGTCCAGAGCAAGTCGAGAAAATGTCGAGGGTTCTTCAGCAGTTTCGATGCCAATTATTCCTAGATGGGGCGAGGACAAGGATAAAACTGGCGCTCTCCCATCTTCTGTAGGGAGACCACTGTAGCTTCTTTTGAGGAGGAGAGGCCCTGCTGCGGCAGCAGGGCCTCTCCTGGTGGCATGGCAATGAGAGCGGTGCCAGCGAACTTAGCGTGCGGTGCGCTGGCCGTAGGCCCAGATCGAGAGTGGCACAAAGACGATCAACAGACCCAGACACCAGACCAGCGCTTGCCAACCATCGGAGCCGATAGACTGGCCCAGCACAAAGTCGCGCACGGTGTTGACCACCAGTGTCACCGGCTGGTGTTCGGCAAAGTTGCGCAGCCAGGTGGGCATGCTGCTGGTGGGCACGAAGGCGCTGCTGGCGAAGGTCAGCGGGAAGAGCCAGATGAAGCCGGCAGATTGCGCCGCCTCCACACTGCGCACCAGCAGCCCAATGGTCGCGCCAACCCAGGAGAGCGCGAAGCTAAAGAGCAAGAGCAGCCCGGCGCCGGCGAGCCAGCCCAGGGCGCTGCCCGTCGGGCGGAAGCCAACCAGCAGGCCCACGATCAGCATCACCAGAACGACAAAGATATTGCGCACCATATCGGCGATGGTGCGGCCTGTCAGCACGGCGGAGCGCGACATGGGCAGCGAGCGGAAGCGGTCCACCAGGCCGCGCTGTAAGTCTTCGGCCAGGCCGATGCCGGTTGATACCGAACCAAAGGCCATCGTTTGCACGAAGATGCCGGCCATCAGATAGTTGACATAGGTGGTGCCGCTCACTGCGATGGCGCCGCCAAAGACGTAGCGGAAGAGCAGCACAAACATTACCGGCTGAATAGTGGCGAAAACCAGTTCCTCTGGGATGCGTGGAATGCGGGTAAGATGGCGTTTCGCCAGCACCAGCGCGTCGGCGATAGCCCAATAGAAGCGGCTGCGCCGCAGCGGTTGCAGGCTGCCGGTTTGTGGCTGCGTAAGGCTGCTCACGCGAGTGTCCTTTCTTTGGGGCGGCCCTCGGAGCGCTCGCCCGGCGCAACTGAGGCCGCCTGCTGGCCGTCGAGCGCTTCCGCCGCGTGGCCGGTCAGGGCCAGGAAGACCTCATCGAGTGTGGGCCGGCGCAGGCCCAGATCATCAAGCTGTACGCCGGCGGCATCGAGATCACGCACGACGCTCGATAGCAGGCGCGCGCCGCCAGGCATGGGCGCAGTGATACGTCGCTGGTCTCTGTCGATCCGCAGTTCACCTTCGCTATAAGGCGTCAGGGCGCGGATGGCGGCCTGGAAGTCGCTGCCGCGCGCGACGGTCACCTCCAGGCGCTCGCCGCCCATCTGGGCTTTGAGTTCATCCGAGGTGCCTCTGGCGATGACTAAGCCCTGATCGATCACAGCGATCTGATCGGCAAGCTGGTCGGCCTCTTCCAGGTATTGGGTGGTCAGCAGAACGGTTGCCCCGCCTTTGACCAGTTCGCCAATAACCTCCCACATCGCCAGTCGGCTGCGCACGTCCAGGCCGGTAGTTGGCTCATCAAGGAAGAGGATGGGCGGCGAGACGATCAGGCTGGCGGCCAGGTCAAGGCGGCGGCGCATCCCGCCAGAGTAGGTCTTGAGGGTGCGGTTGGCGGCGTCGGCCAGGCCAAAGCGCTCCAGCAGTTCATCTGCCCGCCGCCGGGCCGTCGCCCTGGGCAGGTGGTAGAGCCGCCCGACCATCTCCAGATTCTCCCGCCCGGTGAGGTGTTCATCTACAGCAGCATACTGGCCGGTCAGGCCAATCTGCGAGCGCAATTGATCGGCTTGCTTGACGACATCGAAGCCGGCGACTTCCGCCCGCCCGGCGTCTGGCCTCAAGAGGGTGGCAAAGATACGGACGGCAGTGGTCTTGCCGGCGCCGTTGGGTCCAAGGAGGCCAAGTATCTTGCCCTCCTCGGCGATCAGGTCCAGACCACGCAGCGCCTGCGTCTCGCCGAAGCGCTTCTTCAGCCCTTCAGCCAGAATGGCTGGCCTGCCGCGTGTCACGCGCAAGTGTTCCTGAGTCATGAATACTCCTTCATAGACTGTGATCTCTGTCCAACCCCACTCTATTCCACGCGGGCAGCGCATTTTCGGAAAGAGGAGGGTTACGAGCCGCGCTCCCCCAGGCTGGCGATCTTGCTTTCCAGCCAGGCGAGTTCGGCGTCCAGGGAATGAATCTTGTAGTCGAACAGTTGCAAAATGTGTGGGCGCTCGCTATCGAGAATGCCTGGGAGGTCTGCTACCTCACTGCAACCGGCCTGGTAGTAGTCGCGTAGAGAGAGCAGATACCCCTGGTAGTGCCCAAGAACGGTTCGCTGCTGGTCAGGGGTCAGAAAGCCAAACTTGGGCAGCTTAATAGCAAAGAGATCGGGATAGTCGCGGTTGTATTCGCCGGGATCGAGCATCAGCGCGAAGAAGCGCTGGCGGCCCGCTTCGGTAATCTGATACATGCGGCGCGGCTGGCCGCGTGCGCCGTGAAAGAAGTGTCCATGCCGGTGTTCGGTTTCGGAGGCGGTCAGGCCCTGGCGCTCCAGCCGCCAGATGAGCGGGTAGAGCGTGCCCCAACTCAAGGCATGAAACGGCCCCAGCAGCTTGTTGGCAACCTCATGCAGTTGGTAGCCATACATCGGCTGGACCATCAGTTCGCCCAGCACCAGCAGTTCATAAACCGGGTTGAGGTTCCAGCCACGCCCCCGGCCCCGCTGCCCGCACTCGTCGCCCTGCGGGTGGTGGTTGTTCGGCTCCGACATAGGTTCTTCCTCCTTCCCTTTATATCGATACGTTAGTATTATAACGGTTCGATATAAAGAGAGTCAAGAGGATCACCGCTCTTGACAAGAAATATTAACGTCGTTAGTATTTCTTTACGTGCAGAGAAGCGAGGGAAGGCAATGGCTGTGAGCAGACGCGCGCGGAGACATGAGCAGACGCGCCAGGAAATCAAGCAGATCGCTCGCCAACAGATGGCAAAGCAGGGTACGGCGGCCTCGCTTTCGCTGCGCGGCATCGCCGCTGAGATGGGCATGAGCGCCCCGTCCTTGTATAATTACTATGCCAGCCGCGATGATCTGGTGACCGACCTGCTCGTCGATAGCTATACGAATCAGGCTGAAACACTGGAGCAGGCCAGCGCGTCCTGCCAGGCGCACCAGACCATTGAGTGCCTGCTCACAACTTTGCTTGCCTATCGGCAATGGGCGCTGGAGCATCCGACGGAATTCGCCCTGATGGCCGGCACTCCTATCCCTGGCTATATGGCTCCAGTCGAGCAGACGCTTCCCCCGGCGCGCCGCAGCCTCAAAGTGTTATTGGATCTCGTGCAGCGTGCCTGGGATGAACACCTGCTGGCTCCCCAACTGAGTCCCCCTGACCTCGCTCCAGAGACCGTCAATGACGACTTTCTCGCCTGGTGCCAGGGATATGGCTACACACTCCCGGTGGTCGCGCTGTTCCTGGACTGCTATGCCTTTCTCCAGGGATTCATCGCTCTGGAAGTCTTTGGGCATCTCCCCTTCTTGCTTAATGATCCGCTGGCCTTCTATCGCGCCGGCTTGCTCAAGAAGTTTAGCTAGCTGCCGTCGCGGCGAAAACGCCCTCATTCATTCCCTTTTTTGGGATTTTTATCCCTTGACAAAACGCTTTTTGGGTATCTATAATACTAACATCGTTAGTAAAAACTAACATATAAAGCTAATTCGAGAAGGAGCTAGCCATGCAAGCAGTAGTCATCAGCCAGTACGGTGGTCCCGAACAGTTGGTATTGACGGACCTCCCCACCCCTGTTCCAGAGAACGGCGAAGTCTTGATCAAAGTTCGCGCCTTTGGCATCAATCGTGCGGAAACCCAGATGCGCGCGGGCACCTGGTTTGAGGCCGCGCCGGTCAGCGGCATCGAATGCGTCGGAGAGGTAGAGCATGATTCCACCGGGCGCCTGGCACGTGGGCAAACGGTGGCTGCCATTATGGGTGGGATGGGACGCACGCGCAATGGCAGCTACGCCGAGTATACGTGCGTGCATTCGAGCTTTGTCTTTCCGCTCCAAACCAATCTGGACTGGGCAAGCCTGGCTGCCATCCCCGAATCCTACGCGACGGCCTGGAGTTGCCTCTTCGGCAATTTGCGCATCAGGGCCGGCCAAGTAGTCTTTGTGCGCGGTGGAGCATCTGCGCTCGGACAGGCGGCTATCAACGTTGCGACACATGCCGGTGTCACGGTCTTGACTTCGACACGAAGCGAGCGCAAGGCCCAGCTTCTGAAGTCGCTGGGCGCTTCAGAGGTGCTAATCGAGAATGGGCAGCTCAGTGCCGCCGTCAGAGCGCAGTATGCAGACGGGATCGATGGTGTCCTCGATCTCATCGGCGATAGTACGATGCTCGATTCGCTGCGCATGGTAAGGAAGGATGGCTACGTGTGCATGGCCGGCTTTCTAGGGGGGCACGGGCCAATTTCATTTGAGTGGGCTACGAGCATGCCTTTTGGCGTCCATCTCAATGCCTTTGCCAGTTTCGCGTTCGGAACCAAGGAGTTTCCGCCATCGGACGTTCCCATGCAACTGATTGTTGATCGCGTGGCGGACGGAACCTATCAGGCCAAACCAGCGAAAGTCTTTTCGTTTGAACAACTTCCCGATGCCCATCGGTTGATGGAAGCAAATGAGGCCAATGGAAAAATCGTGGTGGTGCGATAGATCAGCGCTCTCCTCAACAAGAGGCGCTGGTATACATCATGCACGCGCTACATGATGTGCAAAGCAGCAAGGATGCCTCTGCACCGTCTATTCACTCTGTAAGCGTCACCTGCCCTTTTGCGAGCAACCATCAGCAGCGCTAGAATCAAGAGCAAGGAGTAGCATCCGATGGCAGCAGAGCATTTCATCATGGCGAGCGTTTTGGGCACTGTATGGACGTGGATCGTATGGATCGTCATTGGAGGGCTTGCCGGTGCGCTGGCTGACCGGCTCATTCAAGGCGATCAGCTTGGGATTCTCGGCAACATCGTGATCGGCATTGTCGGCGGCCTGATCGGAGGGTTTATCCTCGGTCTGTTCAATATCGGTGGCAGCGGTATCTTCTGGACGTTCTTGACCGCGTTTGGAGGCGCGTGTCTCCTGCTGCTGATTATCAAGTTCTTCACCAAGGGAGCAGGCATCGGTGGCAAACGACGGCGCACCAGAAACGTCGCGTGAGCAAGGATGGCAGACACGAAGCAGCGCCCGGCGCGATGGTTTGCGCCGGGCGCTCTTGTGTGGCGGCTACGTCAGGAAGGAGCAATTAGGCCTTTCTGACGACCAAAGAGACAAATTCATCGCAAAACCCCTTGACAAATCGCAAAAATAGGCTATACTTATCGGTAGCTTTGACAATTTCTATCCAGGGAAGCATACTTCCCCTGTGGCGGCGTTTGCTGAGCAAGATTGAGAGGACGATTATGCAGGGAACAGACTATCAACTCGCGCATCCCTCCTGCATGCGCTCTCCATCGGCCCCGCGAGGCTCCAGGAAGAACTCCTGGGCGGCAGGCCCGCCGCGCCCTGCACAGACCTGATATTCGGTCTTGCTGTGTCGAGCGTGAGGGCCATTGGCCTTCACGCTTTTTGTTTGTCTGAGAGAGGAGACCCATCATGGCAATTCCCTTCGAGCGCGCGACTCCGCAGATTCACATTCGCTTCCAGGGGCGCAGCCATCAGCTTCCGGCGGCAGACCTCGATGTGAGCGACCGCTCCAGCGATCAGGAGATTAAGCGGGCGCTGGCCCAGCACTTCGACGTGGGGGTGGGAAAGTTCGCCGCCTATGTCATCGAACGCCACGAGAACGGCAATATGACCGTCCGGCCAGAGGCCGTGTTTGGGTAGGAAACTCACAGCGTTGTAGGATTTTGCGTATTTGTAGGGGGTAGGAAACTATGAGCGAGCAAGACATCCGGCTGACCTTGTTAAATACGTTGCTGACTACGCCGCACCGCAATCTGCCGGCCATCTACCCGATTCACAAGCAGATGATCGAGCAAGACCCGCGCTTCTATGTGCAGGTGGCCGCGTGGTACGCCGATCACGGCGATGTGCGCGATCATAAGGAGATGTTCGTCATCAACCTGTGCCTCTCATCGTTTGAGGGACACCGCGATGCCGGCCTGGCCCTGCTGCGCGAACTGCCGCCTTATGAAGTAGCCCGCGTGGTCGATTTCATCAAGGGCCAGGAGGTCGCTCGTCCCGCGCCAAAGGAGAAGGAGGCCGCCAGGGCACGCGGCAAGAAGGCTGGCAAGAAGGCGAAGGCCGAGGCCAAGCCGGCAGAGCAGGAGCCGGCAAAGAAGGAGAAGCGGGCGAAGGTCACTGAGAAGGTCGGCCTGTTCGTCAACGTGCCGCGCTCGATGAGGACCGAGATCGAGCGCTACCTGCGCGAGCGCGAACGCGACGCGCACCGGCTGGACAGCGCGCTGA